>JBBDYI010000123.1:0-5106 GCA_040901705.1 Pirellulales bacterium | reverse complement strand
GCTTACGCGTTGCCTTGGATTGTCCCTTTAACTGATGCTTTTTCAACATACAAGGCGGTAAGGCAAAGCCGACGCCGACGAGACGGTCGCACGGATTCAAGCAACCGGACTTCGAGCGCTTGGGGCCATTGTAATGCGACCGCCGCCGGCGGACCACGGGCATGGCAAGACATCGTGGAAAGGCATTGCGAGAGGCGAATCCTTTCGCCGATGGCATTGGTTGGCATTTGATTCGGCGAAGGGATTCGCCTCTCACATCGGGCCGGCGACTGGCGATTTCTTGCGGCCTCGCGTCGGTCAAAGTACACTCTAGCGGGTGTCGATCGTCCCGCTCGGCTCCGCTTGGAGCTTGGTTCGGACGGTCGAACCTTCGGCCCCGCCGAGGCCGCCCATTCCCGCCTGATTTCACCCTTCCCCAGTTGGCCGCTCGCGCGGTCGCTTCCTCCACGCTTGCAGGAGTTGTTTGATGGTCGGATTGCACACGCCAACGGTCCGCGCCGCGGCAAAAATCGTCGCTTGCGTGGCCCTCGCCGTACCCCTCGCCAGCTTCGCTACGAACACGCCTGCCGCCGCCGCTCCAGCCGCCAGCGCCGAATGGCCGCAATGGCGCGGCCCGAACCGCGACGGCATCTCCGCGGACAAAGGGCTGCTGAAGTCGTGGGAAGACCACGCGCCAAGACTGGCCTGGAAAGCCACCGGCCTGGGCGGCGGTTTCGCCTCGATTTCGATCGCCCAGGGCCGCATCTTCACGATGGGCGACCGCGGCGACGACCAGTACGTGATCGCTCTGTCGTTGGCCGACGACGGCAAGGAACTGTGGAGGACTAACATCGGCAAAGGTGGCGGCGGCAGCGGCTACCCCGGACCGCGCTGCACGCCGACGGTCGACGGCGACCGCTTGTACGCCATTGGCATCCACGGGGCACTCGTCTGCTTGAAGGTCGACACCGGCGAACTCGTCTGGCAAAAGGATTTCAAAAAGGACTTCGGCGGCAAAATGATGTCGGGCTGGGGATACAGCGAATCGCCGCTGGTGGATGGCGAAAAAGTCGTCTGCACGCCCGGTGGCAAGGACGCGGCGATGGTCGCGCTCGACAAGACGAACGGCGAGCCGATCTGGCAGGCGAAAGTCGGCGATCTCGGTTCGTCCGGCAGGGACGGCGCGGCCTATTCGTCGATCGTCATCTCGCACGGCGGCGGTGTGAAGCAATACGTGCAACTGATGGGGCGTGGGCTGGTTAGCTTCCGCGCCAGCGACGGCGAAGTGCTGTGGAACTACAACCGCATCGCCAACGGCACGGCGAACGTCCCGACGCCTATCGTCGACGGCGACTACGTGTTCGGCGCGACCGGCTACGGCGCGGGCAGCGTGCTGCTGCAGCTAAGGTCCGCCAGCGGCGACAAAGTCTCGGCCAAGGAAGTCTGGTTCCTCGAGGGAAACAAGCTGCAAAATCATCACGGCGGCATGGTGCTCGTCGACGGCTATCTGTACGGCGGCAATGGCCACAACAAAGGCTTTCCGGTTTGCGTGGAAATGAAGACCGGCGAGATCGTCTGGTCCGAAGGCCGCGGGCCGGGCAGTGGATCGGCCGCGATCGGATACGCCGACGGTCACGTCTACTTTCGCTACCAGAACGGCGTCGTGGCCCTCGTCGACGCCACGCCCGAGGGCTATCACCTCAAGGGCAAATTCCAGATTCCAGACGTCAAAAACCCAAGCTGGCCGCACCCGGTGATCGTCGGTGGGAAACTGTACATCCGCGAGCAAGATGCACTATTGTGTTACGATGTGAGGGAGTAACGATTCTGCCCTTAGTTCCATTTGGAAATGCGGAGCTTAACGATGCTCGAAGTGGTATTACTTCGGTTCGTCGCTTGGATGGCGGCCGCTACGATTTCGCTGCCGACCTTTTGTGTTGTGCAGGCGGCCGACGACGTCGTGATCGCCGATTTCGAGGGCGAGGGCTATGGCTCGTGGAAAGTCGAGGGCGAGGCGTTTGGCAAGACGCCGGCCAAAGGCACGCTGCCGGACCAGATGAGCGTCGAAGGATACCAGGGCAAGCAACTGGTCAACTCGTTTGCCGGCGGTGACGACTCGACGGGACGGCTGACTTCCGGCGAGTTCAAGATCGAACGGCCGTGGATCAGCTTTCTGCTCGGCGGCGGGCATCATCCGGGCAAGACGTGCATCAACCTGATCGTCGACGGCAAAACGGTCCGCACGGCGAGCGGGCCGAACGACCGGCCCGGCGGTAGCGAGCGGCTCGATTGGCATAGCTGGGACGTGCAGGAGTTCGCCGGCCAGACGGTGAAAATCGAAATCGTCGACAATCAAACCGGGGGTTGGGGACACATCAACGTCGATCACATCGTGCAGAGCGACCGTCGCCGCGGGCCGACCAAGGCGACGCGCGAGATCGTCGCCGAGCGGCGATATTTACACTTGCCCGTAAAGAACGGCGCGGCAAAACGCGTAGTGAAAATTCGCGACGGCGAAACGACGGTTCGTGAATTCGAGATCGAACTGGCCGATATGTCTTCGCCCGATGCCGAGGCCGACTATTGGGCGTTCCTCGATCTTCGCCCGCTCGCCGGGAAACGGCTGACCGTCGAAACAGTGTTGCCTGCCGAATCGAAGGCGTTCGATGCGTTGAAACTGTCCGACGCGCTACCCAGCGCCGACAAGCTATACAGCGAAGCCCAGCGGCCGCAGTTTCATTTCACGTCGCGGCGGGGCTGGCTCAACGACCCCAACGGCATGGTCTACCACGACGGCGAATGGCATTTGTTCTACCAGCACAATCCGTACGGCTGGAACTGGGGCAACATGCATTGGGGCCACGCCGTGAGCCGCGATCTGGTTCACTGGGAGGAACTGCCGATCGCCCTGTATCCCAAGCAGTATGGCGATTGGGCCTTTTCCGGCAGCGCGGTGGTCGACAAGCAGAACACCTCCGGCTTCAAGACCGGCGACGACGAGGTGCTGGTCCTCGCCTATACGAGCACCGGCCGCGGCGAGTGTATCGCGTACAGCAACGACCGCGGTCGAACGTGGAAAGAATTCGACGGCAACCCGGTGGTGAAGCACAAGGGCCGCGATCCGCGGCTGCTGTGGCACGAACCGACCAAACGCTGGGTGATGGCCGTCTACGACGAAGGCCAGGGACAGGCGATCGACTTCTATTCCTCGGCCGACCTGAAAAAGTGGACCTTCGAGAGCAAGACGCCGGACTTCTTCGAGTGCCCGGATATTCGCGAACTGCCCGTCGATGGCGACAAGGACAAGACGCAGTGGATCTTGTACGGTGCGGACGGCAAGTACCTCGTCGGCGATTTCGACGGCAAGAAGTTTTCGTCCCAGGGCGGCAAGCACGAGGTCTGGCACGGTGATTACTACGCCGCGCAGACGTTTACGAACGCGCCGAATGGGCGCTGCGTCCAGATTGGTTGGGGACGTGACGTGACGTTTCCGGGCATGCCCTTCAATCAGCAGATGACCGCGCCCGTTGAACTGACGCTGCGGACGACGCCGGATGGCGTGCGGCTATTCGTTGAGCCGGTGGCTGAACTGGAAAAACTGAGAGACTCCACGGCGACCGTCACGGCGGAGAACATCGAACTCGCCGATGGGAAGAATTTCTTGGACCGCAACGAAGGCGAGTTGCTCGACGTGGCGGCGACGCTTGACGTCGGCGACGCCAAGCGCATCGAATTGACGCTGCGCGGGGCGAAAATCGTTTACGACGCCGCGGCCGGCACGATCTCCTGCGGAAAGCACGTCGCCAAGTTCGACCTGAACGACGGCGAACTAAAACTTCGCGCGTTGGTCGATCGAGGGTCCGTCGAACTGTTCGCCGGCAGCGGCCGCGTCGCCGTTTCGACCGCCCATCGCCCCGCAGTCGGCGACCGCTCGATGTCGCTGGTCGCCAAGGGCGGAAGCGCGAAGATCGAGTCGCTCGAAATCTACGAATTGCAACCGACCTGGCGCGAGTCTGCCGCTCAATCGAGTGCGACGCCCAAGAAGAACTGATCCGCCGTCCACTCGGCGAACCATGCGTGCAGCGCGGCGGCAAGCTCGTCGTCGCTAAGTTGGCATTCGGCCGTCGCCGCGGTCAACGACTCGGCGACGGTGTTGCCGGCGGCAAGCTGGCCGAGCAGATCGAACTGCGTCTTCGAAAGCGGATAGCGACGCACGACATAATTCCGCCGCGACAAGGCCAGATACGTCGGCTCCGGCGACGGGATCGGCAATTCTTCGCCAGCCGCCTGTGCGTCACCGTCCTCTGTATCGGCGTCCTCTGCGTCAGCCCGCTCGCGCAGCAGTTCGCGCATCCGCGCGAAAAAGTCGTTGACCGGGAATTGAAAATCCAGCAGCCGAACGCACGGCGCCATCCGCAGCCGGGCCGACATCCAACGCTCCGGCGACAACGCGGCGATGTCTTCGGCCTGCATGGTAACGACTTTTTCAACGCCGGGACCGTCGTAGACGTCGCCGATCGTCCATTCCAGTCGGGCAAGTTCGACGACAAACCGCGGCCAATCCGCCGTCAGTCCGGTCGATGCGTCCGACGCGGTCGCCGCCGCTTCATCCTCCGCCGGCCGCGTTTCTTCGAGAAACTGCGCGAACCGCGCCCCCAGTTCGTTCAGCGTGTAGCTTTGCGACGGATACTTTTGCAGATAGCCGAGGGCGAATCGATCGAAGTTGTCCTCGCCCATCGTGCGGCACACGACCGGAAACACCTCGCGCAGACATTCCATCAGCCGCGCGTAATACGCGTTCGCGTAGACGGCCAAACGTTCCAGGCTTCCGAGCGCCCGACTGCGGCCGATGACTTGCTCGACGTGCGCGGAATCGAGCGGAATCTCTGCCCGTGCTGAGTCGCTGTCGATTCCCGCCGCGACGCCGGCCGGATGCGTAATCACGGCCTGCATCCAGCGCTGTACTTGATCGAGCGGCCGCAAATTGCTCGCTCGCTCACCGTCTTCGCGGCGCTCGTCCTCGCGGCGTTCGTCGTTGGAACTTGAGTCCGACATGGCGGCGTACATCACTAGTGCACCTTCAAACCTAGGAATTGGGGTTGGTGGCAACCACGAAGGCATGGGAAA
>JBBDYI010000122.1:0-33513 GCA_040901705.1 Pirellulales bacterium | reverse complement strand
GACCTCGTCCATCAGCCGCGACTCGAACCGTTCGACGGAAAACTTGGCGAACATCAGCGGAATCGTCAGCGACAAGGCGAGCGCCGTCGTGTCGAACGCCACGCCCAACGACGCCACCATCGCCCGGTTCGATGCCTCGTTGGCCATGTCCTTGGGATCGATCGCGGCCAGCGCCATGGTGATGCCGACCACCGTGCCCAAAAAGCCAAGCATCGGGATCGCCCACACGACGATCTTCACGAGACCGTAGCTTGCCTGGACCCGCGCCGAATCCAGGTCGGACAGGTACCGCAACTGCTCGTCGAGCGCTTCGGCTTCTTGCTTGCGGTGGACGTGCAACAGCACGTCGCGGAGCCGGCGATACAAATAACTCTGATGCGCGACCGGTCCGGCGTGCTCCAGTTCCCCAAGCAGTTCGCCGGCCACCGCCACGCTTTGGGCGTCCGACTCGCGCGGCGAAAGCAGTTTGAGTTTATGCACGGCGAATTGGGCGGCCACGTCGAAGCCCTTGAGCACCAGCGCCGCCGCCGCCACGAAGAACATCGCCATCTCGACCCGCAAGATCGGGTGGCTATCGAAGTAGCGGTGCGCGAATTCGCCGGAAAAAACGCCGCCGCGAATCAAGCCATAGAACCCCAGGGTCGCCAGGGTTCCCCAGAACACCGGCCAGCGAAAGATCGTGACGAGAATTCGATTGGTACGTGACACCGCGAGCTTCCTTTCTCGTAGGACGCCGCCGCGCAGAACGATGCGCACGGCAGACCGGCAATGAACCGCGATGCCCTTAAAATCGGCACAACCGTTACAGATTGTTGAATAGAATCCCGAATCGCACGTGCTAGCACGCCGCGCCGTCGCCGTTTCTTCGTGCGACTGACCCGGAATTCTAACCGGGAATTATATGCTCTCTTACGCAAGTATGGGCTGGTCGGTTTTTCAACGCGGAGGACGCGGAGGATTCGCAGAGGACGCGGAGAATGCATTCGACGGAGGCCAATCGACGCGCTGCCGCGCAAGGGACGCGATCTCCGCCCTTCTCTGCGACCTCTGCGATACCTCTGCGTCCCCTGCGTTAAAGAAAGTACCCGCTCGTTTTTCGCTCGCGGCTGACGCCTACTCGAAGCTTTCTTTTTTCCGTACCCGGTTCACGGCGTGCGTGCCCCAAGTTCGAAGCGCGGAACAAAATCGCGCCTCGCCGTCACCATCGCTACAATCGGCAAAGATTGCCAAAGGTAATCGCCCCGGTGGTCCGATAAATGTCTGCATAACCCCTGGGGTGAAAAGATTCGGCAAACCGACCGCCGGATCGACAGCACCGACCGCTGATGTCCAGCACACGAAGGAAATCCCAGGGGGGGACGCTTAGTCCGGAGGGCGCGGTCACCCGCGCCCTCCGGACTATTTTTTTGTCCCGCTCTGACCCAGCGACGGTGAACTTCGCACAGAGATCGTCGCTCACACGCCAAGCAGCCGGCACGCCTCTTCGTAGCCCGGCGCCGGCTGGCCAAACTCGCTCGCCGTCACGCGGGCCAAGCCGACCAACTGTCGCCAGCGGAACGCCGGGCGAGCGCTGGCGAATTCGTCCGTTGTCGTGCGGAAGTATTTTTCCGCATGCAACGCGCCGTCCTCGCTGATGGCGAATTTGACCAGCACGTCGATGACGCCGGCGGTCGGATGGCCCAGTGCGCCGTAGCGATGGACGATCGCCGCGGCCAGCTCCTGGTTTTGCTCGCGAATCGCTCCGTCGAGTTGCGATGCCAGTTCGTCGGCTTGCTTCGACGCGACTTTTTCGAGTTGCTCCTCCAGCGGCCGCGGCTTCCAGTTGAGGAAATCGCCGCCGCGCGAAGAACGATCCCTTGCCGCCTGGTAGCCCGACAGGATCAGGCTTGCCATCGCGTTGCGCGTGTTGCTGACCAACGCGATATGCCGCCAGGCGTTCGCCGAATCGCAGGCATGCACGCCGATCGAGTCGCCGTGGACGCTGCCCTCCGGTTTGCCGGGCTGAATCTGCTGGCCGGTTCGCCCGGAGTCGCGGAGCACGAGTTGGTTCGTGGCCAGCGACACGGCTTCGGAAATTGCGGTCGGCGCAATGCCCTCGGCAATCGCTCCGGCGACGATGTCGGCGGCCCGGTCCGCGCTGGCCGCGAAGATTTCCATGCCGACCCGCTCGACCCATGCGTCGTCGACCTGCCGGTCTCCGAACGAGCGGCCGGCCAGCTTGAACTGATCGAACACGCGCGGCAAGGTCGCCCGCGGCCCGGTGGCGTTCTTGCCCGCTCGCTCTTCATTGCGCAGACAGTATCGCAGCGACTGCCGCAGCAGCGTTCCGGCGTTTTCCTCGCCGGCCAGGCGGTGCATGTCCCACGCCCGATGAGCCAACACGACGCGATGCACCTCGGCTTCGTCGCAGACGGTCTCCAACAGATCGTTGAACGCCTGATCCGCCGATCGCGCCGCGGCAGCAACGAGCAAACCTTCGGCCTGCTTCAGCTCGACGCCGCGCACGGCGTCGTGAATCGCCTCGGCCGCCGACTTGCCCGACGGCAGCGTCGCCGGCGCAACGGCGTGCAGCACTTCTTTCTCGTGGCCGCCGAACTCGCCGATCCGCCGGCTATTGCGGTGCAGCACTTTGAGCACCGGCAGCGCTCGCCGATCCTTGGGCAACGCCTTGGCCATGTGAAACGCCGGTTCGAGCGCCATCATGGTATGGAAGCCGACGTAGTCTTCGCCGCCGAACGTGCGGGCGTTGGCCAGCGCCGCCGCGGCCACGATGTCGCGGAGCTTCGTGCCCGACTTCAATTGCTCGACGGTGGCGGAAAGAATCTTGTCCGCCGGCGTTTCTTGGAGCATGGCGACCAGCCGTTCGCGGTCGCCGAAGGTGAGTGCATCCGGCCCGTCGTCGGCCCATGCCGGCGCGAGGCCCATGTCGAATGCGGTCGCGTAACCGACGCTGGCGACGATCATTCCGCGACCGACTTGCGCGAGAAACTCGCGACGATGTTCAACCGCCATGACCAACCTCCCGCCGAAAGGCATGTGAGTGGAAAAGCGAATGGCGCCAAGGTCCGAACCACCTACCATCGTACCGAGGTGGGGACGGCGACGCCATAGTTATACCGGCGGCACGGTCAACGCGGTCTAAACCGCCGCGACGGCCTCGGCCGAAAGAAATCGCCACGCCGCGTCCGCGGGGTCATTCACGGCGACCGCGGCGCCGATCGTCAGGTGGACGTGCTTGATTTTGGCCGTCGGCGACCCGCTGGAGGGAGCGACCGGCTCGTATCGCAGCGGCACGACGGGCGTGGCAACCTCTCGCCGCAAAGCGTCGACGAAGTCCTCCACGGCGGACCGATCGACATCGCCACCGGCCGCGATCGCAAGAATGTTTTCGCCGGCAAGTGCTCGCAACGACTCGGTCCGCAGCGCGTTCCACGCCGTGGCGTTCGCGCGGTCGGCTGCCATCGTCACGTATCCTGCCCGGCGAGCGAAGAAGCGTGTGATCCGCTGGCCCGGCTCGTCGTCGACATCGGCGACCGGTTCAACGACGATGAATTTGCACGCGCGATCGGTCGCCGACACGACGTGCAACGCCTCGCGCAACGATCCGGCGTTGGTCAACAGGATGACCGGACCGACGCCCGGCAAGTTGTGAACCTGATGCAGCGACAGCTTGACCCGCCCATAGCTGCGCATCCAGGCCACGCTGCGCAAGAAGAAATCGGGAATCTGCCGCCGCAAGTACACCAGCATGGCGATCGTCGTGATGGCCGCGGTCAGGAACAGCAACCGCGGGATAAACATCTTGCGCTGCAAACCGTCGATCATCGCGGCGTTGCTGCCGAGCGTATCGAGGATACCGCGGCTGACGCGCATGCCGCTCTCGAACACGGTGGTAACGAGCAAAAACACCGCCACGGCGGCCAAGCCGGCGGTGGAATTCAAAAAGTTGCTCGTGGCGACGAGGCTGCCTTTGCTCTGTTTTGGTGCGCGGTCTTGCAGCAGCGTATACAGCGGCACGATATACAGTCCGGCCGCCATGCCGACGAGAATCAGGCACGTTACCGTCGGCCACGTCGAGCCGCCGTCGTTGGTCACCGCCGCCAGCGCCGACGCCGACGCAGCGATGAACACGCCGCCGATCGGCACGAGGCCCAATTCGATCTTTGCGCCGCTTAAATACCCGGCCAGCCAACTGCCGATGCCGACGCCCAGGCCAATGAATGCGACGAGCATCGCCACGCGCATTTCGGCTTGCTGCGCTTCCGAGGCGTTGGGCACGAACGTCGCCGTTTGCGTGGCTCCTGGCGGCGCGTGTTCGCCGTCCTCGCCGATACGTCGTTTTTCCTTCTCCAAGACTTCGCGGCTTTCACGCGATCGCGCCGCCTGCAAGTCTTTGGCGGTCTCCCCTTCATACAGCAGGGTCTGCCGCAGATAGAGCACCATCGACGTGAAGAACGCGATGCCGACCACTGCCAGTATCAACGGCCGGCTGCGGCGGACGACGCGCAGATTCGCCGCCATCGGCGCGAATGGATTGAGCGTTAGTTTGGTCCCGCGAGCCGCCGGCGGCACGCGTCCCATGAACAGCGAAGCGCCCGCGCCAATCACCGCCAGCAAGAACAACACCAGTCCGATGATCCACGTGCTGCCGGCTTGCAGTGTACCGTTCTCGAACGTCGGCTTGAGCGGACCGTACAGCAGCCCGCCGAACGACGTGCCGAGAATCTGCGCGAGGAAGCTCGACCCTTCCAAGAACCCGTTGCCCTTGCTGAGCACCGCCGGATGCAGAATCTCCGGCATGATGCCGTATTTGGCCGGCACGAAGAACGCACTGTGCGTTCCCATCAAGAACACCGCGCCGATGGCGATCGCCGCGCTCCAGATCGCCAGCGTCCGCGGGTCGCCCCACCCGGCCACGGCCAGCGTCGGCAGCAGAAAGCCGAACATCGCCAGCGCCATCATCGCCACTTCGGCCATCTTCCAAAACACGACGATGTTCCGCTTGCTGAACTTGTCGGCCAGCACGCCAGCCAACGGCGAGAACAGAAAGAACGGCGCCACGAAGCACGCCGGCACGATGAACACGACGGTCTTTTCGTCGATCCACGGCACCTTGGCGTATCGCACGAGCATATCGCTCGCGTAGAACACGGCGATGATGTGCGTAGCCTGATCGTTGAACGCGGCGAGAAACTGGGAAAACACCAACCCCAGGTACGTCGGCGTCTTCAGCGTCGGTGACGGCCCCTCGGCCATGTCCAATGTCCTTCGCCAGAGTAGGCCAAGCGGGTAGGGTCGGTTCGATCGGCAGGCGGGAAGGACGCCGGTGCGCACGAAGGGCGATACCGGTGTCCGACGCGAAAAAATGCGAGCGGCGGACGCCCGCCAAATTCTACGTCAAGCCTTCCAACGTATCAGACGATTTCGCGACGGCAAAGGGCGCGAAAACGCGTCGATCGGGCGGCGTTTTCACGGCAGTCGACGAAACGGGACAAAACGTGCGGCGGCGAGCGGCATTGTCGCACCGCGTCGCCGCCGTCGCGTGAATCGTTCGCCGACCGACGCCGGACGAGAGATGGACGACGAATCCATCGTAGCCGGCGAGGGTTTGGCCGACGGCGCATTGCGTTAACGAGGCCGAACCGCTACCACATGACGCGCTTTTTGCGTCGCCGGTGCATGCCGTTGTACGACGTCGGTGCGGCGCCGCGGCGGGTGATTGCCTTTCGCTTGTGCTCCGGCTTTCCGCCGACGCGCGCTGGCTGCTTGCGGCCTTCGTCGATGTAAGCTTCCAACTCCAAATTGTCGTCACGATCGTTGGTGTCTCGCATAAGACGCCTCCCAAAAGATAGAAACGAGGAAAAACTGGTTGTCGAACTGGTCTACGTCATCGGGCCGACCGAGACCGGCCGACGTCGACGATCAAGTCGTTTGCATATCTACTCATCGCGGCGCAGCAAAGGGCGGTGCAACGGCCTTGCCGCCGCTCTTTGTGCCGTGCGCCGTTTACCACTGAATTCGCTTCTTCCGCCGACGGTGCAAACCGTTGAACGAATCCGAACTACCTTGTCGCTTCGGACGCGGCGACTGCTTGAACTTCGGCGGCGTCGCAGCCGATTCACGGCGCTTCGAGTGTTGAAGATCTCGGTCTTCGTCGTTGTGGTCGTCGGACGTTTGAGCGGTACGGGTCATCGGAAATGGTCCTCTCGTCGATGTGGGATTGAAACTTCGAAATCGTTACTCGCTGCGCGCTCGCGCGCCTCGCGTGGCGAACGCCGAACGCGATGTCTGGTTGGGTTGTCTCGCTATCGTGCTCTGCGGCGCGTCCCGTGTCGGGCCGGCCCGCGACGCGCGTGGGGAATCGATGGAATCGCCGCGGCCTCGGACCGCTCGATCACCTTGCCGGCCTCTTCGTAAACCGACGCGACATCGTGCGCGTCGACGATGCCCGGCATGACCATCCATGCGCCGAGCTGGCGCGCCCAAATCTCGTCTTGCGGCGGCATGGCGTCGCCTCCGCAGACCGCCAGCAGCCGGCCCGACTCGCGGGACAGCCGCTCGACGAGTTGACGGCAAGCAACGGCCGGGCGGTCCGCCGCGTCGTGGACGTCGACGACGACCAGCGGCATTACGCTGCGCCGCGATTCGTCCCAGGCCAGTTCGGCGTCGGCGAACACGATCGGCAGCCAGCCTCCTTCGATCGCCGCTTCGCGCAGCGATTCGCAGCGCTGCGGATGGCTGGAGACCACCAAACACTGCCGCAGCGCAGTCAATTGTCGCGTCCCGACGGTCGTCGACGTAGCCGACGCCGTCGCCAACGCCGCTTTCGCGTTGTCGTAGGGCATAAGTTGTTATCCGATTCGAAAGTGCGTACGAGTGCTTCCTTGCGCAAGGCGCAACGAGTGCGATCGCCGCCGCGCGAGTCGGATGACTCGCAACGTCGAACGGCCGCTGGCGCTACGGCGGCTGCTGACCGCTCGCAACGTCCTCGGTTGACGCGTTCCTACCCAATCAACTTGCGCGGCGCAGTCGCCGCGCGGCGCGGACGCGCTCGCTGCGCAAGGTTCCGCGTCGACGCCCGAAGCGCCGAACGATCCAGTCGTTTTCACGCATCGACACGCGCTGCCGACATCGCCGACCGCGTCATGCCGAATCGCTTTGCTACTCAATCTGTTCGGTCCGCCGCGCACCGAGGGCGCGCGACGAACCCCGCCGCGATTCGCCGGAGAACCGCGCATCGCGAGGCATTGCGGCGCAGGCCGCGCATCCTCGTCCGCACGTTCGCCGCGCTGCGACGACTACGTCGTTTCCAACGCCACGGCGCGTTGTGCCCCGGCGTCGATTTCGTTTTTCGAGACGCAGCGCGGAAGCACGAAGGCCTCGTGCGCGTCGCGTCCTTCGTTAACGGCGCTACGACGTCATAGGTTGCCGTCATCCTTCGGCGTTATCGGCTCGGCGTTATCGGCTCGGCGTTATCGGCTCGGCGAGCGCGACGGCGAGCGCAACGGCGATTTCGGCCATTGCCTGCGCACACGGCGACGAGCAACCGCGCGTTACGCTTGCCAATCTGGCTGCGCACACGCAATCCTCGATGCCTTCACGTCGATTCGTCCGCCGTGCGCTACCAACTCCATCGCTTCTTGCGGCGACGGTGCAGGCCGTTGTGTCCCACCGGACGCGCCACCCGACGGGTTGTGGTTGTCTTGCGACTGCGACGCGGCTTTTCGGTCGTTTGCGCTCGTTCGTGGTCGGCTTGGTAGTCGGGCGTCGTTCCGCCGTACCAAATGACGGCTGTGGTCATGACTCGCTCCTTGGTGCAGATACCGTTTGCGCTAAGCCCCCCGTGGGCGGTCGCGCCCGCAGGGGCGCAACGCCAATCGCAGCGCGTGCGTTGGCATCGAACACAAAAGCAGGGCCGGTGCCAAACGCGAGCGCGAGAGAAAAGTCGCGCCGCAAAATGAGTCAGGCGAACGGCTTGCGTCCGCCGAAGGATCGGCAAGGCCACATCGTGGCCGCCCATCGCGATTCACCAAAACGGGGAATCGTTTTTTCGCCTCGATCGTGCAAGACGGGGCACGGCAACACCTTGCAACGGAATTCACCAGGTTGGTGAAGTCTCAACGAAACGGTGATACAAAACCGACGAGACGAGTGACTTCCCGGCGACATTACGAGCCCACGGCGAAGCCGAATTTGTAGGAGGCGAATCCTTTCGCCGAAAGCACTGTCGAGTGATTCGTTCGGCGAAAGGATTCGCCTCCTACAGTTCTGGGATAAGCACTACGCCCCAGCCCCGGCGACCTCGCGATAGTGCCGCAACAAGGCTGCGGCGGCCGCGTCCGCGCCGAAGGCGTCGACCGCCCGTGTGCGAGCAGCGGATCCTAGCGAGACGCGACGCTGCTCGCTGGACAGAAGCTCCAGCAGCGACGCGGCCAGCGCCGTTGGGTCGCCCGCTGGCACGAGAATCGCGGCCTGCAATGTGGGTGGGAAGATTTCGCTCGTGCCGCCTACATCGGTCGCGACGATTGCAACGCCGGCGGCGGCCGCCTCGAGCAGCACCCGGCCCAGCGGCTCCTGTCGGGCGGCGTGGGCCAGCGCAGCGAGTTCTGGAAGTATGCGTTGCACGTCATCGCGCTCGCCAAGCCAGAACAATCGGCCCTCGAACTCGCGCGAGGCGTCATCGAGCAACTTCTCTATGGCGCGGGTCTCGGCCTTGTCCGAATAACGCCCGCCGACGAGCACGAACGCGATATCGCTGGTCTGGCCGAGAACCTGTTCGGCGGCGGCAAGAAGAATGTCCCAGCCCTTGCGCAGCGAAATCTGACCAACGACGCCGACGAGCAACGTTTCGGCCGGCAAGCCGAGTTCGCGATGGAGCCAGCCGCTTTTGACGGTCGGACGAAACGCGTCCAAATCGACGCCGTTGTGCAAGACGTGGGTTCGGGCCGCGTCGACACCGGCGGCGACGTGAAAACGCCGCGTGGCCTCGCTGACGGCCAACAAACGAACGTTTTGGTTGAGATCGGCGATCGCCACGCCGCTCAAGCCGACGATATCCCGCAAGTGAGCGAGGCTCGCAATTCCGCATCGCCGAGCCACGGGGCCGACGAGCCGCCCCATCGACAGGCTGTTCGCATGGACGAGTTGGGGTCGGAGCAGGGCGAGTTTCTCCGCAAGCTCGCTGGCGGCTCGACCTCGGTCGCGGCGGCCCGTGGCCTCGTTTCGGCCCGCTGTCCAGGACGCCACATCGACGCCGGCCGCCGCCCAGGCCTCGGCAAGCTTGCCCGCGGGGACGACCGCCCTCAACACAACGCCCTCGGCTTGCAACCGTGCCACCAGGGCCAGCATCGACCGCTCGCCGCCGAGAATCGTCGGGTATTCGCAGACGACGGCGACTTCGAACGACTCGCGAGGCAACAGTCCGGACCTCAACTACGGCGGCAAGAAAAAAACGTCCACATTTTTGTTGGCAAACGGCAAGTACAATCAGTATGATCGATAGTTTATAGCACTGTGGGAGCATTCCATCGCCCTTCGACATCGGGCAAAACAGGCTGGCGGATCGATCGAACCGACGCACCGCGTCGTGCCTCGAAAACTGCCCGGTCGATCGCACCGTGACGGCAAGCGGCTCCACGCTCGGTGGCGGCGGCGTCTAAGCAATTGCAATCAGCATCACCGAGCGGGTGAAACGCATCAAGGGTCCTTTTCGGCCACTCGCGCAGCGCGCGTCGTAAGCACGACTTACCGCCGCTTCGCCGAGCGGTGATTTTCGCGGATCGGACGAGAGGCGGGTTCGGTTTGCCCACCGGGCTTGGGCAAACTATTGCGACAGGAATCGAAACGGATGCAACTTTTCTCACGGCGGAAATCGTCCTCGATCGGCCGAGCGGCAACTCGTCGCCGGACGTTCGAGACGCTCGAACCGCGCGCCCTGCTCGCCGCTAACGTCATGATCACCGAGATCATGTACCATCCGCAGTCCGAGAACGTCCGCGACGAGTTCATCGAAATCTACAACGCCGAACCCGCCGCAGTAAACCTCAGCGGTTGGCGGATCAGCGACGGCGTCGACTACACGTTTCCGCTGGGGACAACGGTCGGAGCGGGGCAGTACCTGGCCGTCGCGGCCGACGTTGCGCGATTCGAATTCAATTATCCGGCGGTGGGAAACGTCGTCGGCGGTTGGTCCGGTTCGCTGAGCAACGGCGGCGAAACCGTCGAGCTAGAGGATGCATCGGGCAATCGTGCGAGCCGCTTTACCTACTCGGACGAGGGCGATTGGGCGACGCGCGAGGTCGCGCTCGGTACGCCCGGCGGTTACGACGGCTGGCGTTGGAACGCGCCGCACGATGGCTTCGGCAAGTCGCTGGAACTGGTCAACCGCTCGAAGTCCAACGACTCGGGCCAAAACTGGGCGCCCAGCATTCCCAACGGCGGCACACCGGGCAGCGTCAATTCGGTCAACGCGACGAACACCGCGCCGCTGATTCGCGACATGATCCACAGCCCGATCGTGCCGCGGTCGACCGACACCGTCGCGATTACCGCCCGCATCACCGATGAGCCGGGCGCGAGCGTCAATGCGTCGGTTTATTGGCGCGTGGCGACGACGGTCGCGCCGCCCGGACCGCCGTTCACGCAAGCCGCGATGTTCGACGATGGCCTGCACGGCGACGGCATGGCCGGCGACGGAGTCTTTGGCGCGGTGCTGCCCGCCCATGCGGACAGGACGATTGTCGAGTTCTACGTCCGCGCGACGGACACCAGCAGCAACGCTCGCACCTGGCCGGCGGCGATCGACGCGGCCGGTTCGCAAGACGCCAACGCGCTGTACCAGGTCGACAACGCCGGCGTTACGAACCCTGCGTTGCCAGATTACCGGCTGATCTTTACGCCCTGGGAACTCAACGAGTTCAACACCAACGTCAGCCGCGACAGCAACGCCGAGATGAACATCACATTCGTCAGCGTCATCGACGGAGTGACGGAGGTTCGCTACAGCGCGTCGGTCCGCTATCGCGGCGCGGGAAGCCGCGGCGTCACGCCGCCGAATCAGCGCGTCAATTTCGTGGACGATAACAAGTGGAACGGCGTGCAAGCGATGAATCTCAATTCACGCTTCCCGTTCTTGCAGCACTTCGGCATGTTGATGTTCGAGCTGGCCGGGCTGCCGACGGAGCATCCCGAGCGAGTGAGCGTCCGCCGCAACGCGACGACATTGCCCGATTCCGGAAGTCCGCAATACGGCTCCTACGTGCATTTGGAGCCGATCAACGAAGATTGGGCTGAGAATCATTACCCCGGCGACTCCAACGGTAACGCTTATCGCGGCCAAGGTTGGAATCTGGGCTACATCGACAACAACCCGGATTCGTACCGCAGTGGTATCGAGAAGAAGACGAACGTTTCCGAGGACGACTATAGCGACATCATCGCCCTCGGACGCGCGTTCAACACCAGCCAGACGCCGAACAACCAGTTCGTGCAGCGGATCGAAGCAGCCATCAATGTCCAAGAATGGTTGCGCTGGCTGGCTGTCAATGCGCTGTTGGTCAACGAAGAAAACGGGCTTATCAACGGCGCCGGCTCGAATGACGAATACACGCTCTACCGTGGCGTCAACGATACGCGATTCGTGATCGCCGTACACGACATGGACAACATCCTCGGCAAAGGCGACCAAAACGAGTACAACCCGACGCGAGATTTGTTCGAGCCGGCGCGTGTGGCGGCTCTCGACCGTTTGATGAATCACGCCAACTACCGGCCTTACTATTTCGCGCATCTCAAACAGCTAGCCGAGGGGCTGTTTTCCGCAGCGCAAATCAATCCGCTGCTCGACCAAGAGCTGGGCGGTTGGGTCCCGGCGTCGATCATCAGCGACATGAAGTCGTTCGCCGCACTGCGCGTGGCCAACGTGCTCAGCCAGATTCCGCCCGGCACGCCGAATTTGTCCAGCCCGCAAGACACGCTCCGCATCACCGAGGTGATGTACAACGCTGCGCAGGGTAACGATTACGATTACATCGAACTGAAGAACACCGGTCCGACGACGGTCAATTTGCAGGGCGTCACGATCGAAGGCGGCATCACCTACACGTTTCCGTCCGTCAATCTCGCACCGAACCAGTACATCGTCGTCGCCGCCAATCAGGCCGCGTTCCGTGCTCGCTACGGCGCCGCGCCGAATCTGGCCGGCGAGTATTCTGGCAATCTCAACAACTCCGGCGAGCAAATTCTGTTGCGGGCCGGCAGTCCGCTGTTCACGACGATTCTCGACTTCACCTATTTCGATCTTTGGCAGCCCAGTACCGACGGCGCAGGCCATTCGCTGGTGATCGTCAACCCCGCCGCCGCGACCAGCTCGTGGAACAACGGTGCGTCGTGGCGGGCGAGCGTTCAGGAAGGCGGATCGCCCGGCGCGGACGACAACGAACTCCTCGGTCCGAATTCCGTCGTCATCAATGAAGTGCTCTCGCACACCGATTTGGCACTCGGCGACCGCGTCGAACTGCGGAATCTGACCGCCCAAACGGTCAACCTCTCGAACTATTACCTCAGCGACGATCCGGCCGTTCGCACCAAGTACCGCATCCCCAACGGCACGACGATCGCGCCCGGCGGATACGTGGCGTTCACGCAATCGAACCACTTCGGCCCGCCGAACACCGCGGGCGTGCCGTTCGGCTTCAGCGAACTGGGCGACGAGGTCTATTTCACCGCCGCCAACGGCATCACGACGATCGATTCGATCGACTTCGCCGCCGCCGAGTCGGAAGTTTCGTTTGGTCGGTTCACGACCAGCACGGGCAACGTCGACTACCCGCCGATGAGCACGTCGACGTTTGGCTCGGCCAACGCGTCGCCAAAGATCGGCCCGGTCGTGGTCAACGAAATCATGTATCATCCGGCCGACAGCAGCCCGGCCGACACGGAATACATCGAACTGAAAAACGTATCGGGCGGCACCGTGCAACTGTTCGATCCATCGGTTCCGGCCGACACCTGGGCGTTCACCGAGGGGATCAGCTATGCGTTCCCGTCGGGCATCACCCTGGCGGCCGGCGGTTTTCTGATCTTGGTCCCGTTCGATCCGGTGGGCGATCCAACGCTAGCGGCCGACTTCCGCAGCACGCACAACGTGCCGCCCTCCGTCCTGTTGTACGGACCGTACGTCGGCGCGCTCGACAACGGCGGCGAGAAGCTGGAGCTTTCCAAGCCCGGACCGCCGGAGCCGGACCTGTTTGTGCCCATGATCGTGGTCGATCGCGTCACCTACGACGATGTCGATCCGTGGGCGTTGGAACCGGACGGCCTCGGATCGTCGTTGTCGCGGAAGATTCCGGCGGCGTATGCCAACGACCCGGCGAGTTGGGATTCGAGCCGCCCGAACGGCTCGGCGGGTAGCGAGAACACGTTCATCGATCGCACGCCCCCGACGGCGCCAAGCGGCCTCGTTGTCAACACGCCGCAGAGCGGTCAATTCTCGCTCCAGTGGACCGCCGCCAACGACCCGGACAGCGGCATCGGCGAATATCGCATCTATCGCAACGGCGTCGCCATCGCCGCCGTCGCGGCCACGAGCTATACGGACACCGCGGCCGCGCCGCGCGTGCGGTTCGATTATCAAGTCTCGGCCGTCAACGCCGGCGGTTTGGAAGGCCCACGATCGTCCGTCGGAAACGCCGGCTATGGCGGCATCGACGCGGTATGGTCGCTGAGCGACACGCAATTGATCGTTCAATTCACGGAGCCAGTCAACGCCACGACGGCGGCGGTTCAGGCGAATTATTCGCTCGGCGGCGCGTCGGTCAGCAGCGCCACACCGCGTGCCGACGGACGTAGCGTCGTGCTGACGACCACGCCGCTGGCGGTCGATACGCCCTACACTCTGCAAATCAGCAACATCAGCGTAACGTCCGGCAGCGCCTTTCCGCCGGGAACGTCGTTCACCTACACGCACGAACCGCTGTCGCCCGGCGTTACGGCGCGGGTCGTCAATCCCTTCGCAAGCATCCTGTCGATGGCCGAGGCCGACGTGGCGCTGGCGCTGCCCAACGGCCATTCGTCTCTCGTCGCCGCGTCGACGAAGTCGTATGGCCGCGTCAACTTCGTCGACGCGCTGGGCGGAAACGCCGGCCACTTTCCCGCGGACGCGGCGTTTCCCGACGCCGTTTCGACGGCCGCGCCGCTGGCAGTTCGAGCAACCGGCATCATCGACGTCGCCACGGCCGCCACGTGGACGTTCGGCGTCACTGCGCACGCCGCCGCATCCGGCACGCGGCTGCGCATCGACGGCGGCGACGTCATTGCACACGTGCCGGGCAATGCCGCTGCCGATCGGTTCGGCAGCGTCGCACTGGCCGCCGGCCCGCATTTCGTCGATCTCGTCTACTACACCAACGCCGGGAGCGCCGGCGTGGAATTGTTCGCGGCGGCGGGCAGTTTTACGACTTTCGTACAAACGTCGACGTGGAGACTGCTTGGCGACACGAGCGGCGGCGGCTTACCGCTCAGTTCGAATCCGCCGGCCGCGGTCGACCTGTTGTGGTTGGCCGGGGCCATATCGGGCGGAATGCTGACGGAGTCCGCCGCGACGACCGCCACGGCCGACGGCGGCGCGAGTTTGCGGTATCGCGCCACGTTCGCCGCCGGCCAGTCGTTCTCGCTGCTCGCCACGCCGTTGTCGCCTGCGGCGAGCGTTTCGCTCACCTTGCGGCGCGGTTCGCAGATCGTCGCCACGGCAACGTCGCCCGGCCCGGGTGTCGCGGCGTGGTTCGACAACGTTTCGATCCTCGGCGACGGCGTCCATATCATCGAAATCGCGACCACGGCCACGACGGCGTTCGATCTTCGCGCCTCGCTCGGCGGTGCATTCGAGGGCGAGGCGCACGGACAGGGAAAGAACGATGATCTGGCGTCGGCGCAGTCGATCGACGCCGCAGTCGTGGCCGCGGACAACGCCAGCCGCCTCGCGGTCGCCGGGTCGATCGTCCTGCCTGGCGTTTACGAGGACTTGATTGCCGCGGACAACCCCGTCGGCTACTGGCGGCTGAACGAGCCGGCTGGTGGATCGAACGTGGCGGTCAATTCCGGCTCGGCCGGCGCGACGGTCAACGGCGTTTACTTCGGCGGCACGGTGCTGGGTCAGCCGCCGATCGTTCCCAACGTCAGCGGAACCTCGGCGTCGTTCGACGGCAGCAATGACCGCGTCGAGATGGCCGACAGCGCCGATATCAATTCGGCCGGGCCGTATGCTAATCGCACCGTGGAGTTGTGGTTCAACGCCGGCGACGTCACCGACCGCCGGATGATCTTCGACGAAGGCAACAACCAGCGCGGTCTGAACGTCTACCTCGACGGCGGCAAGCTGTACGTCGGCGCTTTCAACACGTTGGACGACGACGGCGGCGCGACGACGCCGTGGGGACCGATTTTCTTAAACACGCCGGTCGTCGCTGACCGCACGTATCACGTCGCTCTGACGTTGGACGGTGCGGCCCGCGCCGTGACGGCTTATCTCGACGGCGTTGCGTTCGGCCAGTCGTCGGCGGCCGGTCCGCTATTCGCTCATACGACCGGCGTTCGCATCGGCCGGCGAACCGACACGCTCTATCACGACGGCGTGGCGACCAGCAGCGGACACGCCTTCCTGGGCACGATCGCCGAAGTTGCGATCTATAACGCGACGCTTTCCGCGGGGCGAATCGCCGAACACTATCGAGCCGGCGCCGCCAAGGCCGACGATTACTATTCCTTGTCGCTCTCCGCGGGCCAGCCGACGTCGATCGTCGTCGACGCCGCCGTGCCCGGCAATTGGACGATCGAGTTGCAGGACGCCGGCGGCGGCGTGCTGGCCGCGTCGACGGCGGGTCCGGCGAATGCGAATGCCTCGATCCGCAATTTCGTGGCCGACGCCGATGGCGTGTACTATGTGCGGATCGTATCCAACGTGTCGTCGACGTATTTGGCGTTCGTTACTCGCGGCGCCGAGTTCGAGCGCGAGCCGAACGACTCCATCGCCACGGCCCACGACATTTCGGCCGCCGGCGCGGTTTGGGGCGGTTTGGAGACCGCGCTAAGCACCGACGCCTTCGCCGTAAGCGTTACCGTGGGCCAAACTTTGACCATCGAAACGGCCACGCCCGACGGGCTCGTCGGCGCGAACGGCCACATTTGGAACCCGAGGATCGAACTGCACGCGCCGGTAGCCGGTCTCGTTGCCACGGACGATAACGGCGCTGCCGACGGGCGCAATGCGCGGATCGTTTACACGGCCAGCGAGACGGGCGCCTACGTCGTGGTCGTGCGCGCCGCGGCCGGCAGCGGCGATTATTTGCTCACCGTCGATTCCGCCGGCGGCGAAACGGCGCAGCTCGTCGACGTCGTCGTCGCCAGCAGCGACTGGTCGAGCGAATTCCTCGATCTGCTCGCGGTCCGCGGGTTCGGACAGGGCGGCGTGTCGATCCTGGCCAGCGATCCGGGCGCGGCGAACTTCCCGTGGCGCGACATCGATCGCATTGAGCTGGTGTTCGATCGCCCTGTGTCGGCGGCGATTGGCGACCTGACCGTTTCCGGCGTCGCCATCGCTTCGCACGCCATCGCTTCGTTCGAGAGCGACGGTAACTCGGCGACATGGACGCTCGCCAACGCCGTATCGGCGGATCGCCTGACGGTGGACCTTTCGGCCGCGCTTGAAAGCGCTCTCGGCGGCCAGTCGCGACAGTTCGAGTTCAGCGTACTCGTCGGAGACGTGAACGACGACGACTCCGTCGCGCTGGACGACGTGTTCGCCGATCGTGCGTTGCAGTTTCGTTCCACGACGACTTCCGAATACGATCCGCGTCACGACGTCGACGGCAACGGCATCATCAATGTTGTCGACATGATTCACGTTCGCAACGGCATCGGCGCCACGCTGCCGTCCGGCGCACCCAGCCCGGCCGCGGCGGTCGTCGCGGCGGTTCGCGGGGCGGTCGGGAATTCGCTGCGATCCGCGACAACGCCAGTGCTGCGAGCGGCAACGCGTCGACTGTTGGCGTCCGTGGCGGTTGATCGACTGATTGTGAATGCGGCGAGCACAGCAGCCGATAAACGTAGCCTCGATTCGCGTTCTCCCCGGGCGCGGCGGCTAACCATGTTCACCGACGTCGCGGCGGGCGGCCGACTTCTTTCCCGCGTCAATCTCGACGCCGGACCGGCGGGCGACGTATCATAGAGGTTACCCCTCGTGCGAACGGGGGCTGAGCTGAAGTGGCGCCGACCGCGTTTTCGCATGTCGCCGTTTCAGCGTGCGCCGAACGATCAAAAAAACGGCGTAGGAACGAATTCCCTCGACGAGGCATCGCTCGTGCCCGATCAAGCCGTCAACATCCTGCTGGTCGACGACAGCGCCGACGACGTGTCGTTGGTTCGTGGATTGCTCGACCGTCGCTGGGACGGCGATTTTAGGATGGTTCACGTCGAGGACGTGGCGACGGCCATCAGTATTCTCGCGCAGCAGCGATTCGACGCGGTGCTGCTCGACCTGACGCTTAAGGACACGCCGGGATTGAGCGGCTTTCTGCAAGTCTACGGCAAAGCCCCGCATCTGCCGGTGATCGTGCTGTCGGGACACCACGACGACGTGCTGGCGACGAAGGCCGTTCAGGCCGGGGCGCAAGATTATCTCGTCAAGAGTCAGCTTACCGACGAATTGCTCGTCCGCAGCGTCCGCTACGGCATCGAACGGGCCGGTCGCGAACACGCCGAGGAAGCGCTGCGGATGACGACCGCCAAATTTCGCGTCGCCCGCGACATTCAGCGGCGTCTGTTTCCGGCCCGCGCGCCGATTGTGCCGGGCTACGAACTGGCCGGGCTGACGTGTCCGGCCGACGAGACCGGCGGCGATTTCTTCGACTACATCCCGCTCCGCGACGGCCGGCTAGGGCTGGTTGTGGCCGACGTTAGCAATCACGGACTCGGCTCGGCGCTGTTAATGGCGGAAACGCGGGCGTACCTGCGGGCACTGGTGCTTTCGCAGAGCGACGCCGGCGAAATCTTGGGCCACGTCAACCGCATTCTGGCCAGCGACACGGCGGGCCGGCATTTCGTCACGCTGTTTTTCGCCCAACTCGATCCGGCCAATCGCGAGCTGCATTACGCCGGGGCCGGACACGCCGCGTATTTGATCTCCGCGACCGGCCCGCCGCGGCTGCTGGAAAGCACCAGCCTGCCGTTGGGCATCGACGAACACCTGAGAATCAAATGCGACGGTCCGGTCGCACTGGCGGCCGGGCAAGTGTTCTTCGTCTGTACCGACGGCGTGCAAGAGGCCCAGTCGCCGACGCGCGAAATGTTCGGCACGCAGCGGGCGCTGGCGGTCGTGCAAGAGAATCTGGACCGCCCGGCCGCCGAAATCGCGTCGAATCTCTACGAAGCCGTCCGAGGGCACATGGCCTCGGCACCGCTGGCCGACGACGTCACGGTGCTGGTGCTGAAGATTCTGCCCACCGTAGCGTAGGCGCAGGCGGCAATTGCCGGCTAAGCTAAAACGCGATGAGCACGACTGACGCCGCCGCCGACGAACTGCTCGCCGCCGTATCGCGGCATTGGGGATTTCGCTCGCTGCGGCCGTTGCAGCGCGAGGCCATCGAGGCGGTTCTCGGTCATCGCGACTCGCTGCTGGTGCTGCCCACCGGCGGCGGCAAGTCGCTCTGCTACCAGGCTCCGGCGGTCGTCGCCGACTCGGTGACGGTCGTCGTTTCGCCGCTTATCTCGCTGATGAAGGACCAGGTCGATGCCCTGCGGGCTAGCGGCATTGCGGCCGCGGCGCTCAATAGCTCGCTGCCGCCGGACGAGGCCCGCGAGGTCGAGCAACAACTCGTCGACGGGGAGTTGCGGCTCGTATACGCATCGCCCGAGCGGCTGGCGACCCCTTCGTTCCGCCGCCTGCTCGGCCAGATCGACATTCGCACGATCGCCATCGACGAGGCGCACTGCATCAGCCACTGGGGCCACGACTTTCGGCCGGAATATCGGATGCTTGCCGAGCTGCGCGACGTGTTTCCCGATGCGTCGCTGCACGCCTTCACGGCGACGGCGACGCAGCAAGTGCGGGGCGACATCGTTTCGGCACTGCGGCTCCGCGATCCGCTGGTCATGGTCGGCGACTTCGATCGGCCGAATCTCGCCTACCGGGTCGTCCGCCGCGAGGATGTGTTCGATCAGGCCGTCGAAGTGCTGCGGCGGCACAACGTGGGTCAACCGGGCGGCGACGCTGGCATAATCTATTGCATCCGCCGCCGCGACGTCGACGACATGGTGAGTCATCTCAAGTCGGTCGGTATCGCCGCCATGCCGTACCATGCCGGCATGTCGCCCGCGGCCCGCAAAAAAACGCAGGATGCCTTCAGCACGGAGCGGTGCGACCTCGTGGTCGCCACGGTCGCGTTCGGCATGGGCATCGACCGCTCGAACGTGCGGTTCGTGCTGCATACGGGCATGCCCAAGTCGATCGAACACTATCAGCAGGAAACGGGCCGGGCGGGCCGCGACGGTTTGGAGGCCGAATGCGTGCTGCTGTACAGCGGCAGCGACGCAATGCTGTGGCGCAATCTGCTCGACAAATCGGCCAGCGATTCGGAAACGCCGGTCGATCCGCAATACATCCGCAACGTCAAGCGGCACATCGACGACATGGAGAATTTCTGCCGCCCGACGCGGTGCCGGCATCGCTCGTTGGTCGAGTATTTCGACCAGACGTACGACAAAGGACCGTGCCAGGCGTGCGACGTGTGCCTCGGCGATCGCCCGCCGCTGGCCGACGGCCAGACGATCGCCCGCAAGATTCTGTCGTGCGTGGCGCGGCTCGATCAGCGTTTCGGCGCGTCGTATGTGGCGAGCGTGCTGCGCGGTGAGAGCAAAGACCCGGTTCGCCAGCGCGGTCACGACCAGCTCAGCACGTTTGGGCTGTTGCAGGGCCATGCGGTCCGTGACGTGCGAGATTGGATCGATCAACTGCTGGTTCAGGAAGTCCTGCTTCGCGAAACCGACGATCAGGGCGACTTTCCCGTGCTCAAGCTCAACGAAGCATCGTGGCAGGTGATGCGGAACGAGCGCACCGTGCGGTTGTTTGCCGAAGAAACGCCGCGGCGAAAGAAAGGCAAGCGCGGGCGTCGCGGTAGCCGGGAGGGCGACGATGAAATCGAGATTTCACGGCCGATCGTGCGCCGCTCATCGGCCGAAGTCGAATCATGGGTCGGCGTAGATCGGGGCTTATTCGAGGAACTACGCTCAGTCCGCACATCGTTGGCAAGAGAGCTTAGTTTGCCGCCATGGATGATCTTGGGAGATGCGAGCCTCCGTGACTTGGCTCGAATGCGGCCGAGTCAGTATACAGACCTTCGCAAAGTCTATGGCATCGGCGACGCAAAGCTGGAGAAGTTCGGCGACGTTCTTTGGTCGGCACTAGAGGAATATTGTCGAGCGCATGATCTGGCTCGCGATTGTCCGACACCATCGCCCGCTGAAATTGACACGTCCTTCGACGACGACGGATCTGAAGTCGGTCGGCACCGCAACGTCAGTTTCGACAGGCGCCGCGCATACTCAATGTTCCGACAGGGCAAGTCCGTCGACGACGTATTGCTCGCCACAGGCCGCTCCTACGCCACGGTGGAACAGTACATTGTCGAGTTCATTCGCCGGGAGCAGCCGGCCTCGGTTTCCCACTGGGTCAGCGACGACATATACCAACAGGTGGCGGCCGCGGCGGAGTCGCAAGGCCGCACCCGGCTCAAGCCGATATTCGTCGCCCTGGAGGAGCGCGTCGCTTACACGGCGATTCGCATCGTGCTGGCGCATCTGGCGATTGCCCGCGGCGAAGCGTAAACGCCCGCAGACAATCGCCGGGCAAAGCAGTAAAATCCAAGCGACGTACACTTGGATGAGCAGCCCCGCCCGCCCCAGAATCCCTATCCCCGAACCCCGAATCCCGATCCCCATGTCCGCAACCCTGGCCATCGACCCATTCAAAGCCCGCGACACGTTCGACACAGGCAGTGGCGCGGCCGGCATCTATCGCCTCGCCCGGCTGGAGCAGCTCGGCCTCACCAAGGTCGCCAGGTTGCCGTATTCGATTCGCGTGCTGCTCGAATCGGTGCTGCGGAATTGCGACGGATATCTTGTCGCGGAGGAGGATGTCAAGAACCTCGCCGCGTGGAACGCCGCCGCGCCGGCCAAGATCGAGATTCCGTTTTTGCCCGCGCGGGTCGTGCTGCAAGACTTTACCGGCGTGCCGTGCGTGGTGGACCTGGCGGCGATGCGCAGCGCGATGCAGCGGCTCGGCGGCGATGCGAAGAAGATCAATCCGTTGATTCCGGTCGATCTGGTAATTGACCACTCGGTGCAAGTCGATGCGTTCGGGACGGAGGATTCGCTGGCCCGCAACGTCGAGTTCGAGTTTCATCGCAACCGCGAACGGTACGAGTTCTTGCGGTGGGGCCAAAAGGCGTTCGACAATTTCCGCGTCGTGCCGCCGAACGTGGGCATCGTGCATCAGGTGAATTTGGAATTCCTGGCCAAGGGCGTGTTCTTGCGCAACGATCACGCCGGACCGGTCGCGCTGCCCGATTCGCTCGTCGGTACGGACAGCCACACGACGATGATCAACGGCCTGGGCATCGTCGGCTGGGGCGTCGGCGGCATCGAGGCCGAAGCGGTGATGCTCGGCCAGCCGCTGTACATGCTGCTGCCCGAAGTGGTTGGGTTCGAACTCAAGGGACAGCTTCCCGCCGGCGCGACGGCGACCGACCTCGTGCTCGTCTGCACGGAGATTCTTCGCAAAGCCGGCGTGGTCGGAAAGTTCGTCGAGTTTTTCGGACCCGGCGTGTCGGGCATGGCGCTGGCCGATCGGGCGACGATCGCCAACATGGCCCCGGAATACGGCGCGACGATGGGCTTCTTCCCGGTTGACGCCGAATCGCTCGTCTACATGCGACGCACCGGCCGCACCGAGGCCGAGGTGCAACTGGTCGAGCGATACGTCAAGGAGCAGCAGCTATTTCGCACCGACGACGCGCCCGTGCCAACGTATACGAAGACGCTGTCGCTCGACTTGGGTACGGTCGTGCCGTCGCTGGCAGGGCCGAAGCGGCCGCAAGACCGCGTGCCGCTCTCGCAGATGAAGCAATCGTTCCGCAAATCGTTGCACGCGCCGATCGCCGAACGAGGGTTCGCGCTGGACGATGCCGCGACGGCCAGGCACGCCACGGTTCGCGACAACGGTCACTCGGCCGAAATCACGCACGGCGCGGTGGTGATCGCCGCGATTACGAGTTGCACGAACACCAGCAATCCGTCGGTGATGGTGGCGGCCGGGCTGCTGGCCAAAAAAGCCGCCGCCAAGGGACTCAAGGCAAAGTCGCATGTGAAAACGAGCCTCGCGCCGGGATCGCGCGTGGTGACGGACTATCTCCGCGCCGCCGGACTGGAAGACGCGCTCAAAGCGGTCGGTTTTTACACGGTCGGCTACGGTTGCACGACGTGCATCGGCAACAGCGGCCCGCTGCCCGACGCGGTCGCCAAGGCCGTAACGGAGGGCGATCTCGTGGCGTCGGCCGTGCTGAGCGGCAATCGCAATTTCGAGGGCCGCGTCAATCCGCTCGTCAAAGCGAATTACCTGGCCAGCCCGCCGCTGGTCGTCGCATACGCACTGGCCGGCACGACCGACATCGATCTGACCACCGAGCCGCTCGGCCAGGGCAGCGACGGCGCGGACGTGTTTCTCAAGGACATCTGGCCAACCCGCGAAGAAGTGCAGCAGACGATCGCCACGGCCGTGCAGGCAAAGATGTTCGAGAATCAGTACGGCAACTGCTTTGCCTCGAACGAGATGTGGAATCAAATCGCCACGAGCGAAGGCGACCTGTACCAATGGAACGAAGCGAGCACGTACATTCAGGAGCCGCCGTTCTTGGTCGATTTGGCTCGCGAACCCTCGCCGATTCAGCCGATTCGTGGCGCTCGGGTGCTGGCCGTGCTGGGCGACAGCGTGACGACCGATCACATTTCGCCGGCCGGTTCGATCGCCAAGACCGGTCCGGCGGGCAAGTACCTGATCGCCAACGGCGTCGAGGCGCACGACTTCAACAGTTACGGCGCGCGTCGCGGCAACGACCGCGTGATGACCCGCGGCACGTTCGCGAATATTCGCATCCGCAACCAGCTTGCCCCGGGAACGGAAGGCGGCGTCACGCGGCATCTGCCCGGCGGTGAGGTGATGCCGATCTACGACGCGGCGATGAAGTATCAAGCCGAAGGCGTGCCGCTGGTCGTGCTGGCCGGCGCGGAATATGGCACGGGCAGCAGCCGCGATTGGGCGGCGAAGGGAACGTATCTGCTTGGCGTCCGCGCGGTCATTGCGTCGAGCTACGAGCGGATCCACCGCAGCAATCTGGTCGGCATGGGCGTGCTGCCGTTGGAATTTCTCGACGGCCAGACGCACAAGTCGTTGGGCCTCACCGGCGAGGAAACGCTGGAAATCGTCGGCTTGGACGACGACCTGCAACCGCGGAGCACGATTACGGTTCGCGCGACGCGCGGCGACGGCGGCACGAGCGAGTTTGAGGCGACCGTCCGCATCGACACGCCGGTCGAGATCGACTACTACCGCAACGGCGGCATTTTGCAAACGGTGCTCCGGAAGCTGTTGGCGACATGATGCCTGCGGCCGCGGCAACTGGTCGGCGTAGGAGCCGCAGCCCGACGGGGTTCGGCGCGATTCAGTGGTTTTCGCGCCGCCAAAAACATCCCTCCAGCAGTCAATCGGACCCGCCGCGCCAAAACTCCGGCCGTAGGTCAGCCGAGACAGCCGCCGTCGCCGGCAGATTCGCCGTAAAGCGTTTTGTTCCAACGGTTTGACAAATCGAGCCATCCGGCCGATGATGCGCCGTAGCGGGCCTTGACTCGGCACTTTCCCTGGCGATTCGTCGGAACTTCGCGGAACTTTTCCCAGCGCCCCCGCGTCGATACTAGCGGAACAGGTGGTGGTGGACGATTTTCAACTTATCGACGAGACGCTCGCCGGCCGACCGTCCGCGTTTGGCGACTTGGTGTTGCGCTATCAAGACCGGTTGTACAACACGCTGGTCCACGTCACCGGCTCGGTCGAAGACGCCCGGGACTTGGTGCAAGAGGCATTCGTCCAGGCGCTCGTCAAGTTGAGTTCGTTCCGACGCAACAGCGCGTTTTACACGTGGCTGTACCGCATCGCCTTGAACCTTGCCATCAGCCGACGCCGGCGGCGAAAGCCGACGGTTTCGGTCGACGAAATCCGCCACGCCAGCGGAGACGAGCCCGTGGGCCGAGACGACGCGCCGGTCGACCGCATCGAACGACACGAACGAGCCGAGCAGGTGCAGGCGGCGCTGGCCCGGCTTAGCGAAGAACATCGCGGCGTCCTGGTGCTCCGCGAGATCGACGGATATTGCTACGACGAAATCGCCGAAATGCTCGATGTGCCGGTGGGGACGGTTCGCAGCCGGCTCCATCGGGCGCGGCTCGTGCTGCGCGACGAATTGAAAGACGTCCTCCAGGAAGATTACCGCTAAACAAGTTTTTTCGGCCGGCCCTTTCCGCGAAACCAACCACGCACGTGAATTGAGTGCGCGATATGAACGAAAAGTTTTCCGACGAACGAATTAGTGCGTACCTCGACGACGAGTTGGCGGCCGACGTGCGCGCCGAGGTCGAACGCGAGTTGGCCGAGAACCCCGAACTGCGGCAGGCCGTGGACGAATTGCACGTGCTGCGCGCCGGCTTGCAGTCGCTGCCGCGGTATCGCCTGGAATCGAACATCGCCGAGCGCGTGCTTGAGCTCGCCGAGCGCGAGATTCTCACGGGCCGGCCGGCGGAAGCTAGTTCCAGCGGCGAGGCGCGTTGTGTTGGCGGCGCCTCGAAGGACGACCTTCGACCGCAGCCGGCGCTGCAATCGAACGCGCCAATCAGCAAGCGCGAATCGAGTTTCTCGTGGCGAAATCTCGCCTGGTCGGCGACAGCCGCCGGCGTCGCGGCGGTGTTGACCAACTATTACCACGTCAGCATCCGCCCGGATGCGAACCCGGAGTCGCGCGTCGCCAAGGCCGACGAAGCTCCAGCGTCTCGTTCCAAAGGCAGTTTAAAACAGGTGTCGCCGGGCCGCGGCGACACGGCCGCCGGCGTTAGGGCTGCCGGCGTCGAGGGACAGGCTGAAGAATCGACCCTTGCGGCCGAAGACGCGCCCGCACCGACGGCGCGAAGACAATCGGTCGCTGCGCTCGCCCCTGCCAGTGCCGCCGGCATCGGCGCCGTGACCGCCGATAGCGCGGCAGCCGGTGATGCTGTCGCCAACGACTCCAATTTTGCCGATCCGGTATTGGATACGAAGGTCGGCGGCGCGGGCGGCCAACGGCCGGACGCGGACGCGGATGGCGATCTCGCCAAGTCGCCCAAGGACGGCTCGAACGGCGGCGCGTCGCTGCGCGGCGGCGGCGCGGGCCGCGGTCAGTATCGCCAGCAGCGGCAACGGACGGAATTTGCCGCCACGGACATGCCGGTTTCGTTGGTCGTGCTGAGCGTGTCGCCCGAGGCGATGCGGGATCATTCGTTCGACCGCGTGCTGAAATTGCATCGCGTTGTGTTGCTCGACGATGTGCAGAGCGCCGGCGACGTCGCCGGGCGAGCGGCGTCGGGTACTAACGGCGCAGGGAATGCTGGTGAGCAAGCCGATCGAAAGGACGATGGAGAAATCGACGCGACCGACGCGGCCAGCAAGCCGGCCGTAGCTCCACCTACCGTTGCGGCTACCGACGCGCTCGGTCTGGAAATGGTCGAGGTCGTCGCCACGCGGCAGCAATTCGCCGAGATTCTCGCGACGGTCGACCGTAGCGGCAACGAGTTCGCCGTGCTGCGGGAGTTTACCGCGGAAGACAGGATCGAGCCTCGCGATCGCGCGGCGGAAGCGAATGCCGGACAAGCGGGCTTCGCCGGCGCGGAGAGTCGATCCGCGGCCGCGTCCAAAACCGACGATGAGTCCGCGGCGGACCAACCATCGCTCCATCAGGAGTCGGGGGAGCGCGGCCGGCGGACGTTGCCCAGACCGGAACCGCCGAGCAGCACTGCGAAGGACCGCGCCGTGAAGGAAGGCCCAGCGGAGAATCGCGTCGCGGAGAATGTCGCCGACAAAACGCCGGCACCGAATGCCGCGGTCGGGCCGGCCGCCGACAAGCCGGCTGCGGCGCCGCCTCGGGAATCGTCTCCGTCGGCCGCGCGGCGTGCGACCGGCAACGACTCGGCAGCGTCCAAACGGGGTGCGACCGACAAAAAGTCTGCCGATGGTAAAGCGTTGCCTTCCGATCCGGCCAGCGCGCCGGACGACGATGCATCCCGCGGCGAAGCGGCGCAAGGCGACCGAGCTAAGGGCGATTCCGCCGCCGGCGGTCGTTCCGTCGCTAAGTCGCAGATCGATCCGTCCAGTCCCGTGGCCGAACCGCGGCCAGCGAGTCCCACGCGCAGCGTGCAAATCCAACCGCGAGGCATGCTCCGCGACGAAGTCGACGACGAACGCGAAGTCAAGACCGCGGAAACCGCCGAGCTAGGCGGCCCGGAACCGGAAAGCTTCGCCCGCCGCGTCCCGTCGCGTGGGCTCGACGAACTCCTACAGCGGCATGGCGCGTCGCGAGCGGTGCCCGAGGCGCCCGGCGATCGCGCTCGAGCGCCGTCCGAAATCCGCGCCGAAAAAAGCACAGGGCAAGCAGCCCCTCGCTCTCTGGCCGAAGCACCACGCGTCCGTATTCTTTTTCTTCTCCAGCCGGCAATCGTGACGCCCGGCGCGGCGGCGACCGCGGAAGCCGCAGAAACTCCGGCTGTCGCGGCACCGTCCGACGCGGCGCCAACGGCCCCTGCCGCCGACGCGTCGCCCGATTGACCGCCATCCGCGCCCGTCGCGCCGCCAATAGCGGCGAACCGCCGGCGCGGTACAATCGCAGGCGTTGCGATTATCTGGCGAGTGCATGCCGGTGTGACGTTTTCTGGCCCTGCCGCCCGCCAACGTCGCGTTTTCGCCGCCGTGTTTTTGCCGTCCTATCGCGTTGCCGCACCAAATCGAGGAATACCGCATGTCCGAGGTCACGATTCGTCTGCGCCCTAACGGCCCTCTGCTGGTCGAGGGGCCGATCACGATCATCGATCAGAACGGCAATCCGTTTCCGATCAATCCCGATAAGCCGTCGGTCGCGCTGTGTCGATGCGGGGCTTCGCAGAATCGCCCGTTCTGCGATGGTTCGCATCGCACGGCGGGCTTCGTGTGCGAGCGGCTGGCGCCGACGTCGTAGCGGCGGTGCAATCCGCGGACGCCGACAAACCGCCGACACGTTTTCCGCAGTTGCCGGCGGGCTGAATTGCTTGGCGGATTTCCGCAGCCGTGCTGCCGGGGATTGCTGCAACCCGTGATGCACCAGGAGCTTAGCGAACCTGTTGCGCCGCTTCGCAAGGCGAAAGGATCGGTCCGCCGGTCGACGCGCCGCTGGAGCAGTTCAACGCCCGGCGCTAGAATCGCGACCTTGCTTGAGGACCGCTTTCGAGAGGACCGCTTTCGAGACGGCCGTTTTCAAGCCGTCGCCTGACCGCGTTGGCCGAGCAATTGGCTCCGCCCGGCGACGCACTTCGAACCGTCTTCACTTATCACCCGCGAGAGGATTCCGCGCATGGAAGTTTCGTCCGATACCGCTGCTACCGATACGGCCGCGACCGAGGCCGCCAATTCCGAGGCCGAAGCGGCGTCGCAGCCGTTCATGGGCCGCTGGCACTTGCTGGTAAGCACCACGAATTGGGAAAAGGGCCGCATCATCTGCGAATGGCGGCAGACGCTGATCGACGCCGATGCCGACGCGGCCGAATATTCCGACGAGGCATGGGCCACGCACGTGGGCGGGGTGACCAGCCAGCACGTCGGCCGGTTGCGCCGAGTGTACGGCCGCTTCGGCGCGACCTACGCCAGCTACGAGGGGCTGTATTGGAGCCATTTCCAAGCGGCGCTCGATTGGGAGGACGCGGAAATGTGGCTCGAAGGGGCGATGCAGAACGATTGGTCGGTCAGCGAAATGCGCCGGCAGCGCACCGCCACGCTCGGCGACGTGACGGCTAGCCGAGCCGATCAATTGGCCGCCCAGCTCGACACGGAATCGACCGCGGAGCAAGCCGCCGCCGAAGAATCCGCCTCGGGCGACGATCGCATCACGCCGTCGGTCGCGCGGTTGCAGGCGTCCGACATTGCCACGTCGGACAAGAAAGACGAGCTAAACGCAGCAGCGACGGACGACACGGAAGATGGCGACGACGACGGGGAAAACACCAACGCGTCACGCCGCAATCCGCCGGTGCAGCCGTTTGCGGAGCTGCCGGAGCTTCCGGACGATTTGCAAGCGGCATTCGACACGTTCAAGCTGGCGATCTTGAATCACCGCCGCGAGGGTTGGCAGGAAGTTTCGTGCGACGACGTGTTGGCGACGCTCGACGCGCTCAAGGCGCTTGCCGCCGCACCGCTGGAAGACTAGCAAATGGCGAATCGAAGGTTGTGAATGGCGGATGGTAAATGACACGCCGCCGCGTCGATTCCATTCACACTTCGCAATTCACCATTTACGGCTCACAACTCGCTTTTTCTCGCACACGGATGCCGCGCGAGCCACGGACGGCTCTCTTTTCGTTCGGCCTATTTTATCGCGGCTTTGGCTTTCTCTCGTTCTTGTCGCAGCTTTTCCAGCGGCGAGAGCGGTTTTTCGGCCGGCGCGTCCGCCGGTTTCGCTTGGGCGGTTGCGGCCGGCGTCGGCGCAGCGGCCGGCTGATCCGGTTTCGGCGGCAGCGGCACGTCGATCCGCAACTCGCCGCCGTAGAGCATGTGAATGACCGGCTCGCCCTGTTCGACGATCGTCGCGCGGGCCAGCACCGACTTGTGCTTGCCGGCCGGCGAGTCCTTCGAGGTCTTCACCTTGAACGCCAACTGGGCCGTGTCCTTGGTCAGCTTGAGCGGCTCGGCCGAAACGCCAGCGGGCAATCCGAGCAATTCCACCGTCGCCTCGCCGGCGAAATCGGCGTTCTTCGTCACGGCAACGACGACGTCGACTTCCTGCCCCTGTTCGACCGACGCCTTTTGATAGGCGAAGCCGACGAACGGGGCGGCGATCGACAGCGTTGCCAACTGCGACGAAACCTCGATCGCGCCGTTGCCGACGCCGGCGCGGCCGATCACCACGATCTTATGCTCGCCGATTTCCGCGCCGCCGTTGGCGGTGAGCGGGATGTCGGCTTCGTTCTGGCCTTCGGCGATCGAGATCGACCCCGACGAACCGACGCCCGGCGGATTGTACAAGAAGAAGACACTGATAGGCGCTTTGAAGCCCTCCGCTCGCGTGGCAACGATCTTGAGGCTCATCTGTCCATCACGGACCAGTGGCGCTTTGGGCTGGACGATTTCGATCTTGAACGGAGCCGGGGCAGTCACCGCGGCGGCCATGCGCTCGGCCCAATGTCCATAAACGTCGACGTTGTTTTGGCCGCGCACGAGCTGCGACCGCTGTAGCAAGTGGCCGTCGAACTTGAGATTCTCATCGACCGGCTTTCCCACCACGTCGGCTAGCGTGCCCGCCGGGGCCGCGCTTTCGGCCGCCGTGAACAACACGGGCACGAACGTCCGGTTGGCCGTCATCGGCAGCGTCTCGGCGGTCATACCGGCGGGCAAACCGGCGAAGCTGACATTCAAGTCGCCGCCCCAATCGGCGCGGCTCGCGCTGACGAGTAGGGCCATGCGGTTGCCTTGCGGAACGGACAGCGTGTGGGCGACGTATTGTTGCCGCTCGGGCAGGCCCATCGTCAGAGTCGGCTCGACCGGCGCGACTTCGATACGATAGGCGTAATCGACGCCGCCTTTGCCGAGATGGTCGCGAATCACGACGAGGTATTCATCATCTTCCGGAAGCGTGACGCGGAGGTAACTATCCGGCGAGCCGCTGTCGTCGTTGCCGCCGATGCCCTGGCCGTTGCTGGCGCGAATGACTTGCAGCACCGAGTCGAGCGGCGAACGCAACTGGCGTGCGAACACGCGGACGTCGAACACCTGTCCCTTCTTGCCGGCAAACTTGAAGTGGTCGACATCGCCGGCCTTTTCGATCGCGCCATGCACCGCCAGCGGCGCGACGAACGGCGTCGCTTGATTGGCGGCGTCGTTTGGCTCGGCTTCGACGGCGTTGTCGAGCGTGCTGAAACGAAACGAATTACCCGACGGCGAAATCCCATGTTCATCGCTGGCGAAAATCGCGAACTCGCGCGACATCGCCGTCGGCAGCGTGACTTTCTCCGTCCGCTCGCCGAGCACGTCGCCGAGCCAGCGAACATCGACGGTCGTGCCCGCCTTGCCGCCGGCTGGAATCACGGCCGTCGGCCGCGGAAAACGACCGACGTGCAATCGGTATCGGCAATCGCCGCTGCCGCCAAACGAGCTTTCGCGGACCTGGACGATGTACTTGCCGTCCTTGGGGGCGACGACCGAGCAAACGCCGTCCTGCCGCACCAGTGTCGCGTCATCGGAATTGACCAATTCAAACCGCGCTTCGTCGAGAATCGCGATGTACGGATCGAAGAACGTGTAGCCAAGCCGCAGGCCTTCGATTTCGGCCGTGATCCGCTCGCCGGCTTTGGCGTCGACGACGAAATAGTCGACGTCCTCGTTCTCGACGACGCCGTTGACGGTCACGTCCATACCGATTTGCTGCGGAGCTTCGAATTCGCTGTTCGGCTCGGTCTCTTGCACTTCGGGCAGGGCGCCGACGCTGAACAGCTTCAGGTCCGAGATTCCCGTCGCCGTCCGCACGCGCATGCCGTACAGACCGACGGGACAATCGGCGGCGATGGCCAGCTTCACCTTGACGGCGTTGTCGCCTTCGGCGGCCAGACTCTTCACCTCGATGCCCGGCTCGTAGATCAGAATCTGCTGAGCATCGCCCAACCGCGCGCCGGAAAAGGTGACGTCGACCTCTTTGCCGCGCTGCGCGCCGAACGGCGAAATTGCCCCCAGCGAAGGCTCCGCCGCAACGGCGGCATTGCAGATCAACGACGACGCGACGCAAGCGAGAACGGCAAGAATGCGCATGGCTAACCGCGATCCGTTTTTATGTGAGTTCGTAAAGTGGGTTCGTAGGGCGGGTCGAGCGGAGTGAGGCCCACCGCATCATCGCGCCGTCCGAATCGCGAACCTCACGCCATCAACCCCTTGGTCACCTTGCCGCCGTCGACGATCTCGATCGGCCGATTGCCGGGGGCCATCAATTCCTTGTCGGCGATGATGCCCATCAGGTAGTAAACGGTCGTCATGAAATCGACGGGGCCGATCTCGTTGTTTTCTGGCTCGCTGGCCGTGGCGTTTGAACTGCCGTAGACGATGCCCGGCTTCGCCCCGCCGCCGGCGAGCACAACGCTGAACACCTTCGGCCAGTGGTCGCGGCCGGCGTTGCCGTTGATCTTCGGCGTGCGGCCGAATTCGCTGGACACCATCACCAGCGTATCCTTGAGCAGGCCGCGCTCGTCCAGATCGGTAATCAACCGCGCATACGCCTGATCGAACGCCGGCATCGAGCCGCGCATGCCGCCCGTGATCTGGTTGTGCATGTCCCAGCCGCCATAGGTGAGCGTCACCATGCGAACGCCGGCCTCGACGAGCCGCCGGGCCATCAACATCCGCTGGCCGGCCTCGTTGCGGCCATATTCGTCGCGGAGCTTGGCCGGTTCGGCGTCGATGTTGAATGCCTCGCGGGCTTTTTCGGAACTGATCAGGCTGTATGCCCGCTCGTAGAACGTGTCCATCGCCCGCAGCGCGTCGGATTTCTCTTTGTTGGCGAAGTAGTCGTTCACCGCATCGAGCGCCGAGCGACGACGGGCGAATCGCTCGTCGGTTACTCCGCCGGGGAGCGCCAAGTCCTGCACGCGGAAACCGTTCGACGCCGGATCGGCACCCAAGCTGAACGGTGCGAACGACGAACTGAGATAGCCCGTGCCGGCGAATTCGTTCGGCTGGTTTGGAACGCAGACATACGGCGGCAGGTTGTTTCGCGGACCGTACTCGTGGCTGACCACGCTGCCGATGCTGGGGAAGATCAGCGCCGGGCTGGGGCGATAGCCGGTGAACATGTTGTGCGTGCCGCGTTCGTGGGCCGCTTCGCCGTGGCTCATCGAACGGATCACGGTCAGCTTGTCGGCGACCTGCGCCGTCTTGGGCAGCGTTTCGCAAAACTGCACGCCGGGCAGCTTGGTGTCGATCGCCTTCATCTCGCCGCGATACTCGATCGGCGAAAACGGCTTGGGATCGAACGTTTCCTGCTGGGCGATGCCGCCGGGCAGAAAGATGTGGATTACGCTCTTGGCCTTGGCCTCGATGAAATCGTAATTCTTTTGATCGGCCTGCGCCTGGCGAACGCGGAGGAAGTCGGCCAGCGTCAGGCCAAGTCCGCCGACGGCGCCAACGGTGAGCGCCTCACGGCGCGAGGGACGAAACGTGCGAAGAAACGACGCGCAACTCATCGATCCGTCTCCTAAAGAGTCAGCCCCGCCGGATTTGCAGCCGGCGCAGGCTCGAACGAAGGTGGCTGGCGAGCGCTCGAACCATCGAACGCGATCGCGGGGGGCGTCCTCACAGCGAGGACCGTTTTCGGTGGGCGCGCACCGTGCCACAAAGGCAGGGCGCGTCATGTATCGGTGGGATGGACGCTCACAGACTAATCAACAACCGCCGATTTGTCAAATTGCCCCACCTAGCAATTAGCCCCCGGTGAAAACACCGGGGGCTATCCGCGTTTAAGGGGCATATCGGCGACGAAACTCGTTCTTCGCCAACGCTGCCAACGCTATTTCTTCGCGGTAGCACCGTCCGCCGAGGCCACGTCGGCCGTTTTCGCCGCCCGGTCGATCATCGTCGCCACGGTATCCTCGCCGGTCGCACCGGTGATCTGGTCCCGCGACCACTGCGTCGCATTCTTCTTGGAGAACACGATCAACTGTGGAATCGAGCCTCCGCTCATCAGCTTGCCGGCCAATTCCCGCTCGCGGTCCGTATTGACGACCGCGTAGTTCACCCGCGATAGCTTCCCGGACCGCATCATGCGGGCGAGCACTCCACCCTTCATCGTCTGACATCCAGGGCACCAATCGGCCCCGACCAGCACGACCAGCGGCCGGCCGTTCGCTTGTGCCTCGCGATACGCCTGCTCGTAAGTCGCCGGCGCATCGCCACCCGCGCCCACAACTTGCAACATCACACTCAACACCAATGCATTCATCGTCGGTAGCTCCTGGGCAGTTCATTGCCTAGTGTGCATCCAAGCGGTCCATGGTTTCGCGCGTCGTGCGGAATAAATCGGGATTCGGGATTCGGGATTCGGCAATTAGTGCTGATCCCAGAACTGTAGGAGGCGAATCCTTTCGCCGAAAGCACTGTCAAGCGATTCA
>JBBDYI010000121.1:0-33541 GCA_040901705.1 Pirellulales bacterium | reverse complement strand
ACGGCGCGGCGAGCGGTACGCACTGCCAGTGCATCGGCCTGATGCGTCCGCGCGCTGCGCCGTGCCGCTTGCTCCCTGTTTGGCCTTGCTCCCGGTGGGGTTTGCCTAGCCAAGCCGGTCACCCGGCCTGCTGGTGCGCTCTTACCGCACCGTTTCACCCTTACCGCGCGCGCCCGAGAGCGCGCGAGGCGGTCTACTTTCTGTTGCACTTTCCCTAGCCTTGCGGCCGGTGGGCGTTACCCACCACCGTGTCCTGCGAAGCCCGGACTTTCCTCCCGCCGCGGCGATCTCTTGCGAGTCCGCCGCTAAGCCGACGACCGTCCGGTCCGCTTCGAGTCGTACTGCTACGATATTCGCTCGTCCGCCAAGCGACCAGTGGCGCGGGGGATCGCCTTCGTCGACCGCAACGACTCCGCCGCACCAACTCTGCCGCACCGACTGGACCCGCGCCGCCGACTGACCGATAATCGACCCAGTATGGCCGTGCCCGCCGCACCGTTCCCGCCGGCGGGCACTCTGGAGGTTCTCGATGATCTTGCGCTCCGGCGAACAACCCGTACCCAGCTACCGCTTGCAAGAACGTCTCGGTCGCGGGGCCATCGGCGAGGTCTGGAAAGCCTCGGCGCCGGGCGGCACGTCGGTTGCGCTCAAGTTCGTCAACCTCGCCGGCAAACCGGCCATCAAGGAACTTCGCGCCCTGCAGCACGTCAAGCAGGTCCGCCACGCCAACCTGACGCCGATCCACGCCTTCTGGATGCTCGACCCGTCCGGCGAAGTTCTTTCCAACGAAGCCATCGAAAAATACTACGCCGGCGCGGCGGCCGGCCGCCACACTTCGCCCCGCGACGAGGCCCGCCCCACCACGCTCATCATCGCCATGCAGATCGGCGACGAGAGCCTCGCCGATCGTCTCGAACAGTGCAAGCGCGAAGGGCACGCCGGCATTCCCGTTGACGAACTGCTCGACTACATGCGCGACGCCGCTAAGGGGCTTGACTTTCTCAACGCCCCGCGGCACGATCTCGGCGCCGGCCCCGTCGGTATTCAGCATTGCGACGTCAAACCGCAAAACATTTTGCTGATGGGCGACTCGGCCAGCGTTTGCGACTTCGGCCTCGCCCGCGTTCTCGGCGAAAGCCACACCACCAGCGCCATGGCCGGCTCGCCCGCCTACATGGCCCCCGAATGCATCGAAGGCGCTCAGCCGAGCGACGCCACGGACCAGTATTCGCTCGCCATCAGCTACGTCGAACTCCGCACCGGCAACCTGCCGTTTCGCGAACTGAACTACGGCGACGTCCTGCACGCTCATCTCACCGGCGGACTCAAACTCGACGCCCTCGCCGAACCGGAACGGCAAGTCATCGTCCGCGCCACGTCGCGCAACCCCGCCAACCGCTTTCCGTCCTGCGTGGCGCTGGTCAAAGCGCTCCGCCGCGCGATCGAAGGCCCGTCCACGACCAGCACCGACGGCTCGCTGGCCACGTCGGGCTATTCGTCGTCCGGCTATTCGTCGTCCGGCTCTGCATCGTCCGGCTTCTCCTCCACCGACGCCTCGCTCGCTGGTCCGTCCTCGTTCGACGCGCCCCCGCAACCGCCCGCGACGCCACCGTCGCACGCTGCCGCCGACGCGTCCCGCGTCCCGCGCCCCGCGCCCCCAGCCCCGTCACTTCCAGTCCCGCCACCCAGTTCCGCCGATACGGCCGACGCCCGCAAGCTCCAAGTCGCGCAGCTCACCCGCGAAGGCAACTTCGAATCGGCGCTGGCCGCCATCGACCAGGGCCAGAACGTCCTCTCGCCGGCCGAAGTCGCCCAACTCCGCACCGCCGTCGGCAACCGTTGGTTCGCCCACACCGTGACGCCGCTCGTCGACAAGCACGATTTTATGGCCGCCATCACCGCGGTCGAATCGGGGCCTGCCCAATTCGCCGACTCGCAAAAGAACGAGTGGCTGGCCGATCTCAAATCCCGCTGGACACGTTATGCCGCCGGACAACTCAAACGCGGCCGCAAAGCACCGTGAGATTCTTCGCAACCAAAAACGCGACGGCGCGATTCAGTTCACTACAGAGGACACGGAGCAGCCGTTGGCCGCAACCAGAAAGCGAGTCGGTTTATTAACGCAGAGGACGCGGAGGACGCAGAGGTTCACAGAGAAGACTCGTGACCGCGAGTCCACCGAACAAGTTTTGATACGGCCTTGGTATTGTCGCACGTGCATGCCGCGTTGCGGTGCCCGCCTCTGATCCATGGCAAATCGAAACAAAACAGAAAAGTCAAACCTCTTGCATTCCCTCCGCGTCCTCTGTGTCCTCTGCGTTAAAATGAACCAGCCCAACACTGTGCAAGCGAGCAAGAAGTTCCGGATTAGTAGTACCGAGGACACGCAGAAAAGGCAAAATGAAAAATGCAGCATGAAGAACGCGCGGCATGCTGCATTCTGCATTCATTCCGCCGGGATCCGATTGAGCGTGTAATACGCTTTGTCGTGCAGCAACGGAAAACCGGCCTTAGATCGCAAGCCGGCCGAGCGGAGATCGTGAACATGGCCAAGTTGTAGTCCGTCGATCACCAGCCGCACGCTGCGACCGTCCGCCGCCACGCGGACCGCTTTGATGGTCGGCGTCGTCGGGTCGACCTCCGGGCTGCCGTAGTCGGCGCGATAGATGTACGTGTACGTTTTCAACGCATACGACTTCACGTCGCCGGCCGTCGCCGGATCGACCGGTTCGGTGAACGTCAACTCGAACCCGTCGTTCTTGGCCCGCATTTCTTGAATCTCGAACGGCGTCTTGCCGCTCCAGTCCAGCCGATCGAGGGCGAATGGCTTGCCGCCCCGCGCGCCCCAACCGCGATCGGTGCCGCCGACGAACAGCGCCCCGTTCGGCGCGAACTGCAAGCTCAAGCTGCCGGAGCCGAAGCCCTGGCGAAACGGAAAGCACGCGCCTTGGTACACGCCGTCGACTTTTTCCAAGAACACGCGCATCACGGTGCTGTGCGTCTGGTCGCCGACGAAAAGCTGCTTGCCGAACGGGCCGAACTTTCCGCCCGACAGATCGCAGGCGATGCCCGACGCCGATTGGCCCATCGAGTTGTACGGGAACATCACGGCGGTCGACACCAACTGCGCGACTCGCTTTTCCTCGACGGCGATGCGGCTGTTCGTTTTCGGTTCGACGGGCCGCGGTCCCATCGCTGCGGCGGCCCGCGGTTCGTCGTACCAGCGGTTGCCGCCGGGGTGACCCATGAATCCGCCGGGCTTGAGGAATTTCAGGCCGCACGTGCCGTTCCACGGACCCTGGTTATCCGTGTAGAACATGTCGCCCTCGGCGTTCATCGCAATCCCGCCGGGCGAGCGAATACCGCTGCACGTCGGAATCACTTCGCCCTGGGGCGTAATCCGCATGCACCAGCCGCGAAACGGCACGTCGCTCGTAAACGAACCGGTCAAGCAGAGCACGACCCACATGTTGCCGTCGCGATCGAACTTCGATCCGAACGCATACTCGTGATAATCGCCGGACAATCCCCAGCCGTCGCCCAACGTATCGAACACGTCGGCGCGGCCGTCGCCGTCGTCGTCCTTCAGCCGCGTCACTTCGCCGCGCTGCGTGACGTATAGCCACCCGTCGCGCTCTACTAATCCGAGCGGCTCGTGCAGTCCGCTGGCGAACAACGAGAACTTGATCTTCTCCACCTCGGCCGCCGTCGGATTCTCGACCTTCCAAACTTCGCCTCGCCGCGTGCTAACGGCCAACCGCCCGTCGGCGAGCCACTCCAAACCACCGGCCTCGAGATAAGCCTCCGGCGGAATCGGCATCCGCAGCATCGGATAATAATCGTCCTCGGTCGGCGGCTTATCGGCGGCGCGAACGCTGCTCGCCGTGAGAACCAACAACACGAGGCACGTCAGCAATCGGGACATGGAATATCTTCCGTAAGCGAAGTTTCGATTTCGTGTAGAAAAGAGAATCAAGAAAGAAGGAACACACCCGACATAATGCCGCCGCCAATCCTCCACTGCCCACTGCCCACTGCCCACTGTCCCCTGACCCCTGTCCCCTGTCCCCTGCTCCCTGACCACTTCCCTCACCACGCATACCACACGACGATTTTCGCGCGGCCCGCATCCAACTTCACCGGCACAATCAACTCGCTGAGTCCGACTCGTCGAACCAGCGGCGTCGCTCCGTCGCCAACGTCGATTCGCAGCCGCAGCCGCCCGTCGACGACGAACGAACCGTCCGACTGCTGCTCGATCTTGTCGCCAACGGCGGCGCGGAAGTACACGTCCTTCGTTCCCTCCGCCGCTTCGAGCGTGATCGTACGGACCAGCGACGGTCCGCTGGCCGCGCCGCCCGCCGCGACATCGTCGCCGATCGCAATCTCATCGACCGGATAGTCCTCGACGCGAATCGCGCCGAAGTTGTAACGAAACACCGGTCGCCGAACTGTGTCGAGCCGATAACCGTGGAATTGGTAGCCCGCTTCCTTGCCGGTTTCCTTCGGCCACGGAGTCTTTTCGACGGCTTCGAGCCGCGCGAAGGGCGCGCCGTCGACCAGCCGCAGCACGTCGTCGCCGAGCGGGCCTTGAAATCCATTGCCGCGGTCTTGCCAATGCTTCGAGGCGTCGAAGAAGCGGCCTTTCCAGAGCAACGCCAATCGCATCGCCACCGGGTCGAACGCCACATTCACCTGCTCGGGATAACCGACGGCGATGCCGCGCGGTCCGGCCACGTCGAGAAAGCCGCGATACACGACCGCCTCGCCGCCGACGATCAATTCCAGGCCCTGGCGAATCACACCCTCAGGAATACGCGATTTACGGCCCTCGGAGAGAAACGCCATGATGGCGTTGATCTGGCGATTCGTGTCGCCGCCGAGCACTTCCGGCCGCGTAGTCTTGCCGCCCGGCCACGCCTGCGGCATCCGCGTGCCGGGTCGAAACGCCTGCGGGTCGAGCAGATATCGGTGCAGCCACTCCGGCCGCAGCCGCTCGCCCATCAGCGACAGATCCATTGCCTGAATGCCGGTCGACTTGTGCTGATTGAACATGTGGCACGAAATGCATGTCAATCCCGTGCGGCCGACGAGCTTCCAGCCGGCGTGACGCGCCGAATTGTGCGTATCGGGCACTTCCGGCAGCTTCGCATCGACGCGGTCCACGGCGATTACGTCCGCGGCGAGCGGGCCGAGGTTCGCCGCGCCAAATTGCGGCATGTGCGCATGCATATACGGCCGAGCGACTGCGGCGGCGGTGAGAATCGCGTCGAGCGCCCTGTCCTGTAGCTTATCGCCAGCGCCGGTTAGCAGCGGCGGCAAGCGGCCTTCGTCGCCGAGGTCTTTGTCGTCCGCTGTGAAGAATTCGTTTCGTGTCGCCGGCACGCCGCCAACGCCGCCGCGAGCGTGGCAAGCGAAGCAGTTGAGCGTGGTCATCGTGCGATGCACGCGCGACGCGGCGGTTTGTGGAGGCAAGGAATTCCCGCGAATCGCCGCCAGCGCCGCGGAGATCGCCGCCCGCTGCCGCTTGCCGAGCCGATAGAACGGCACGTCGCCCGACGGCGGATCGCCCAGACAACCTTTGGCCGCGTCGAGCTTGGCGAGCGGCGGCGCGGACGATTTCGATTCGACCTGCTCGAAGCCCGGCCCAAGCTGATGACACGCCGCGCAGCCAACCGTGGCGAACAACACCTTGCCCTTGGCGGCCAACTTCTCGTCGAGTTCGAACTTCGGCTTGTCGCCGGCCGGTTTGTCCGTCGACGACAGCGCCGTGGATGGAATCGGTTTGCGGTCGATGCCGGGGCCGGAGTATTCGACTTTCAATTCTTCTCCACCGGCGTTCTCGAAATATTCAACGCGGATCGGATGCAAGCCCGGCGACAGCAGTGCGCGGCCGTCCTTGGTCGACGGACTATGAACGCCGCCGTGATCGATCACCACGCGGTCGTCGATGGTGAGCCGCGAACCGTCGTCGGACGTCAGCCAGAACCGATACCGGCCCTCTTCCTTGATCGACAAAAACCCATCGAACCGCAATCCAAACTGGTCCTTGCGCCGCTCCGGTCCGAGGCCGAACGACGAGGCGTTGCCGGTGCTCACCGGTTCCATCCGATCGAAATTCGGAATGTTATCCCAGCCGCCTTCGTAGTAGGCGTATCGCAGCGGCGACGGCGCGTCGGTGTGCTTGAGCAGGTAGCTGGCGATATCGTCGGCCTCGGCGGCGGCGAGCGCCATGTGCGGCATCCGGCCCGACGGCCGCACGGCGAGCGGATCGCGCAAGAATGCCGACAGGCTGGCGATTGAATACTTCGCTTCGAGCTTGCCCAGCGGCACGGAAACGCCAATCGGTTCGTCGAGTTCCGCGGTCAGCGCGCGCCGCGGTGCATGGCACGCCACGCAACCGACTTCGTGGAACAACACTTCGCCGCGGGCGACCGCCGCTCCATCCGGCGCGGAGAGGGCGAACGTCGACTTGCGAATCGAGTACAGATATTGTGCGAGCGCCTCGGCGGCGCGGCCGCGTTGGGCTTCCGGCAGCGACGCGAGAACCGACGGCATGGTCGTACCGGGCTTCGTCGCGTGCGGATCGAAGATAAACTGGCCGACGTAGTCGATATCGGCCCGCCCCGCCACGTCGCCAAGCAGCGGCGCTTGCTTGGCGGAAATCGTCTCGCGCGCGGCACCTGCGGCCGCGTGGCACGAGGTGCAGTTCAATTCGCCCAATAGCAGCAAACCGCCGGCCACGTCGTCGGTGCCTTCGGCCGCATAAAACCGCTCGAACGGCGCGACGACCGGCCGGTCGGCCACCGGGCCAACTTCGCCGGTCGCCCGCTTGGGCTGTCGCTCGGCCGCGGCAACCTCGGTCACGTCATCGTCGTCGCCATCCTCCGCGGCGTAGAGCCATTGCGACCACGTCCATAACGCCATCGCGCCGAGCAAAGCAATACAACACGTCCATGCCCAACCACGCGTGCGGCGCAGTCCGACCAGCAAATGCAATACAGCCATGAATGACTCGGCAAGAAGCGAAGGCGGGAGGAGAGTGGGCAGGGGGCAGTGGTCAGTGAGCAGTGGTCAGTGAGCGGTGGCTAGTAACGGGAAATGAAGGTCGCATTGCGCTTTCCACTGTCCCCTGCCCTCTGACCCCTGCCCCACTACTCCTTCACTGGAATCGCAAAATCACCGGCCGTGTCGCGCCACATCGAGTGAATGTGATTCGCCGGGTTGCCGGCCGAGTCGGGCTGCGTGTTGCAGAATTCGATCTGAAACGTCGGGCCTTCGATGCGGTAGTAATGCCCGATGCCCGGCTCCATCGCGCCGGCCCAGGCGAACTGAATGTTGTCGAAGCCGGCTTTCTCGCTCGCCGCAAGCCGCGCTTCGGCCACGGCGGCGGGCATCGTCTTGGCGTACACGTCGATGAGCTTGCGGAGCGTTTGTTGCTGATCGGCGGTCAAATCCTTCGCCGCCACGCCGACCGGCTTTTCGGTCGGCGGCTGCGGCGTGCCTGCGCCGCGAAGATCGGCCGGCGCTTTTTTGTCGATCAACGCCGTAGCCAGTTGTTCCTTCGACAACGAGTTGGCCAGCGTGAAGCCCAGCACTTCCTCGTCGGCCAACAAACGCGATCCTTTTTTCGGACCGACCGGATAGCTGCCTTGGATCGTCGCCGGATTCGCGCCGAGGAATTGCGGCGTGGTGCCGACCAATTCGTTCTTATCGACGACGAAGTTCAGCGACAGATGATGCCCTTCGACCGACAAGCCCCACTTGCCATCGGCCGCCGGTTTGCCAAACACCGTGAAGTAATACCGCTGGGCATCGCGGATCGCGCCGCCGCCTTTCGATTTCTCTAACTCGTGCAACACCGATTCCAGCGTCATGATCGTCGTCGATTTGTCGTAGCCGATCTGGCTCAGCGCCGAACGCAACAGGGCGTGCGCCGCTTTGCGCTGCTCTTCGGTCATGTGCTTGACTTGAAGCCCCTTGCGCTCGGCCATCGGAATAAAATGCCAGCCGACCCGTTTCGGGCTGTCATAGTCCATCACGGCCACAGCCCGCTGTTCGTTCGAGAGCGAGGCGACGAACTTTTCGGCGGCCGCGGTCATGCCGACGCCGGGATCGTCGCGATTGACGAAAGCCCAGCCGCCGGCCACGGCGAGCAAGGCGACCAACAGAACCAAACGCTGCGGTGTTTTGAGCGATACGGTCTTCATGAAAATTTGGCGGGGTTCGAGGTAGGGGCGTTCGCGAAAACGAACGCAGTGGTGGTGGGTCGTCGCAACCGTAGCCGCGACACGGCCGGACGGACGATATCAGAACAATGCCCGGCGACGGGAAAAAGTATAGTCGCACCCGTGCGGAATTGCCAACTTCGGCCAGCGCGGCGCCGGGGCGGGCTTTTTCACCGCCGCGAAGGTGTGGCAGACGCGACCGGCCGCCACAACCACGCGTCCGCCGTCGCCGCGAAGAGCGGCCGAAACCGAGCGTTCAGCCGGGCTGGGTCGAGATACAGGTAATCGAACGGGTAACGCGCGACAAGTTCGGCCGCTTCGAGCCGGCCCAGCTCGTCGTACATCGCCCGCAGCCGTTCTACTTCGACCGGCCGCGCGTCGCCGCCGTGATGCAATGCCCAATGCGCTCCGGTCGGACCATACGGCAGGCCATGTCCGACGACGTAATATTCGGCATGAAACCGCTCGAACGGCATGCCTTGCAGCACGCACGGAATCATCAACCGCTCGAGCATCTCGTCGGTGCTGGCGTTGCTGCTTGCGCCGTAGCCGATGAACGAATAACGGTCGGTCTCGCAGATCAAGTAGCTCACCAACCGCAAGTCGTCGCATAGCATGATCGATTGCGGCGGGGTGTTTTCGAGCACCGCGTCGCGGCAGCGGGCCATCTGCGGCGTGACGGCGAACAGATGCGCGTTGTTGCGGCCCGCTGCAAGTTCTCCATAAAACAGGAGCGCGGCGTAGCCCAACATCGCCGCGACGCCAAGCCCGCTTGCCCAACGAGCCGCAGTCCACCGCGGCCGCGCGGTGCGAAACCACAGCACCGCCGGATATCCGACCAGCGCCGGCATCGTAAAGCACAAACAACGCAGCGGAATCAGCCACGGCTGCGGAAACAGTCCGTATTGACCCAGCAAACCCGGAACCCATGCCGTCGCCGCCGTGGCCACCATCGCCGCGGTCCAAAACCGATCGGCCGGCGTCGTCAACATCGCTCCGGGCCGCACGCCCGCGGCGCGATTTGCCGCGCGACGCAACAACAGCGCGACGACCAGCCAAACGAGAATCGGCGTGCGCTGCGTATCGACGCGGGAATCGAGGAATCCGATGCGCTGGATGATGTCCGCCGCCTCTGGCAAGCCGCGAAACGACGACCACCGCCAAATCCACGGCGCAGCCACGGTCGCCGATGCAATCGCGACGGTGACCCCATTGCCGACGAATGCGGCCAGCGCTTGCCGCCAATTCTCCTCGCGACGCCGACGCCACAGGGTGATCGCCATCAAGCACGCCGCGATCGAAGCCAGCACGAGCGCCGCATGGGGATAAGCTTCCAACTGTAAGCCGATCGCGCCGCCGGCGAGTATTGCCGTGCGACGACGTTCGATGTCTGGATCGATCGCCAGCGGCAGCAATCCCAGCAAGAAAACGGCGAACGTGATGCCCGGCGAAAAGTAACGGTTGAAGTTGAGGTGCATGCTGTAGGGGCCGAACAGATGAAATTCCGGGTTGTACGAAATCGGCCCGCCCAGATCCGTCAGCCGCAGCAGGATCACGTAAAAGTTCCCCTGATAACAAACGCCGCCCACGGCCAGCAGCGCGAGCACGAATCCCATGCCAGGCCCGACGAGGGTCGAGAATACTCGCACGAGCAGAACGGTGCCCAATGCGGACGGCAGCGCATGCATCAACACCACGGCGGCGTTCGTCGCGCCCCCGATCGAAACGCGGCCGATTCGCAGACCGGCGATCGTGTTTGCGCCCAGCCGGTGGCAGCCGTACCCAATCCAAACCGGCAGTCGCGGCCGAATGTCCGCGGCGTGGCGATGTTCCTTCAAGTACGGGTCCGACGAGGAAAACTCGCCGTCGGCCAGTTCCCGCACCGCCGACATGTACATCGCCGATTCGTCGGTCCGCCCGTCGCGGACCACGTAGTTCACCAGACTCACGCCGTGCGGGGCATTCCGCTGTCGCGCAAGAATCTTCAAGTCGTACGTCGCGAACAGCGCCGCAAAACACAAAAATCGCACGACATCGCCCCGCCACGACGAATCGGTCACCAAGCTTAGCGGCGAGCGCATGACGGATTGCCCTGCGTCAGCGAATGAATCATCAACCTATCGAACGGACGAGAATCCGAGTCGGATACCGCAAAGACTACCCGCCGTCGCCGGAACGCCCCAACCCCAATACCGCAGCCGCGTACCGCCGGCCCTCGCGACAAGGCGCAACCCCAAGGTATGATGGCCGCGAACCGCCGAGCGTTCGCCCCCGCACCCCGCACCCCGCACCCCGATCCGCGAACCCCGCCGCATGAATATCCTGACGATCGAAACCACCTGCGACGAAACGGCCGCCGCCGTTGTCACCGACGACCTTGAAGTCCTCGGCTCGGTGGTCGCCTCGCAGGACGCTCTGCATCGGCGTTTCGGCGGCGTCGTGCCGGAAATCGCCTCGCGGGCTCACGTCGAGCGGATTTTGCCCGTCATCGACGAAGCACTCCGCCGCGCGAACTTGCAGCTTTCCGACATCAATGCCGTGGCCGTGGCGAACATGCCAGGGCTGGCCGGATCGCTGATCGTCGGCCTCGTCGCCGCCAAGACGCTGGCCCTCGCGCTCGACATTCCGCTGGTCGCCGTCAACCATCTGCAAGCCCACATCTATGCCTGCCGGATCGCCGCGGGGCGCGAAGTGTTCCCGTGCGTCGGACTGATCGTCAGCGGCGGCCATTCAAGTCTGTACCGCTGCCGCACTGCGATCGATTTCGAACTGCTTGGCGGCACCATCGACGACGCCGCCGGCGAGGCGTTCGACAAAGTCGCCTCGATGCTCGGCCTACCGTTTCCCGGCGGACCCGCCTTGAGTCGGATTGCCGAAAATGGCAACCCGCGGGCGTACGCCTTTCCGCGATCGTTGCTCAAAGATAAGAACCGACTTGACTTTAGTTTCAGCGGGCTGAAGACGGCGGTGCGGTACGAGATCGCCGGACCCGGCCGCACCGACTTCACATCGCTCGACCTCGACGAACAGACCGTCGCCAACGTCGCGGCCAGTTTCCAAGAGGCGGTGGTCGATTGTCTGGTGGGCAAGGCGCTGCTTGCGCTTTCCAAGCAGCGTGCGAATACGCTGTGCGTCGCCGGCGGCGTGGCGGCGAATCGGCGATTGAGAGAACGGCTCGAAGAGGAATCGCGGCGTCGCGGCTTCGAATTACATATTCCACCGATCGAGCTCTGCACCGACAACGCCGTGATGGGCGCCATCGCCATCGAGCGACTGCGGGCCGGACTCACCGAATCGCTCGATCTCGACGCGATTGCGGGGCTGATTAGAAACTGACCGGAAGTCGACGCCGGCGATACGACGCGCCGATGCACGGTCGACCGCGCTTCAACCGCCCTGATGCCGCAGTTCGTTCATCAGGAAGCTGATGGCGTGGCAATATGCCTGAACCGCGGCGGCGTGGTCTTTTCGGTCGGTGGCGGATTCGGCGTCGAGAAGGTCGCTCTCGAAGCGCTGCCAGTCGATCGACCAGTTTTGTTCGGTCGCGGCTTCGCGGAGTTGGACCGCCATCTTGGCGAGGTCAGCGACCATTCGGCCGTTAGCCGTGCAGAGCCGCGACGTGTGCGGGCCCTTTCCGTATCGCCCGCCGGCGACGGTTCGCCGCGGCGGCGGCTTCGGAATCGGTTTGGCCAACAGCGCGAACAGGCCGAACAGCACGGTGCCGACGATGCCGCCGACGAGAATCGGCAACGACGCCTGGGCGATCAGCGCCCCGCAAGTTGCGGCCGCCGACGCCGCCGACAGCAACCACAGCAAGCTGCGCACGGTTCCGCCGGACGAACCACCGACCCGGTCGACCAACTCGTTCGGTTTGCCGATCAACTCGGCCCCGTTCACCTTGGCGACGATCACGGTGATGTTGTCCGGTCCGCCGCGAAGATTTGCCAGATCGACCAGCACGCGGGCCGCTTCCTCTGGCGGCAGGCATTCGAGTATCACGCCGATCTCGTCGTCCTTCACCTCGCCGGTCAAGCCGTCGCTGCACAGCAAGAACGTGTCGCCCAATTCGAGCGGAAACGGACCTTCCAGGTCGACTTCGACGTTGGCGTTTGGCCCGAGCGAGCGGGTGATGATGTTCTTGGGCAGGTGGATCGTGTCGGCGTCTTGAAAATCGCCGGCCGCCTGAAGTTCCCACACCAGACTATGGTCGAAGGATAGCTGCTCCAGCTTCCCCTTGCGGAGGCGATACACGCGGCTGTCGCCGACGTGAGCCACGACCGCGCCTTCGGGCAGCAGGGCCAGCACGGAACAGGTCGTGCCCATGCCTTTGAATTCGAGGTTGGACTCGCCCCGCGCGTGAATCTGGGCGTTCAATTCGCGAACCGACGTCCGCAGCGCTTCGGCCGGCGGGAGGTCGCGGTCTTTGAAATACTTGAGCGGAATGCCGTCGGCGGCCATCTTGCTGGCCAGTTCACCCGCCGCGTGCGCGCCCATGCCGTCGGCCACCAGAAACAGGTGGCCGCGATCGCGCCACTGCCCGTTGTCTCCGGAGACGACGACGGCGTGGTTATCTTGGTTGTTCGACCGCCGCATGCCGACGTCGGTCACGGCGGCATGTTGTAAAGCGTTGTTGGCAGCCACGCTCGGATCCGCGGAAGCGACGAAATGCTGGGGCCGGGCGAAAACGGGGGCGACGGCCGGGGATTCCTGGGCACGCCGAGCGCCCAAGCCGTATTCTATCGTGCGGCTTTGCCGCATAACACCCAGACGCATCAACCGGCGGTGCGAAAAGCAGCGGGCGCGAAAAACGGCCCGCCGCCATCGATCGTGCTCGACAGGCGTCGATCGCCGACGGGCGAATTGCGGTCGTTCGCACATCAATCCCTCATTTGGCCGGCGGCCGCAGCTCCGCGAGCAGTTCCTTCCACGCCGCCAACTCGCGGCGCGGCTCGACGGTTGGGGCCAGCGACCGGCAATGGAGGCGGAGCTGCTCGTAAAACTTCGCGTCGCGCTCGGCGCGAAGCAGCAAGGCGGTAAGGCCCGCCGTGTCGCGGACGTCGAAGTAACCCGGATAATCGGCCCCCAACATGCCGACGACGCCGGAAATGCGACTGGCCAGCACCGGCGTGCCGACGGCCAGAGCTTCGGAGACGACGTTCGGCCCGCCTTCGAGCTTCGAGCTGACGACGGTCAATCGGCTCCGCGCCAGCATCCGCAACGCCTTGGGCCGCGGAACGTCGCCCAGCCACCGATAACGCAGGTTGCGTCGTTGCTCGGCCAGCGCGCGGCGGGCCATCGCCGGGCTTAGCGACGCGCCGAGTTGCACCACTTGGATGCGAGAATCGGCCGGCAGTCGCCGCGCCGCCAGCGCCGTGCGAAACGGATCCTTTACGGCCCGCAGATGCCCGATCGTCGTCACCTCGAACGCGGCGGATAGCGGCCGCGGGTGAACCTTCGGCGGTTCGCACGACTGGACGATCGCGCACGCCTTGTGGCGCACCTCCGGCGGCAGAAACCGCACGCCATCGCTTTGCAACAGCACGAGTCGCGTGGCCCAACGCAGCGACTCGTTGGCCGCGGGCGACTTGGGCAAGTCGCGATACAAGTCGGTCCCCGTCAACACGACGACCAACGGAGCATCGGGCCGGCGCACGCGAAACCGCTTGATGGCCTCGTAAGATTTACGTGCATGCAGGGCGACGAGCACGTCGCAGGCTTGATCTCGATAGTCCTCGGCGACTAGGGCGCGATGGCCCAATCGCCGCAGCAGCCGCGCGTAACGATCGGCGGTAATGCGGTTGCCCCGTCTCGAACCGCGCGGCACAGGCGTAACGATCAGAATCTGCATCGACATACGGACGGCCGCGGCCACGTAGGGTGCTCTGAGAACCACGTAGGGTGCTCTGTGAGCACCTCAAAGTCTCGCGCCAAGCGCCGGCACAGCGCTCGATCGGGCAACATCGCTGAATCGTGGCGTCAGCGCTCGATGGCGTACAGCCGCTTCTTGCCGCGAATGTAAATCCGCCCGTCGCTGATCGCCGGCGACGCCACGGTTTCGTCGTCGATTTGATTTTCCGCCAGCTTTTCGAACCGCACCGTGCCCGGCACGACTGTGCAGTGCCCCGCTGTGTTGAGAAAATAGACTCGCCCGTCGGCCGCTACCGGCGACGCCTTGTAGCTTCCGTCGAGCCGCTTTTGCCATTTGATCGCCCCCACGTTGCCGTCGAAGCAACGGGCGATGCCGTCGTCGGTCACCGAGAATAGCAAGCCGTCCCACGGCACCGGACAACACGAATCGCTCGTGCCCGCGCGATGCTCCCACGCCGCGGTCGATCGCGCAAGCTCGCCCTTCCCGCCAAGCGGCACCGCCAGCATCGCGCCGCGCATGCCAATCGTGGCGTAAACCTTGCCGTCGCCAACCGTCGGGCCGGTCACCGTGCGTCCGCCGACCAGTTTGGGCAACCGCCAGACTTCCTTGCCGTTGGCCGGGTTGTACGCCGTCAATTCGTTGCCGCCCATCACGATCATCCGCGTACCGTCCTCCGTCTCGTACAGCACGGGCGTCGTGTAGGCGTCGCATTGCTCGGCATTCGCCCCGGTGTTGCGATCGATGTGCCACCGCACGCGGCCGGTCGCCAGATCGTGCGCCACGATGTAGCTTGCCGCCGGCTTTCCGGAGTGTTCGGCCAGATCGGCGAGCGAATCCTGCATGCAAACCGAGATCACCAGGTTCTTATACAGCACGGGGCTATTGGCGTGGCCCCACCAGATCGTGTACTTGCCATAGTCCTCGGCCAGATTGCGCGACCAAAGCTGCTGGCCGTCGAAATCGTAGGCCGCCAGCAGCCCGTTGCCGAAGTGGCACACGACCGTCTTGCCGTCGGCCACCGGCGAGGGCGTCGCAAGATTGTGCAAGTCGTGAAACTTTTGATCGCCGCGGCCTTTGACGTTGCGGGGCGTTGTGCCTGTGCCAACCTCCTGCTTCCAAACCACGCCGCCGGTCTTCGAATCGACCCGCAACAACAGCAGCTTGTCGCCGTCTTGCGACGTGACGAACATCGCACCATGGGAAATCGCCGGCGTGCTCGCGCCCCAGCCCGGCAGTTCGACCTTCCAGGCGATTCCCGCCCGATCGCTCCACGCCAGCGGCAACCGCATCTCGTCGCTGACACTATTACCAGAGGGACCGCGCCACTGCGGCCAATCAGCGACGGCAAGCGGCAGGTGCGAAGACGTCACCAGCGCGGAAATCGCGAAACCGCACAGCCACACAAGTCGTCGCATCATCATCGCCGTCAACCGCCAAGTCTTTCAATCGTATTCGCAGAGCGGTGCGTGTCGTACACCGCGACTCTCGCGGCTCGTTCCGTTACTCCCCGCCTTCGCTTTTGGCATCGTCGGTTTTCGTTTCTTTTTCTTTGGCGTCCTTTGCCTCGTCTTTCTTATTGTCCGCGGCCTTTTCCTTGTCGTCGGCGGGCTTGCTGTCTTGTTCGTCGTCCGCGTCTCTGCCGCGTCGTCCGGCGGACGGCTTGTTGACCATTTTCGGAAACTTCATGCCAGTCGCCACGGCGTACAACGCCGGCCGGGCTTGCTCGCGGAGGCCGATGACCGTGGTCAATTCCAGCGTGTACATCCGAGAATCGACGACGGTTTCCAGCGTCAAACGCTCCAGAGATTGACCGCTGATCTTCACTCGATAGGCGTACTCCACGCCGTGAAAGCTGCGCAGCGACAACGGTTTGACGTCGAATTTCACCTTGGCGTCGCCCTTGGGGTTGTGTTCCTTCTGCACCTCTGTGCTGCGATTTCGCACAAACTTGCGCAGCTCGGATTCGCCGAGCGTCTTGAAGTCGCCGTACTCGCGGACCTTGATATCGATGCCCGGATAGCGCTGCGTCTCTCCGCTGGACATGCGGGCGAGGTTCTGGTCGAGGTCGTTCTTGCTGTTTTCCTCGTTCTTCGACTCGTGCCATCCCTTGGGCAGCGGGACTTCGATCCGCCCGTCGTCGAACGCGCCGAGCTTGCCCGCCAAGGGAGCGATCTTGATCACCTCCTTCTCGGCGTCTTTCTTACCGTCGCTGGCGTCGTCGTCCGTTGCGCTGCGGCATCCGCCGACCGTCAACAACAAACCAAGGCAACCGAGCAGGGCGTAGCAGGTGGTCCGCATGGCAAATCGGCTCCTAGAGAACTCGCGGCGGCCGTTCGCGCCGCGGTGGCGGAGAAAGAGAACATCAAGGCCCCCGGCGGGCTATTCGGCCATACCTCGCACGCTCGCAAAAGTTTCGCCGTCGCCGGCAATTCGCATCGGGTCGGATCTGGAGTTCGTCTGTTCGCTGGGCATGCCGGCGGATCGTCCGCGATGTCGAGTGCGGTGCGCTTTGCGAGTGCCTTAGAACTTATCCCGACACTGGAATCTGTAGGAGGCGAATCCTTTCGCCGAAGGAATCGCTCGACACTGCTTTCGGCGAAAGGATTCGCCTCCTATAGTTCTCGGATAGGTTCTTATGCTTCCTCGACGACTTCGATGGCTTCCTTGACCGGTTTGACGAAGTGCGGCGACTTGCCGCTGGCGTTTAGCTCGGCGGCCTTTTTGTCGGCTTGCTTGCGGTCGCTGTATTCATACAGCGCGACGCGCTTGAGCGACTGGTTGAACACGCCCCAGAACGCTTTCAGGCGGACTTCGCCGGTCTTTTTCTTGGCCCGGCTCTTCCGCGGGGTTTTCGGCTTGGCGGCCTTCTTGGCCTTGGGTTCGCCGCGTTCGGCGGCCGCGTCCGCTTGTTCCCGCAACTCACGACGGTTCACAATCTTACGTGCCATGGTCGCTCCGGTCACAAAGGCTTACGGCGATTGAAGTTTGGCGATTTCGCCCATCTCGCCCGAAAATCGGCGAAGCTCGGCGACGAACATATTGCCACACCGCCCATGCCGCCACTCGGATTGGGGGTGTTTCGTTCAGATCGCTATTATAACCGGCCCCGCGACGGTTGCACAGCGGCCATGCCGTCGTTCTCGAGCGCCGGAAAGCACCGTGGAGCATGCGTGCGTCCGCGGCTTTCGCGGCGACGGGAATCGCCCGGGCAAGACACCGCTACTTGCGGTGAATCTCGCCTGCCAGCCGGATTTCATCGTCGGCCAATTCCAGATGCGTCAGTTCGACTTGCCGGCCCTGCTTGGTGTGGGGGATGGCGACCAGCGCGACGAGTCCGTCCGCGTCGTCGACCCAGCGCACGGCAAGCTCGGCCGCGGCCGTTGCTTCGGAAAGGGCTTTGCGCACTCGGCCGGCCGGCAGCGGCAACGAACCGGCCCGCGCGTCGACGAGTCGCAAGCCTAACACGTCGCGCTCGGCGAGAAATGGCTCCCACTCGATCGACAGCACCGATTCTCCCGCCGCACCTTTGTAACGACAGTACAGCGTGATCGTTTTGTCGCCGATATGCACCCGCGGATCGCGGATTTCATCGGACAGGACTTCGGCAAACTGCTTTTCCAGGTCCACGGCCAAATAGCCGTTGATCTGTTCCGCAGAGAACGCCTCGCGCCATTTGCCTGGCTGCTTCGCAGTTCGAATCAGCCGCTGAGCACGATTGAACATCTCCGTGCTGGCGGTGGCCTGGCGGCGAGCGTCGGCTTGGAGCAATTCTTCGTAGCGGTCGGGCACGAATTGCGACGCCCGATACGCCCAATACAGCGTCCCCACCGCGAGCACGGCGACCGCGTAGAGCAGGATCCTTCGCATATCGGTCGCCGGTCGTTGCGAATGTACGGGTTACCTCTTTGGTGTCCCGCGTGGGCTGGCGGGGAGATCCGCTTACGCAGTCGCAAGCGGTTCGCCGCCGCCGGAATTCTACGCGCCGCCGTCGTTCGAGAAAACGCCGGAATCGGGCAAGTCCGGCGGAAACCGCCGCAAAATAGCCGGTGTAAGAAACGCCGCGGCCGGGCCAAATTCCGATTCGGCCCGGCGGCGGTTTGAGTGAGCGACTTCGCGTTGACCGGCTCGAGGCCGGACAACGACACGCAGCGCGTTACAGCAAATTCGTCTCCGTCGACAGCGCAATGTCGACCGCCGAATGCCTTACCACCCGACGAGCGCGACTTGCCGCGAGCCGATTCGACGTTTGCGTCGAGTCTTCGTTGGAAAGGTCGATCGCCCGGTCGATGGCGGCCAGTCGGCGTTGGGCGACGGCGGCGGATGCGCGGCGGGCGATGCGGAGCGGTTGGGCCTCGGTCGATTGCTCGGCGTCCGCCGTTACCCGGTGGACGAGCACCGCCGCAGCGGCCGCCGGCGATGGGGCCGGCAACGACGTATTGAACCGCTGCTGCAACAGGACCATGTCGCTGAGGTTGATCACGCCATCGCCCGTCACGTCGTGCGAGGCGAGGTAATTGGCGTGACCGATGGACGTGAACTGGTGAGCCAGCTCGCTCGCGCGGTCCGCGGAATTCACCGAGCCATCGCCGTTGACATCGCCGGTCGCCACCCGCACACCGCTGGTAAGCGGACCGGTGACGCTGTTGAACGCCAGGTCCGTGACGCCCGAAGAAACGCTGATGTCGGCCCGATCGAAGGCGATCGGCTGGCTGAGCGTCCACGTGGCGGTGAGGCTGGCGTAGTCGTAGACGAAACTCTCAACGCCGTAGCTGGCCACGCTGACGCCGGCGATCGTGAGATCGTTGGCGGCGACGTTTACGTCCGAGTCGAAGCGGACCTTGACCTGGTTGAGATTCGACCACGGCAACACGCTCGACGTGCCGCCGAGCGGAATCGTCACGCCGCCATTGCCCAGCCCCTGCGACTGCAATTGGCCGAGGAACGCGGGCGTCCACCGGCTGCTGGCGACCAGAACTTCGGAGACCTGCGGCGGCGTCATTTCCAGATCGACGGCCAACGAAAACTGGCTGGCGGGAATCGGCACAAGACTGCTCCCGTCCCCAGGCGACCATTGAACTATCGCCTGAGCGGAGCCGTTGGCATCGTAATATTCGACCATGAAGTTGTACGACGTATCGGCCGCCAGCGGCACTGTCGCCGAACCAATCGTGAAGACGATCGTATTGGTCCATTTGTCGATAAGCGGCGCGGGACGCGGCTGTCCCTCGGGCCAAATCCACAAGCGAATCCCATCGTTGGCAATGGTCCCAAACGAATAGGTGCCTGCGCCGAGCGATCGCAGCTTGCCTGTCCAGCGGACGGAGAAGTAGTCCGTATGCACGGTGCCCGGAATCGGCGAACCGGTGCCCCAAGTCGTGAAACTGATGTTGGCGTCGGTCCGCGTCGTCACGAGGTTGGCCGGCAACAACGAATCGTTGTTCGGCTGGCCGATGGTCGCCGGGTCGTTGAAATACTGTCCGAGCAGGCCCGGCCCGGCGCCCGGCGCGAAGATCGCCGTGCCGTTCGGTTGGATCAACGCCCCTGCCGTGCTCACCACGCCGTTGACGACCACGCGGTACGGTTGGCCGTCGGTCTGCGGCGACGTTGTCAGCACAACGGACGTCCCACCCGGCTGTAGCGTCGCACCGGTTACGTTCAACCCAGGAATCACGTAATTCGCCAGGTTCTGCGCCGATGCGGTCGTGACCACCGAGTTGAAGTTGACGCTGACGGTCGTCGAACCCGTCGGCGTCGCAGAGCCAAGCACCAGCACGCGGGCCGACGCCTGCGCGCTGCGATTGCTGGTCTGCGAAGAAGGATTGACCGCCGAGATGTCGTAGACGTACGTCACGCTGGTGTCGGCGATCGTGTCGACGTACGACGTCGACGTCGTCGTGTCGAGCAGCACGTTGTTGCGATAGATGTTGTAGTGCGCCACCGACGTTTGCGGATCCGACGACGGCGACCACGAAAGCATAACCTGATTTCCCGGCGCGACAGTCGCCCCAAGACCCGTCGGAACGGTCGGCGGCGTGTCGTCGAAGATCGAGTTGGCCGAGCCGGGCGAGCCACCCGTAAGGTCCGAACCCCAGTTCGTCACGTCGTTGCCGTAGGCCGAAGCATCGACCCGCGACAGCGACGAGCCGATGCCCTGCGGACGCACCGGCCACAGCGAATCCGTATTGTAATTCACGCGGTCGACGCGAACGGCGCCGCCCGTCGCGTTCGGGCGAGCCAGTTCGACGTTCTCTCCGTTGTCGGCGAGCGACCCAGCGTACGGCCCGACGATTTGCACGCTCGCCGGAATCGAATACTTGGTGCGGAACGTCGCTGGGGCGATGCCAACCACGAGCAGGTACTCGCTGGCGCCGAGCGTTGTTGCGGCGAAAGTGAAATCGACGCCGGAGGAGAACGACCAGTTTTCTAGTGACACCGGCGCGCCGCTGGTGTTGTACAACTCGATGAATTCGTCGCCGACGACCGGCGGCTGGTACATCAATTCGTTGATCACCACCGGTCCGAACGACGGGCCCGAGTTGGCCGCGCCGAGCGTCGGCGAAACGAGCGGCGTGAAATCGTGCCGGCCCGTGCTCTTGATGTACCAGCCTTGGGAGACTTCCGGTGCCGTGGCGGTGAAAATCTCGCTCGTTTCGAAGCCGGTGATCAGGCCGCCGGCGTCGGCCGAACGCAGCAACAACTCGCCGCCGCCGAGCGACAACGGCAGCGCCGCGCCGAACGTCGTCGCGCCATCGAGCACCAGGTAGCCGCCGGCAAGAATCGGCGACAGGCCCAGCGGCAGCCGGTACTTCGTCAGGTTCGCCAGATTGTCGCTGAGATAGAAGCCGCTGACGTCGATCGGCGCGGACGAGGCGTTGTACAGTTCGATCCGCTGGCCCGTCGGGCCGGCCGTGTCGAGGAGCAATTCGTTGATCCGCAGCGAATCCGGCGCCGGCGCGATGCCCGCGTCACCGGAGCCGGGCGAACCGCCCGTGTAATCGCTCGGCCGCCAGCTCTCGGCCAGATTCCACGTGCTCGGCGCCGCTGCGTCGTTAACGATCACCAGCGACGAGCCGCCGCCGTCGGTCAGCGGATGCCAGGCGTCGCTGAATGTGAAGTCCATCGTCAACTCGCCCACCGGGCCGAGCACTTGGATATGTTCGCCCTCGTTGGCGAGATTGCCGGTGAACGTACCGGCAATGTTGTGCCCCAGGCCGTACCGCAGCGCGAATGCCGCCGGGTTCTTGACGACCAACACCCGTTCGCCGGCCGGCAGCGGTGACGCCGGAAACGTGAACGTCACGCCGTCGACGATCGACATGCCGCCAAGGTCCAGCGGCGTCGTGCCCACGTTGCGCAATTCGATAAACTCGAAGTCGTCGTTATCGGCAAACCCCGCGGCAATCTCCGCCGCCGACGGATTCGCCGGGTTGTAGTTGATCTCCGTCACCACCAGCGGAATCGTCTGCGTAACAAACGTCGCCTCGAACGGCCCACTGAAGTTGCCGGTGGCGCTGACGTACGATCGAGCCGTGACCCGCGTGTTTTGGTCGATCGTAATCGGACCGATGTATTGAATCGCCGAAGGCGAGAGACCCGCGGGGATGATCGTGTCCGGAGTTCCGTTGATGCGAATCTCCGGTCGAATCAGTAGGTCGCTGCTCGTCAAGGCCTGATTGAGGCCATGAATCGCCAACACGTTGTCGCCGGCGACGAGCAAGTTCCGAACGGCGGTGAGATTGAATCTCTCCGGCGTCAGGTTGTCGGGATAATTCGTGGCCGTAGCGTTAAAGGCGACCACCCCCGCGGGCGCAGTGGCGCTACGAGCGACTTCCGTACCGTTGAGATAAGTGACGAATCCATCGTCGTATTGCATGTCGAGATACAGAAGATTGACCGCGGCGGGATTGTCGACGTTGAAATGAAAGCGGCTGAAGAACGTGGTCGCCGCGGTCATTTCCGTGTTGATGTCCGTGCCCAATACGCCCTCGTAGCCCGTGTCGCGCTCGTAGCCGATACCGCCGGTGCCGCTGCCCCAGCCGGTATCGTCGAACGTGCGCGAAGCCCACGTCGTACCCAGGGCGTTGTCCGTCGGGACGAACCATTTCACGGGAGCATTGCCGGCGAGGATCGTCGAGCCCGGCTGTCCGGGTATGACGTCGCCGCCGGTGCGTGGGTCGGTGCCGTCAAGGGTGTAGTAAACCGGCGTCCCGGCGGGGCCAGCGAGCGTGACCTGGAAGCCATCGGGCACGAGGCCGCCATCTTGATTGGCCAACGGTTTGGCCAGCCACTGGCTGTCGATCCACGCCAGCCGCGGCATCAGAAACGTATCCCGCATCCACGCGACGTCCTGCATCCACGTGTTGCCGACAAAACTGTTCGGCCAAAGGTTGACGCCGATGACCCGCCAGCGGCTGTAATTGCGCGTGATGGGGTCGGTCCACAAATTCGGATCGTTCGTGGCGACCGGATTCGGGTTGCCGTTGGTCAACAGCGCGATGGTGTCGTTGACGTCCTTGAGGATGTTTTCGTTGGAAAACACCGATTCGCGCAGCTCTTGCCAGCGGTCGACCAGTTTTTGTTTGAAGTTCGGGTCTTGGAACAGGCGGCGGAAATAGATGTAGTCGGCTTCGCCAAGGCCGCTGGTGGCGTTGAGCGTGGTGCTTTGCGAGTGATACCAGCCGGCCGGCTGATCTCCCAGATTATAGTAGGCGTTGCCCAGCGACAGGTTGTAATCCCACACCGGCCCCATGATGACCTTGCCCGGCTCGATCACTTCGCCAGAGGCGGGATCGACCTTGTCGCGCTCTTTGGTGTAATACGTGCTGAGGCGGAAACCGTCGATATTCTTCGTCATTTCGACGAGGATCCAGTGGTCGATCCACGAGTCGACGTCGATGTATTTGGCGTAGCCGTCGATCGGGTCGTTGAAGTTCGCCCCGTAGATGACCGATTCCATTTCGTTGACGAAGCCGGTCAGGTACGACTGCTGGGCCGACGTCATGTCGGAGACATCGGGATCGTGGACGCGGTACTGAATGCCCCGCGAGCTCGTGAATACGACCTCTGGAACCCCGGCCTCGGACGCCTTGTCGCGTTTGTAGATATAACCGCCGGTGACCTCCGGTTCGGAATTCTGCGTCGGATCGAGCTGATCGACGTTGACGCGGTTGTCGTCGATCTTGATCTTCTCCATGAAGAGATAGACGCCGAGATAGTCGTTCCGCGTGGCGTTACCGAGATTCGTCGTGGTGAGGTCGTAACGCAGATTAGGGTCGCCGTTGAGATTGGCGAACACTTCGACGAACTGCGTCTTGATGGCGTATTCGCCGGTTTCGTCGAACCACTTGTACGACAGGTAGTTCTGCATCAGCGGCTTTTCCGAATAGGGATTGTTGAGCACCCAATCCGAATCTTCCGCGAACCCAAAGATCGAAACGTTCTGGTCGCCGCCGTTGACTTGCCAACTGCCCGACTCGTCCCACGCCTCGTAGGCGAAGTGCGGCTTGGGGAATCCCTGCGAAGTCTGACCGCGATACCGCAAACCTCCCAGGCCGGCAAAGTCCGCCGGGTCGGTAATCCGCGCGATGCCGTCCGCGCCGACGTCGATGAACGATGCGCCGACCGCCGTCAGATTCACGGCGTTCAGACTGACGCCTCGATAACTGTCGAGAATGACAATCGGCAGGTTCGACTGGAAGTTGGCCACGGTCGCGTCGAGGGCGATGAAGTTCCGCGACACCGGCGCGCTGGCCGCCTTGCCCGGTTCGATGGCGACCGACCGGATTTGCGTCGAATTCGTGATCGTGATCGGGGCGGTATAGAGCGTCGACGCCACGGTTGGGATCGTGCCGTTGGTCGTATAGCGAATCTGGGCGGTCGGATCGAGCGAGGAGATCGTCAATTGAAACGGCGCGACGAATGTGCCGCTGTCGCGCGAGTATTGCGTGGCGCGGCTCGGCGCGGCGGTGCCGATGCCGTTGGGAAATCCCGGCGTGGGCGTGGTGAAATAGCGACCCAGCGTGGTGTTGATCGGGTCGACCGTGGTCACCGTCAGTTGCGGCCGAATGAGGAAATCGCGATCCGAAAGTGAACCGGGCACGTCGTCGGACGCCGATCGGTTCATGCCGTGAATCGCCAGCACGTTCGACGTCGGACTGAGCAGATTCTTGTACGGTGTGAGGTCGATCGATTGGGCGGCCGCGCCGAGATCGCCGCTGCCGCTGGTGAAGTCCCAGGAAACAACGTCGTGTGTGTTCGTCGCGCCGCCGGTGCCGGCGGTGAAGCCGGCATAAAGCCCGTTCGCGCCGCCGAAGATCGTGTTGAGGTCGACCATCGCCGAGAGCGTTGGCGTCGCCGGTTTGGTGGACGTGGTGGTAAAATAGACGTCCATCGTGTTGGTGACGCCGTCGTAATCGATCCACACGTAACGTAGACCGCCGTCGTTGAACCGCGGCACGGCGACCCGCGCCACGCTGCCGGCCAAACTGGTGTCGATGCCGATGTGCGTGGGAAGGGACGTATCAGGATCCCAAGACCCGCTCTGCCACGTGTCGAACTCGACCGCCACGAAGGGCGTGATGCCGTCGAGGCCGATTCCGCCGCCCGCCGTGCCGACACGGCCGGCGCCAGCGTTTTGCAGCGCAAACGTCATCCCGTCCGCGCCTAGTCCGTCGCCGTCGTTGCTGCCGCCCGGCGTATGTACTTCGATAACCATATTCGTGGAAAACGAATAGTGGGCTGGATCAAAAGCAACCGTGTTCGACCGAAACACCGAGTTCCCCAAATTTCCCTGCGTCGGCGTAACCCGTAACCGGCCGCCCGTTACGATCGGCGCATACGTGGAGTTGTTCGAATTGACCGTCAGCCCATTAAGATTCTCGAACGTCGGATAACTGAACTGTTCGAGGATGCCGCCGTGTTCGGCCGTAGCGTTGGAATTCCACGTCGCTGACGCCGGGGCATTTCGGCGGGCGATTTCCGTACCGTTGAGATACGCGATGTAACCGTCGTCGTAATTCAACGAGAGGTCGAGTTGAGATACCGTCTGCGGATCGACGCCGTCGAACGGAATACGCACGAACGCCGAAGCATTTTCGCCGTCCATTTCCGACTTGACGTCGGTCCCGATCAGGCTCGCGTAATCCGTTCCGTCTTCCCAGCCGACGCCGTTTGTGCCGTCGGTCCAGCCGGTCGGCGTGAAGCCGCTTTGCGTCCACGTGTTGCCCAGCGTGCTGCCGCCATTGGCGACCGATGGCACGAGCACCTCAACCGACGCAGTCGGGCCAATCAGCGACGTGGTGTTGAACGGCTGGTCGAATCCGTGCGATACGTTCGTCGTCTGTGGCTCGAAGCTTGGGTTGAATTCATGGACGACTTCCAATCCGTCGACGGGGTCGTTATAGCTCAATCCCAGGTATTCCCCGCCGTTGGAAAGTGCAAAATTCGTATGCAATTCGCCGCCGGCCACCGCGCGATCCTTACCCGATGCAAACACGACCAGATACTCGCCCGGTTGGATCGTGGTCGCCGGAAACGCCCACTTATCGGGAACCACTTGATTGTCGCTGAGGAACCAATTGTCGAGGACGACCGGCGTCGAGTCGGCGTTGTAGATTTCCATCCAGTCGGACGTTTGACCGTCCTGATCGCGCAGCCCGCCGCTGTTGGACGCCAGAAACTCGCTGATCACCAAATTCGCCGCGGCAAGAACCATTCGCGGCTCGAGCGATTCGACCTGCGATCCGCGTTTCGCGCCTCGCCGTGCGCCCCGCTTCAATCCGCCGAGGATCCGATCCATGTAAGCGCCTGCGCGAGAACGAAACTTGGGCAATCGCGCTTCGTCGCGCGCCGGCAAAGCAATAGCCACGGAAAACCTCCAACCATGCCAGAGAAATGATCACAACCGGACGACTCGACAACCTCTGCCGAGCCAGCCCGCGTAATCGGAACGTGTAGAGCGCCCAACCCTCGTTCAGGGATATGCACGACCCTATATGCTAATCGAGGCGCGCAATCAATTCAATCAATTTTGACGAAGAAAAAGTTGCCAACAACTATGAGAATTTTGCCGACGATCCTCAATGGGGTAGCGTGGCGGCGTTCACCGTGTTCTCGACGTTGACGAGCGCGGTCGTCGCAGAATGCGCGATCGCAGAACGCACGATCGAGCCGGCGATTCCATTCGCGGACGCCACGTGTATCCGGCCGCGTCACGCCGCGTTTAGCGCACCGCGCCATCGGCCAGCGGACCAGGCCAGGGCAATGCCGGAAGTTGGTCCAGCGCCGCGCCCGCGTTCGTGCCTTTCTCGCCGGAACCGCGCGCTGGGTTGGCGTCCGCGTCGGCGAGTGCGAAGTCGGCAAGTTGCTGCTCGTGCGGCGGCCGGGCGAGCGAAATCGGATTCCGCCAGATCACGGGGCCGAGCGACGGGGCCGACTCGGCGCGTCCCCAATGCGAAACCCAATCGCGGAAACCCATCTCCTCCGGCTCGCTCTCGAAGCCAACGCCGTGGATCCGCCACATGCGCGTCCAATTGTCGTAGAAATTCCGCTCTCCCTTCCAGCGAAATCGATCGCGAAAATCCTCGATGCTGTCGACGCCCTGCGACGCGATCAACGGTTGATCGGCACCGACGAAAATGCCGTCGTAGCTTTCGACTTCCACGACCGGCAGGAACGGCGCGGTCTGGGTGTTTGCGATCGAAGCAACGTTTCCGCGCAATCCGACGGTCAAGTGATTCAACATCGCGCGGACGTGAGCGCCGGGCAGCGCGTGCCGCGAACCGTCGATCGACAGCAGCGAGCCGCCCAACACCGCCAGGCCGTTCGACCACGTGAGCCGCGCGTTGCGCGCCCCGCCGACGCGAACCAGATCGGCGTCGCCGCGGACGACGCATCGATCGAGGCGGATCGTCAGCAACGGCATCGCGCCGTTCATCTCTGGCATGTCGGGGGCCATCCGGGCCGCCGCCGCGACGCGACTGGCCGTAACATCGAAGAACGCGCCTTTGGAACGGGAATCGCCGGACGTCGAGATGCCCGAAGCCGCTGCATCCGCCGATATCGTGAGCGAACAATCGCGCAGCCGAATCAGATCGGCCTCCTGCGCCTCGAACAGTCGTGCTCGTGCGGTAAGTCCCGATGGCCGCCGCAACTCCAGCGCCACATGTTCGATCGTCAACTCGCCTTCGGCAATCGTGATGGCGCTAGGCAGGTCGGAACTGGCAGCGAGGGCCGTTGGTCGAAACACCAGCAGCGGTGAGAACCCGTCGGCGGCGAAGATGTCGACTTTCGCCCCTTCGATGCGGAGCGGATCGCACGCCAAGGGACCGTCGAAGCGAAGTTCGACGCGAATCAGCCAATCGTTGGAGTGTATCGCGTCGCCCGAGGTTGCGCCGTCACCTCGCGCCGCCGCGGCTTGCAGGCGTGCGTGCGCCGCATCGAGCGCCGCGCCAAGCGAGGCGAACGCTCGGCCGTCGCCCGTCGCGCCGTCAACGGTCGCGCCGCCAACCGTCGCGCCGTCAACCGTCGCGCCGTCAACCGTTGCGTCTCCGACCACGACAGTGACGACGCCCGGCGATTCGACGGTGGCAATTGCGGCGGTGGCGGTTGCAGCGGTGGCGGTTGCAGCGTCGGCCGCCGTTCTCTCGGGCGTTGTTCTGTTTGCCGAGGCGGACTCCGGACCGACGCGCTCGCGAATTCCGCCCGCGCCAATCGACGCCGACAACGACGGAGCACTGGCCGTGGCCGCCGCATCGTTAGGCGTCGCCGAACGCGTGGCGGCTCGCGTGGCCGTGTCGAATTCCGCTCGCACTGGATTCGGAGCGCCGACCGAGACGCCAGGAGCGGTCGACGCCGCTGCGATATCAATCGGATCGGCGTCCGGGCCGACTTGCTGCGGCGAGACTGCCCCGTTTTTCGGCTTGTCGGTCGGTGCCGACTGTCCGTTGTCGTCGGTTCGATTCTCGCGTGAATTATTTATGTCCGCTTTGTCCGATCGACCGGCTGGCGTAGCGTCGGCTCCGGCGAGTGATGCGTTTTTCCGCCCGGTGCGGTTGGCGTCGTTTTCCTCGGCTGGTCCGTTGTCGCTCGGCGGTGCGTCGGGAAATGGCAGAAACATGGACGCCGCATCGTCGGACCGCGACATTGCGTCGACAAACACGACCACCAGCGCAAATGCCGCCACGGCCAGCACCCAAGGGGCGTGCTTGCGCGTGCGAATATCGCGACGTCGGCGGGGAACGACGATCGCCGTGCCCGCCGCACCGAGCGGCCCCAAAGCGGCGCGGTGGGCGAAGCCGGCCAACTCGCTCATTAGCACCGCCGGCGTCTGATAGCGATGCTCCGGTTTCTTAGCCAGCATCGTCCGCACGATTTCGGCAAGGTCGTCGGCACAGTCGGCGCGAAGCAGTCGCGGGTCGGGCGGAACATCACCCTCGTGCTGCAACAGCTTTTGCAGCACCGTGCCGGAAGGAAACGGCGGCTGGCCGGTGAGCATGAAATACAGCGTGCAGCCGAGCGAGTAAATATCGCTGCGCACGTCGGCCCGCCGCGGGTCGCGGGCTTGCTCCGGCGAGATGAAGTCGAACGTCCCCAGCGTCACGCCGCTCGCCGTCAGATCGCCGCCGGAGTGCTCGACCTGGTGCAGGCGGGCCAAACCCATGTCGACCAGCTTGGCGATGCCCTCGTCGGTCACCAACACGTTCGACGGTTTGATGTCGCGATGCACCACGTCGCGCGTAGCGGCGTGGGCCAGCGCGTCGGCGATCTGATACGTATACCGCAGCGCGTCGGCGATCGGCAGCGGCCCCGATTCGATGACCAGATCGCGGATGTTGCGGCCTTCGATGTACTCGTAGACGATGTAATGCAGCCCGCGTTCTTCGCCGACGTAGTACACCCGCGCGGCGTGAACGTGATCGAGCCGGGCGGCCGATTGGGCCTCGTTCTTGAATCGCCGCAGCAGGTCTTCGTCGTCGGCCGAACTCGGCAGCAATACTTTGACGGCGACGGTCTTGTCGAGCGCCGTATCGTGGCCGCGATACACGGACCCCATTCCGCCCGCACCGACGATCTCCAGCAGTTCGTAGTGCCCGAGCGATTGGCCGACGAGCGCCTCCGCCCATTCCTGGCCGGTGAGAATCGGCATCGGCCCGGACGAGCCGCCTTTGGGGGAAATGACGGTTGGTTGATCGTCGGTCGGCAAGTGGGGCAGGGGCGTTCGTCCGTCGCCGAAGTCGACGAATTCGCCCAGCGGCGGCCGGCGTGGGCCGACGCTTCGGGAAGAACCGGAGTTGGAACCGCCGGTGCTCATCGGGGATCTGTTGGAATCGAGACCGATCTACGGCAACGCAAACATAAGGACATGCCGGCCGGAATGCTCCGGTTTCGTGCCCGCTCGCTACGGCGCGGACATTTCCAGGCCGCGGCAATCGCGATCCACGGCCGCTTGTAACTCACCGAATCAAGTGGGCGAACGCCCGTGTTTATGAAAGGAGCGCACCGCAAAACATCATGCGTCGGCCGCCGGGCAGCGACATTCGTGCCTACTTCGCCCATGTTCGGATTCACAAATCGACCGCGAAACCGAGCCAAGGTAAAACCAGCGCGAGCGTCAACTCCATCGGGCAGCCATGCCACGGAGCTACATCCCCTAACCTACATATGCAATGGATCGTCGCAATGCGGACAACTTATTCTAGCAACGCGTGGCAAGCGTGCCAAAGAAGAATTCCAAAAACGCGCAGATTTCTGTCGCAGCCACTGCCAACTGACCACTGCCCACTGCCCACTACTTCACCGCCACCGTCACCTTCGCCGGCTCCACAAACGCCTTCGACAGCGCCTCGCACTGTTCGACGGTCATTTCGCCGCGTTGGATCCAAATCCGGTAGTTCACCGTGAGGGGCTTGCCCTCGTCCAGCTCGGCCACGAAATACGACCCAAACCGCCCATAGTCCCGCTCGCTATACCGCGCCGGCTTGGGATTCTTCGGATGATCGAGATACACCGCCGTATACCGCTGGTCGCCCAGCACGAACGACATCGCGTTCCACGGCAAGTTCTCGTGCGCCTTGTCCTTCGGCCAGTTGCGAAACGTCCCCGGCTCGCCCTTCCCGTCCGGCCGCAAGTAATACGTCTGCTTCGCCGTCTTGTCCGGCACTTCCTGCGACGCCCGAAACTGAAAACCGGCATGCTGCGGATCGCCGTCCAGCTTGAGCGGACCGACTTGGCTAGTCAGCCGCGAAGCGAATTCGATCAGTGTGCCGGCAGGCAAGTCCGCCGCGCCGCGGTGCGCTTTCTGAGCGTCGGCCATCGTATACGCCGTCAATTCCCGCTCCTCCTTTGCAAACACTTTCCCGTCCCGCCCATGCCAGTCGATGGCCACGCGATGCCGCCCGAATATCAGCCCGGCTGCCAGCGATATCACCTTCACGTGCGCTTGCCACTCGCCGTTGTTGCAATGCCAAATATCGGCCTTCTGATCTCCATAGCTGATCTTGTTGAACCCATAGAACAACCCGCGATGATGCGGAAAGAGACCGCCCGGCCCCTTCGTTAATAGCCGATCGCCCTCCGGATCGAACACGTGGTGGTACACCTTGTACGTCTCGCCCCGCCGTTCTTTCGATGAGTTGTCCACCGCCTCGTACATGTATCGAAGCACCGGCCGGTCGTCGAACCGCAATTCCGTCGACTTCCCAGGCGTATCGCTCCATGAGAATCGCCCGAATGGCTTATTCGTACTCCTCGCGCTTAACTTCATCGTTTCGCCGGCTTTGAGCGACGGCACAACGAAGCGCAATTCCGCCGCGTTTTCGCCGCTCTCCCGCGCCGCCAGGCCGGGCGGCAAGATTTGGCCCAATTGCGGCGCGCCGTCGCCGCCGCCCTGGAAGAACACGTACGTCCAGCCTCCGATTCCCTGCCCAGCCGGAAGCTTGATCTCGCCCGCGACCGGCACGCCGACGAGATCGCGAGTCCCCGCGTCGATCGTCACCGAAAAATCCGCACCGCGCCCGTGACTTGCGCAAATCAGCGCCGCCAAAAAGGCCGAAAACAGCGTTCGCCGCTTCATCACTCGATCACTCATCACAAAAGTCTCCCCATTTATCGCGCGGACGAAAAGAATCGCTCCGCATTATTACTCAATTTCGCAACCAAATCATCCTTGCATCACGACCAGGCTTTATTGAACAAACTCCAGGGGGGCCTCCAGGGAATGCGCTCAATAATGCCTTCCTTCCACCGGCGTTCCGGCGGCAACTTGATTCGCATCCCAGAGTTCGTCCGTCAAACCATCAGCCGAGCCTACCAGACCCGCCTCCAAAACTCCACGACTTTTCAAGCCACTCAGCGCAAAAAAATGCCGTTCTTGCCTTCGCGTGCAGATCGAACGAACTCCCTCTGCCAAAGCATCTTTCTCATATCGGTGACATCTGCAATATCTGCGGACAATGGGCTCGATCGTCGCCACGACCGATGCTTGACGCTCGTGTGCCCCCCGCCGACGATGTAGGGAATAATCCACGTATGCAATAATCCACGGATTCTCGGAGACTCGCTATGCCCACCAACGCCACCGCTCGCCGAATCGGTCTCTTGGCAATCATCGCATTATGTGCTGCACCGCTCGTTGCCGCCGAGGATGGTGAGCTGACGTTTCCCACTGTCGAAGAACTCGACAAGCTGCCGACTGGCATCAAGGTCGTCCACGAACCGGACGTTGTGCTGGCCACGTTAAGCGGCAAGAACACGCGGCGCGGTAAGTACACGTGGTGGTACAAGACGACCGTCACGGCCACGGACGCCGACGTGACGATCGAGCAGTTTGGCGCGTTCGTACAGGTCGACGGAAAATGGGTCAACGGCGGCTCGTTTACCGGCAAGCCTTATAACGCCGAACAATTTGCCGAGTGGTACTCGTGCGACAAGGCGAATATCCGCAAAGGCAAGTCGGCCGCCGATCCTAAGAACTGGTCGACCAGCGACGAGTTGGCCGCGGCAAAGATGCGCTGGTACTTCATCGGCGTTGACGCCACCGGCCGCCGCGTCAAAGGCGAAGCCACTGTCGAAATCAAGGCGGAGATCGATCCGAAGCACTCCAAGGATGCGGAGCCGAAGGACGGGGAATGATCCGCCGGCATGGCGCCGTCGGACGTCAGCCTGCGCGTTCGAATCGTCGTCGGTGCGTTTCGACTGGCTACCGCGAGAATGGGTTGCCTCGTCGACTGCGGCGGTCGCCTCGATCGCCGCCTCGATCACCGCCTCGATCCGAGCGCGAATCCCGCGAATCGCCGTCGCCGTCGGAAGAACGCCGCGACGAACCGTAGGACGGCGGCGAACCGTAAGTCGATGGCGAACCTGCCGATGCCGAAGCGCTCGTCGATGGCCCGCTCGTCGATGGCGCGGCGTCGCGTTGCGGGTTCATTGCTTCCTCCGGCGTGATGATGCCGTCGTCGTTGCCGTCGTACTTGGTGAATTCTTGAATCGTGGCATCGTTCCAGGTCGTGCTGTATTCGGCCATCGCCACCTGGCCGTCTTCGTTGGCGTCCTTGTCGAGGAACCAACGCGGCGTGCCCTTGGGAAGGCGCTCAAGGGCCGTATCGAACCGATAGCCGGCGTTGCCGCGCGTGTTTCCACCGCGCGACGAACGGTCGCCCTGTCGGTCGCGACCGGCTTCCTGCCGGCGTTTGTTCGCTTCCAGCAAGTGCGCCGTTAATTCGTTGGCGTCGACGCGGTTATCGTGGTTGCTGTCGGCGGCCCGCACGTCGACCGTGGTGTTCTTCCATTCGTCCTGCGTGAGGTAGTTGTCTTTGTTCTGGTCGTACTTGAGAACGAGTCCGGCGGCCCAATCGCGGGTCTTCTTCTCGTCGTCTTGTTCGCCGCCGCCGCCACGTCCGCGATCACCTTCGCCGCGGCCGCCGCGATCTCCGCGGTCGCGTTCGCCACGCGCGTCGCCGCTGGGCTTCTTTTCGCCAAAGCCCCAGTGACGCGCGATGCGGCCGGCGAGTTCCTCACGCGTCAGCCGGCCGTCGCGGTTCTTGTCGTCCTGTTTCGGATCGTCGCGCCAAGGAACTTCACGCCACTCGTCGCCGTCGATCATGCCGTTGTGGTTGTGGTCGAATTTACCGAGGATTTCCTGGTCGACGTTGCGGAGCACCCGTTCGTCGTACCGGTCTTCGAGCGGTATTTCGCCGGCGCCGGCGCCGGGCGCGCCGAAACCGGGGACGAGAACGGTGTCCGGATCGTTGGGATCGGGGCCGAAGCCCGGCACGAGGGAGACGGCTTGCGACGAGCGATCGGCGTTGCGACTGCCCTGGTCGCGGCCGCCGTCGCGATCATCGCGTCCGCGTCCCCAACCGCCACGGTCGCCTCCACGGTCGCCCCCGCGGTCACCGCCGCGATCGCCCCGGCCGCGATCGCGGCCGCCGCCCCCGCGGTCGTTGTT
>JBBDYI010000120.1:0-5217 GCA_040901705.1 Pirellulales bacterium | reverse complement strand
CCGAGTTGACGAACAACATGCCGTCGAGATCGCGGACGCGGTATTCTTCGACCGTTTGGCCGCCGCCGGAGAACCGCGACAGGTTGCGGTTGGTCGCGCGGTCGGTGGCATTTTGCACGGCGGGGCGGTCGAAGAATCCGGCCTTCGCCTGTCGCAGTCCAAGGGTGAATCCACTCGTCGCCACAGCTACCTCACAGCGTGTACCGCACCGTGACGACGCTCGTCGCCACGCGCAGCTCTTCCAAATGTTCGGGCGAGTAGATCGGGTCGATGCCGTGCCCGACGTAGCTCGCTTCTTTCTTCTCCGACAGAACACGATTGAACAGAAACCCGGCGATCTCCTCGGCGACCGCCATGACGACGGCCGCGTCGTGTTCGACGTCCTGCTTGACGCGCTGCTGCACGCCGATGTCGATTGTGTACGTTCGCCGCTCGCTGGTGCGGGCCAGCGGCACGCTCTCCATCGCTCGCGGAATGACAGTCACGCGGAGGTCGTCGAGTTCGGCAAGTTCACGGACCGGCAACAGCCGCCGCAACGGCGCGAACGCGGGCGTGAACTGGCCGGTGCGGAGTTCCGCGACGACGGCGTCGGCGATCTGAACACTGAGGGGAGTGGGCATGGCGATGGATGATTACGTGTCGCGGCCGAAGACGATGATGTCGCAATTGGTTTGGCTGCTAATAGTTTCGAGACGGAGCATCTTGTTGCTTCCGGAGAGGGCATAGCCAGCGGCCGTGGGCGCGGTAAGCAGGATGAACCCGCCCGGCTTGAGCGTGATTTTGGCGGTCGTCGGAGCGCCGCTGGCCGCAAAGGGCGAGGTCCAAGCATTCGACGAGGCTCCGCCGACGATCAATTCGCCCGACGAGCTCGCCTTGTTGCGAATCAAGATCGCGACGATGTTCTCAAACACGACCGTGTTCCGGAGCGGGTCTTTGGCCTGCTCGAACCCAGCGAGCGTCGAGAGGTCCAACTCAAAGCTCGCCGGACCGGACATGTGCCGGTCGCGCTCGACCGCGACGGCGTTGATTTGGTTCGCACCGACCCCTTCGGTGAGCGACAATGCCGCCTGCAAGTGAAACAGCGCCGACAGACCGATGCCCTCCGACGTATCGGTGAGCTTTGCAGCGACCGTCGCTTCGCAGGTGATCTCGGAATGAACGGACGGCATGGCGGCCTCTATGCGGTCGTGGTCTTGACGTGCTTGGTGTGAATCCGCAGTTCGCGGCGGAAGTCGTCGGCATAGCGCCACGGCGTTTGGCCGGCAGGGGCCATCACTTCGTAAACGTGCTTCACGCCGCCATCGGTCTCCTCGATCTGGTCGCCGCGTGCCGGCAGCATGACCTGCCCGCCGAACGTGATGTCGGCCGTGCGGACGATGTAGTCGCGGCTCTCCCACGTTTCGATCGTCGGATCGGCCGCGTTGCTGCCAAACTCCGTGCGCCCAATCGTCGCCGACAGCACCACGCCCGCGTCGCCGTGGCGGTAGACCACGGTTTTCGTGAGGTGCTGATGACGCTGATCGGCGAGCCAGGCGGCTCCGGTATCGAGGAGGTTCGGCATCGTTACTGGCTCACGCGAATGCGAACGGTGGTGTCGCTCGTGCCCGCGGCGCGGACGACCTTACCAATCTGCTTGTTGCCGGCTGAGGTTGTCGTCGCCTGGTTGGCCGTGTCATCCCAGTACAGGATTTGGCCGACCGTGAACGACACGCCGGTGTTCTTGGCAAAGTCGAATACGCCGGTGACGGCCAGCGCGCCGAGCACATTGGCGGTGATCGGCACCTTGGCGACGCCGACCAAGTCGCCTTGGACAACCACGTCGCCGGCCGCGACGGCGCTGCCCGGCGTGTAGTCGATCGACTCGCCGACCTGAACGAATGTGGCTTGAGGCATGATGAATTCTCCGTATGTTTTGTGATGATTTGAGGTTGGTTACGCCGCGCCCTTGCTCTTGACGCCGGCTCGGTACTCGGCGAGTGCGACGCCGAAGTCCCAATAGACGCGCCACGTTACGCCAAGGATGTTCGGATCGGCGTCGAGGCCGAAGAACTCGACCGTCGGCGTCTGCTGGCCGTTGAGGTAGGCGATTTCGAGCGCCGCCATGTCGGCCGGATCGGCCAGCAGGTACCACGCCGCGCTGCTCGCGCCGGAGAGGTTGGTGTTCGACAGCCACGGCGACGTGACCGGCGTGAAGGCGTTCTGCCAGATGTTCACCGCCGGCGTCTTGGCCGTGGTGGGCCCGAGGACGAATTGGGACGCCATCGCTTCCCGCGCGGTCGTCTCCAGCGCCGTGGGCACCAGCAGAATCCGCGGCTCGATCATGATCGGGTCGTTGTCCGGCCCCTTCTGGTCACGGAACATCTGCACGGCGGTCGAGATGCTGGTCAGCGACAACGCCGCCGGCGCGCCCTCGAAGTAGTTCGCGCGGGCTGTGGTGAAGAAGCTTGCGCCATTGCCGGTCGGGTTGAGCGACGTGAACAGGGCCTTTTCACGAGAGTGCAGCGACTTGCGGCCCAGCGCCATCGCGTTGTCCGCGAAAGCACCCAAGTCGTCGTTGATCAAGTCCTTGCGCGTGATCGAGAGCAGCGCCCCGCGGGTATCCAACTGCCGCGTGCGGGTCTCTTCCGAAAGCGACAGATGCTTAAGTTCCCCGTCCGCCCCGACCGGCTGCAACTCGCCGTTGAGGACCAGCGAATAGACGGTGTGGGCATGGAAGTTGGCGTGCGACTTGGCGGCGGCGATCCGGTCGGCGACCGACGGAGCCGCCGCGAATGCCGCTTGCAGCGCCTTGTTGGCCACGTTTCCGACGATACCGGACAGTTCGCTGGTGCTGAACGCGGCGCGAATCCACTCCGTTGTGCCGGGGTCGGCGTCGATCATGCGGCCGTGGGTAGCGCAGATTTGCTCCGCGCACCATCGCAAGCCGCGGCGACGATATTTGGTCGCCCGTTCGAGCGTTTGCTCCGCGAACCGATCCTCGCAGGGAATGCCGGCCTGCATACACAGCGCCGCCTCAATGACTTGCGAGGCCACCGGAGCGCCGTCGTTGCCACCGACGTGAATTGCCGGCCCCGACGGCCGGCTGGCGCGGAGTACGGCGAGCTCGGCTTTCGTGCCGTCCCAACCCTCTTTGATCGCCTGGGCTTCGATCTCCGCGTGCTGGCCGCTGCACGCCTTGCGAATCGCGTTGATGCGGGTGAGTTCGGCGATCGCCTCGGCGCGAATCTGCACCGTGGGGCCGGGCGGCGGCTCCTCGGTTGTGGCCGATTTGGCCGCTTGCAGGTCGTACAACGTCCGCAGGTTCTTGGTTTGCGACTCGTTCAAGGCGTCGGGCGTGAACCCTTGGGCTTCGATCCAGGCGGCGAATTCCATATCGATCTCCTTCGAGGGTTGAGCGGAGGCGGCGATTTGAGCGGACGTGTTGTCGTCCGCGCCGAGCACGACGAAACTGATCTCGCCGAGCGTGGCCCGCCGAGCGACGTTTACGGGGCCGGCGAACTCGCGGCCGTTGGCTTGGGAGGTTTTCCCTTCGGGCACGAACTCGACCTGATCGGCCCGAGCGCCGATCGACGACTGCCACGAGAAGCCTTTGTCGTTGAGGGCGATCACTTGCTTGGCCTTCGCCGATTCGCCCATCACGTGGCCGGCGACAACGAGTTCGCCGTTGATCACCGACACGGCGTCGGTTTGGCCCATCACGAAATCCACGTCGCGGGTGTGGTCGAGCAGGATCGGCCGCTTCTGGCGACCGACCTGCAACCCTTGGAGGTCGACGACGACCGGGTAGCGCCAGCCGGCCAGCTGCATCGGCCCGCCGGTGTAGGCGGTCATCGAGAACCGCCGCAGCTTGCTCGACTCGCCTTCCGGCGCGGCCGCTTCAAGCTCGACGGCCGACGCCAGCAGGTTCAGCTCGCGCGGCTCAGGCGGCTTGTCGGGTTGTGGTTTTTTCTTCGACATCCTCGTCCTCTTCTTCGTCGTCTTCCGGCGCGGGTGCTGCCGGCATGGCAATCGCTTGTGCGTTCGTCAAACCGAGTTCGGCCATCAGCGAGACTTCCTTCGCCCGCTGGCGAAGCTGGGTTTCCCAATCGAGACCGCGCCGCGCGTATTCGTCCGCCAACGTGGTCGTATGATTCGCTAGGCGCATGGTTTGCGCCGAGGCTTCTTTGGCGGGATCGACGTGTTCGTGGCCGTCCCAAAACCACTGGTGCGGCCAGTCGGCGATGAAACCGAGGCCCGACGGCAGCAGGCCGGGGATCAAGACGGCCTCGTCGAACCACGCCGCCAGAATGTGGTCGAGCACGATGCATTCGAGATGGCCCTGCTCGACGCGCAGCGACTTGAAGTACGTCTGATGGTCGAGCCGACCGGAGGCGTAGTTGTACCCGCTGCTGTTTCCCGCCGCGACGTTGAACGGGACGTTGAGGCAACGGGCCACTTCGTTGAGCAGTTCGTGCTTGAACTCGGCATACGAGGTCGACGGTTGTTCGGCCTCCATTTGGCTCATCTTCCAGCCGCCCGGCATGGTCACGAGAGCACGTTTTTCGAGTTCGATCGGCTCGAACGGTTCGGCCGCGTCGGCTTTACCGTTCGCCGGCGCATCGGTGTAGAGGATGCCGGCGAAGTCGGCGGCCGTCTCGGCGGCGGCGAGCACCGCGAGCGTAAACCGGCGAAGCTGCGCGAACAGCGGAAGCGCCGGCATGATGTCGGGAATACCGCGCGCTTGGCCCGGTCGGTCGGCGCGGAACCAATGGACGACCGCACCGACCGGGACGCGGTCGTACTCGCGGTACACCAGCGCCGACGTGTCGCCGGGATGCGACCGTAGCACGTGGTACTCGACCGCGTTGCCGAAGGCGTCGAAGCCGATCCCATCGATGGCGTTCGGCGCGAGCACGTTGATGTCCGGCGTGCAAACCTGATCGGCCTCGATTAGCCGCAGGTCAAGTTGCACGGCGGTTGGCAGCGCCAGGTTGTTGACCAGCACGCCGAACGCCTCGCCATCCGAGGCTCGCGCCATCCGCATCGTGCGAAGTTTTTCGGCTAGGCCGATCGCTTTCGCCCAGGCCATAAACGCCAACTCGATCCGTCGGTTGGCTTCGGCATCCTCCGTGAGCATTTGCAGGCGGGGTCCGGTGCCGACGACGTCGTTTGCGAGTGTCAGCAGTAACCGTTCACGGGCTGGGGAATTGATCTTGTGTTGATTTGGTGTTTCGCGCG
>JBBDYI010000119.1:0-5255 GCA_040901705.1 Pirellulales bacterium | reverse complement strand
GTAGGAGGCGAATCCTTTCGCCGAAATCATCGGGAAAAACGACACGTCGGCGAAAGGATTCGCCTCCTACAACGGTTTTTCAACAGGCTGCTAAGAATCCAACCTCGACCACTCACGCCGGCGAGGGGGCCGGATTATATCGAAGGAGCGCACCTACGAAAGATCGGTAATCGCCTCCGCGAAACTCAACGCCAAGCTGCCGCGGCGCGCGGTTTACGCAAACTGCCGGTAAATGGGCGAAGCTTGCGAATCCTGGCAAGATCGCCCCGCATGGTCGCGACGGGCTGTAGCACGTAGAAGCCTTGAATTGGGCTGCTACCGAGGGATTTCAAGACAGGCGATGCGGCCGGAACGAACTTTGCAATACAAACGGCCGCCAGCGAGCACCACGTGCGGCCAGGCATCGGCTTGGGCGATTTGCTGGCGGGCGGCCAGTTCCGTGTATGTATTGGGCGAGCGCACGGCCGTTTCGATGAGTCGCAGATCGCCTTTGTCGGTCCAGGCGATCAAGCGGTCGTCGCTGGTCACGACGAGCGAACCGGGATCGCCGAATTTGCCGCCGCGCCATTGCACGTTACCGGAATCGAAGTCGAGGCAATAACACTTCTCCCACGCCCAATAGACGTGACCGTTGTGAATCACGGGCGAGCAGACCTTCGAGGCTTCGGCCACTTCCCACACTTTCTCGGCGCCCTTGTCGAGCGAAATGCGAAAGCGGGCGATCTTGTGGTGGTTGTAACTGGACGTGATCACGACGTTGTTCTCGAACACCGCCGGCGAGGCAATGTTGTTGGCGAAGCTGGTCCGCCATTCGTAGGTCGCCACGGTCTGTCCTTCGTGGCCGGCGTCGAGCCGCACGACGAGCAAGCCGTCGAAATTATGCACGGCGACGCACGGCACACCCTCGACCGTCATCGGAATCGGGCCGCCGTTGTGTCCGGCCGGACTTTTCGACGCCGACGCCCACGCCTGTTTGCCGGTGCGTTTGTCGAGAGCAAGGAGATTGCCCGCCTTGTCGCCGACCTCGACGATCAGCCAGTCCTCGTGGACGAGCGGCGAAGAGGTGTAGCCGTAATCGCGCCGTCCGCTACGACCCACGCGCGGCCGTTGCGGCGCGGCAAATCGTTCGTAAAGATTCAACTTCCAAACTTCCTGGCCTTCCTCGCGCGTATTCCAACACCGCAACTCGCCGTCGATGCCGAGCGTGTACAGGTAGCCCGTCGCCAGATCGAATTCCGGCGTCGAACTGGGGCCGGAATAGAATCCTTCGTCGCCGGTGGCCACGCGCCCGTAGCGGGGCGCGGCGTAAGACTTGGACCAAATCGTCTTGCCCGACTGGGCGTCGAGACACCGCACGGTATCTTCGTCCGCCCGCCAGCCCATCGCGTAGACGCGGTCGCCCACGACCAGCGGCGACGACGACCCTTCGCCGACGTCGGCGTGCCAAATGGCTTTGCCAATCGGCCAAGCGCCGTCTTTCCATCCCGACGGTTCGTCGACGGCGTCGCTGCGATTGGGACCGCGCCAGTGCGGCCAATCATCGGCCAATGCTACCGACATCGGTGCTACGGACGCTGTCAGTACGGCGAGGGCGAATACGGCAACTCGACCGCCGGCCGAGTGGGGCGGAAGCAACATTTTGATTCTGCCTGTCGTTCGAAACCCCAACGCGGCGGCATGGGAAAAGGTAATCAGTGCTTGTAAATCTTGTGCTGCGGCCGATCGGAGAGAATCTGTTCCTTGCCCCAATTCGTCACGTCCTTGAAGGCCTGGCTTTGAATGAAGTCGCGGAAGGCCTGCTCGTCGGACCACTCGCTGGTGATCAAGTACGAGGCGTCATCGCCGACGTCTTTCCACAACGTCGAACTCGTGTGGCCTGGCGCGGCCTTGAGTGCGCCGATTACGGCGGCGAACTTATCTTCGAACTGGTCCTGCTTGCCTGCAATGACGTGGTAATTCATGCCGACGGTAATCATGCGAATCGACTCCAAGTGGTTGGATTTAGGTGGATCGCAGGGCGTCGCGACCGCCCTACTGGCACCGCAATATACTCGGAACACTCCGCGCTCGCACCCCGCAGCGGCATCGTTCCCGCAAGGCGACTCGAACGAGGGCGTAGCAAATCGTGGCGCTTCCGATCATTTCGCAGCCGCCGGCTTGCGACTGCCTGGAAAATGCCACTGCTTTGCCGGGCGATGGGCTTTCTCGATCAGCGCCGTCAGCCGGGCGGCGACTTCCGGCCGATCTTTCGCGAGATCATTTTTCTCGGCCGGGTCGGCTTCAAGATCGTACAACTCCACCGCCGCGTCGACCGGCGAGCGGACCGCCTTCCATTTGCCCTCGCGCACGGCTTGCGCCCCGCGGCGTTCGTAGAATTCCCAATACAGATACTCGTGCTCGGCCTGATCCTTGTGGCGGCCCAGCAGCGTCGGCGCGAAGCTCACGCCGTCTAGCCCGTCCGGCGATTTCGCTCCGGCCAGTTCGACCAGCGTCGGCAGCACGTCGGCGAAATAGCCGATGTGGTCGCTCACGCCCGGCTCGATCGTGCCCGGCCAACGGGCGATGGTGGGCACGCGAATGCCCCCTTCGTACAGATCGCGTTTGATGCCGCGCAGTCCGCCCCGCGAATGATTGAAATTCGGGTCGTTGCCGCCTTCGGCGTGCGGGCCGTTGTCGGAGGAGAACAGCACCAAAGTTTTTTCGTCGATGCCCAATTCCTTGAGCTTGTCGAGCAGCCGCCCGACGTCGCGATCCATCCGCGAGATCATCGCCGCGTGGGCCTTTTGCGGCGCGGGCCAATCGAGGTCCGCGTACTCGCCCAAGTCGGGCACTTCCATGCCGCGATCGCCGGCTTCGTTGTTGGCATGCGGAATCGTCAGCGCCAGGTAGAGAAAGAACGGCCGATCCTTGTGCTGCTCGACGAATTGCAGCGCTTCGGTCGCGAACAGGTCGTGGCTGTAGTCGACCTTCTTCGTGGCCACGCCGGCGCCGACGTCGTCGGCATTGGGCACGACGTTGCCGAGCTTCACGCGCTGCTCGTTGCGGAACAGATGTTCTGGATAGTAGTTGTGCGCGTGTCGCTGGTCGAGATAGCCGAAAAACGAATCGAAGCCCTGCCGCGTCGGCACGCCGGCGGAGCCTTCCGCGCCCAAGCCCCATTTGCCGACCAGAGCGGTCGCATAGCCGGCGGACTTGAGCAACTCGGCCACGGTAACGTCATCGGGGCGCAAATCGAGCCGAGCATTTCCGCGAATCCAGCAATGCCCCGTGTGCAAGCCCGTCATCAGCACACATCGCGACGGCGCGCAAACGGTCGCGCCGGCGTAAAATTTGCGAAACCGCAAACCTTCACCTGCCATGCGATCGAGCCGCGGCGTGTGGATGCGCTTCTGTCCGTAGCAACCGAGATCGCCGTAACCGAGGTCATCGGCGAGGATCAGTAGGATGTTCGGTGTGCTGGGCGGTTTCGCCGGCACTTCGTCATTCCTCGCCGCCACGGATCGCGCGGATGTTGCAATTGTCAGCCCAATCGCCAGCGCGAGTGCGGCTGGCCCTTGCATGAAGCGACGAAAACGCGATGGATATCCCGGCCGGAACGTCGAATTGGATTGTGAACGCATGGCGAGGCCTCCTGCTGGCAGGATATGTGACAGGTTTACGGAGCGGTGCGAGAGGTGACGCAAAACTGCGATTGTCCGACGAGCGAGACAACGAAATTTCGTCGAGTCACGTGGATCACCAGTATCCGCCCTCGGTTGGGACCAGTCAACGCAATTCGCCGCGTGCCGGCTGCCGGTTCGAGAGACATCGATTCAAAAGACATCGATTCGAGCGGCAAACAAGAAACCCGCTGGACCAATTGCGACGACGATGAAAGTTGCGTCTGGCTCTTGAGCACTGCCCGTTCCCGTGCCATGATCATCGAGTGTCTCTCGCGCCGTCGCGGCGGTGCTGCAAATCGAACAGCCCGTTCTATTGCGGAGACTCATTTCCAAGTATCAAGTCGGCACGCCCTCCGCAATTCGCTATTCCACAGCGTGCTAGCGTGCGAGAAATGCGAGTAACGCCCGAATCGGATGACCATTGACGCCATAGAGTTGTTTCGTTTCGGCGCATCGACGTCCGGCGAGTCGCCCGACTGCATCCTTGCGCGAATTGAGTCGAGCGGATTGTCCGGTTGGGGCGAGGCGATCGTCGATGCCGCGCCAGTCGACTGCGAACAGTGGGCGCGGGGCACGTTTGCCTTCCTCGAACATTGTCTGGCGCCGGCTATCGTGGCACGCGTTCTCGATTCCGCGGAAAGCCTCGGCGAGCGGATGAACCGGTTTCGCGGCCATTCGCTGGCTAAGGGTGCGATCGACTGTGCCTGGCGCGATCTAACGGCGCGGCGCGAAGGCAAGCCGCTTTGGCAATCGCTGGGCGGAAGCCGGCCAAACGCGACGTTGACGCAAACTTTAGGCCCACGACAGACGATCGACGAACTGATTGCGCGTGTATCGGCGCTGGTCGAGCGCGGGACCACGGAGATCACGCTCAAACTTCGGCCGGGCTGGGGCATCGACGTCGTGCGGGCCGTGCGCGGGTCGTTTGCGTCGCTCGGCATCCGCGTCGATTTCGACGGCACGGCGTCGCTCGATCAGCGCGACCTGCTGTTTCGGTTGCAAGATTTTCAGGTCGCCGCGATCGAGCAACCGCTCGATGCCGATGACCTGGTCGGCCACGCGATGCTGCAAGAGTCGTTGCGGACACCGGTGTGCCTCGACCAAAGCATCACGTCGCCAGCCCGTGCCCGTATGGCGATCGATGTCGGTAGCTGCCGGCAGATTCGCATTCGGCCCGACTATTGCGGCGGACTGACATCGGCGTTGGAAATCGCCGCGGCTTGCCGGAACTTGGGCGTGGCGTGTGTTGTTGGCTGCCGCGCGCGAAGCAATGTTGGCCTGCGACATGCCGCGGCGTTGGCGATGCTCGATCGCGTGGTCGCCGGAGTCGAAATGGACGGCGTGGAAATGGACGGCGTGGAACTCGGCGACGTGGAATTGGGCGGCAACCGTTCGCCCGACGGCAACGCGGCGCTGGCGATGCCCGATCGTATTGACGCTTGGAGCGAACCTGGCATCGGCGTCGAACCGGACGAACGCGCATTGCGGACGGACGCCGTGGCTTCGTGCCGAATTGAAACTAATTCGAATTAGTACAGCGTCACGGCTACGATTTGAGGTGTGGCTTTTCGTAACCTCAAAGCACTGCTGGAC
>JBBDYI010000118.1:0-5367 GCA_040901705.1 Pirellulales bacterium | reverse complement strand
AGACTGCGACCACGTGCTCGTGAAGTTGCGGTTAGTGTGATTTGCAAAAGTCCAGTTAGTAGTCTGGGAGAACCTATCGTGGCTCATGCGTGGCAAGGTGTATTTCCGGCGGTGACGACGCAGTTCCGCGAGGATCAGTCGCTCGATATCGACGCGACCGCGCGGCATTTGGAGGCGCTGATCGAATCCGGCGTCACCGGGCTGGTGATGTGCGGTTCGTTGGGCGAGAACCAGACGCTCGACCCGGCGGAGAAGCGGCAGGTGGTCGAGGCGGCGGTGAAGGCGAGCCGCGGGCGGGTGCCGGTGCTGTCCGGCGTGGCCGAGACGAGCACGCCGGCGGCCTGCCGGTATATCAAGGATTGCGAGGAGCTTGGCGTGGCCGGGTTTATGGTCATGCCGGCGATGGTCTACAAGGCCGACCCGCGCGAGGCGATGACGTTCTTCCGCACCGTCGGCGGCAGCACGAAGTTGCCGTGGATGCTGTACAACAATCCGATCTCGTACCACGTCGACATCACGCCGGAGCAACTGAACGAACTCGGCGAGATGAAGAACCTCGTGGCGATCAAGGAAAGCGCCGGCGACCCGCGGCGGATCACCGAGTTACGCAACGCTTGCGGCGAGCGATTTTCGATCTTCGTCGGCGTCGACGACTTGCTCCTGGAAACGGCGATTCTGGGCATCGACGGTTGGGTGGCCGGCACGGGCATCGCGTTTCCACGCGAGAATCAGTTTCTGTGGGAGCTGACCCGCCGCGGCGAGTGGGACCGGGCGCGGGAAATCTATCGGTGGTTCACGCCGCTGATGAAGCTGGACACGCACATCAAGTTCGTGCAGTACATCAAGCTGTGCATGCAAGAGACCGGCTTGGGCAAGGAATGGGTCCGCGCCCCGCGGCTGCCGATTGTCGGCGAAGAGCGCGAGCGGGTGCTGGCGATCATTCGCGAAGGGATCAAGCGGCGACCGGCGCTTGCGTAGCTCGCTTCGAGGACTCGATCGCCACGGCGCAAGCAGCAGCTTGCTAACCGCGGATGCGCAGCCGCACGCTGCCGGGGTGGACCGTGGGGAGCTGATTGATCTGGTCGATCGCTTTGCGGGCCGCGCCTTCGGGCGCGTTGTGCGTCATGATGACCAGATCGACGACTTGCTCGCCACGGGTGTGCGGCGTTTCGTCGGCTTCTTGTTGGAGCACGGATTCTTGCTGGAGCACCGAGGCGATCGACACGCCGCAACGGCCGAGCGCTCCGGCAACCTCGGCCAGCACGCCGGGGTGATCGTCGACGCGGAATCGCATGTAGTAGCGGCCCAACACGTTGTCGTAGTCGCGCTGCGCGACGCGGGCTTCCCGCTTGGACCAGAATTCGAGCGTGCGAAACGTAATCGCCGTGCGGCCGACAACCGTGTCGATCAGGTCGGCCACCACGGCGGACGCGGTCGGCATCTGACCGGCCCCGAGACCGTGGAAGAACAACCGGCCGACCGCGTCGCCCGACACCGCGATGGCGTTGTACGCGCCGCGGACTTCCGCCAGCGGCGTGCCGATCTTCACGAGAGTCGGCGACACGTGCAGCTCGAGCGCATCGGCGACGAGTTGCGCCGACGCCAGCAGCTTGATGCGATAGCCGAGCTGTTTGGCGTAGCGGAGGTCGGTGACATCGAGCGTGTCGATGCCTTGGCGGGGGATTTGGCTCCAATGCACGCGGGCGCCGAAGGCGAGATGGGCGAGGATCGCCAGTTTTTGGGCCGCGTCGCCGCCGTCGACATCGAACGTCGGATCGGCCTCCGCGTAACCGAGCCGCTGGGCTTCGCGAACCGCGTCGGCATAGTCGGCGTCGCGTTCTTCCATCTGCGTGAGGATGAAATTGCTCGTGCCGTTGAGGATGCCGAACAGCGATTCGATCTGATTGGCCGACAGGCACTGGCTGATGTTGGCGATGATCGGAATGCCGCCGGCGACCGAGGCCTCGAAGGCGATCGAGCGGCCGAGAGCGCGGGCGCGATCGAACAGTTCCGGCCCGTGCTCGGCCAGCAGCAGCTTGTTGGCCGTGACGACGTCCTTGCCGCTTTCGAGCAATTCGAGCAGGATCGTGCGGGCCGGTTCGAGTCCGCCGACCAGATGGGCAACCGCGACGATCTCCGGATTCTTCGTAATCGTCGTCAGATCGCTCGACAGGATGCCCTTGGGCAGGTCGACGTCGCGGGCCTTCGTCGGATCGCGGACCACGACGCTTTCCAGCCACAGCGTGCGACCGGCATGGCGGGCCGTGCGGTCGCCAAAGTCGAGCAGCAGTTTGGCCACGCCGCTGCCGACGGTGCCCATGCCGACGATGCCGACCTTGGTCTTTTCGAGTGGAACAGCCACGGCGTTATGCGGAATGGGTTCGGAGTAGTTGGCAGCGAGACGTCAAACGCCAAGCGTGGAAGTACCATACGCGGAAACGATGCACACTGGGCAGCCCGCGGCCGGCATCACGGCGAACGCGCCATCCTAGATTCGACCTCTCAGGGGCGTCAAGCGGCGAACCGATCGGCGTGGGCAGCCGGATAGAAAATAGGAACGTGCCGCGGAAGTCGATGGGAAGCGTCGCAGCGCAGTCCGCCGCCGAGCTGGGCCGATGCCGTCCGATTTATCCGTTAAAATCCGCAGAAAGACGTATTCATACTACTAACGCTCCAAATCTTCGCGTCCCGAGCAGGATTTATGCATGACTTGAAAACACGGAGACACGGAGACACGGAGGGCATGCAAACGATGAGTGATGAGTGGCACTTCCAATCGTAAGGTGGCATCGCCGCTCGTTCATCATTCATCACTCATCAATCATCGTTCATCACTTTCCCTTTTTCCTCCGTGTCTCCGTGCCTCCGTGTTTCGAATTCACTTGCCGGACCGTTTTGGTTGCGGCCAATGGCCGCGCTAGGGCAAACGGCGTTCGTTACCCGGCCGACGGTCGATCAGCGACTCACCAACACTTTGCCGACGAGCTTGCGGTCGGGAAAGTTCGCCAGCACGTAGGTGTTTCCGCCATCGACGATGCGAACGGTCGTCTGTTCGGCGACGCCAATGGTCCGCTCGCCTTGTGCCGGCGAGAGCGAGACGACGTGCTCGCCAACCGGGAGTTCGATGCGGCAAACCTGAATCTTGTCGGGCAGCAAACCCCAGCACCGCGTATCGGCCGCTTCGGCCGCGCCCCAACCAAATTCCGCGGCCTCGAACAGCAGATTGAGCGCGCTCTTGTCGTCGACGCCGGTGGCCAGCTTCGTTCCCTCGACCACTCCCCGCTTGACGATCCGCCGCACGACGGCGCGGGCGACGACTTGCGGGTAAACTGCTTCGTACTGTTCGACGGCCATGCGTCCAACGTCGGTAATCGTTTCGGTCTGCGCGGCTTGTTGGCCGCCGATGCTAACCAGCACGTTGTCGATGTCGTTGGGCATGGCGACGACTTTGGGCACCTTGACCGGAGCGACCGACGTCGGAAGCGAGTACTTGTTTTGCGATTTGAGCACGACGTCGGCGATGAGTAGCGCCGCAGTCGACGGCGCTTCGAGCGTTTCGACCTTGTACGGTCCGCGTCCGACCAACGCAAAGACGTAGAGCGCGCCGTGCCCGCGCTCGCTGTGGTGGCCGTTGCGCGCTCGTTCCAAATCCCAGCGGCCGGTGCGGAATTCCGGCTCGAAGTAGACGACTTGCTGATACGCCCGCGCGGCGTCGGCGTAGTCGACGTGCGTTTCCTCGCGCAACATGCCGTGAATGTACGGCCCCAACGCGACTTGCTTGTACGCGAGTTTCGGGTTCTGCCCGTCCTTGTCGGCGTTGCCGTCATCGACAGCGGCGGCGGCGATGATCTCCTGCTGCTTCGCCGTGATCTGATGAGCGTAAGCCACGGCGTCCTCGCCGTCGGTCATCAGATTCGACAGGGCCAACATCGAGCGGATCAGCACCTTTTCGTAATCTTCGCCGGCGTAGCTGCGGCGGTTGTCGTCGCTCAGCATCGACCAGGCGGTTTCGCCGGCGGTGGGCTTGTCGAGCTCGTCGAAGCGGTCGCGGACCTGGCGGAGGATCTGCTCGGTTTCCTTGGGCTTGCCGGCGGCGAGGCGGACCATCGCTTGTTCGAGCTTGAGCACGTCGCCGTCCGACTTGGCCTTCTTCAAGTCGTCGTCGAGCAGATGCTCCGCCGCGGCCAGGTCGCCGGCCTGATAGAACGCACGCACCTTGACGAGCTGGTCGGCGTGCGTGGCGCAGCCGACGAGGGCGGGAAGGAGGAGGACGGCGATGAACCTAAGTGCAACGCGAACCATGTCGAAGTCTCAAGTTTCAAGGTTCAAGTTTCAAGCAAGGTATAAGGCTTAAGGTTCAACGATTAGTCGACGACTGTTGTTCCAATCCCGATGTCGGTCCACATCTCAAGCAGGCTCTCGCCTCCACGGCGTCAAGCAATTTGAGCTTGAACCTTGAGCCTTGCTTGAACCTTGAAACTTGAAACTTGATTCTCAATCCTTCGCGTCAAGCTCCCAGATTCTTCACCTTCGCCCACACCGACTTGTTATATCCCTTCCGCAGTTCCGCCGATTCCTTGTCGGTCTGGCCCGTGCGGACGTTGATCACTTCAAGCGTGAGCATGTAGTCGCGTTGGTAGTCTTTGTTGCTTTTCGTCGTGCCCGAGGTGATCGTGGCGTACATCAGATAGTCGACGGGCTGGCCTTCTTGTTCGAGCACGGCGGCAAAGGCCCGCATGTTGGCCGGCACGAAGAGTTGGTCGGGCCGCAGCCGCGTTTCGCGCAGACCGGCCTGGACGAATCGCTGGTTGATCGCGGTGAACGCGCCGGATTCGAGAATCTTCGTGTCGATGGCTTGGTATATCTGGTCTTTGAAGTCGCCGATCTCCTCGGCGCTCTTGTTTTCGACGCCGACGAAGCAGATCGTCTTGGGAGGCGGCGGCAGTTGATTGGCGGCGACCATCTGGAACTGTGCGTGCTGCCGACCGAGCAGTTTGCCGACGGATTCCTGCACTAGCGGCTTGAACGTCTCGGCCCCAGCGGCGTGGCTGCCGACCATATCCGCCTTGTCGTCCGTTATCACCTGAGCCGTTTGCCGGCCGCGGCAGCCGATGCTTGCGGACAAACCCAATCCCGCGATGGACAAGCCCGAGCGGGCGAGAAACGCACGTCGATCCATGACGACCACATCCTTGTGTAAAAGCAACCGGCCAATCCCGCGGCCAGCGAAGACCTACTTGTGATGTTGCGCGGTTCGTTCAACCACCGAGGACACGGAGGCTAACAGCCTGTTGAAAAAGGTGGTTCCGACTGTAGGAGGCGAATCCTTTCGCCGAAATCATCGGGAAAAACGACACGTCGGCGAAA
>JBBDYI010000117.1:0-34350 GCA_040901705.1 Pirellulales bacterium | reverse complement strand
AGGGCACCGGCGCCGTCGGTCGTGCGGCGAGTGATGGCAAAACCGCCGACGCCGGAGTTGGCTAGCAGTTCCGTCGCACCATACCCGGACGCGTTGATCGTGTAGGCGCCCGGTTCCAAACGCAATCGCGAATCGAGCGGTGCGAAGCGGCTGCCGCCGACCAGCGCATCGCCGCTGCCGCTGAATGTGTGGCTGGCGAGGTTCGCGCCGCCGGTGTCGTCGGCTGGATCGTTTGGCGTACCGCCGTCGTTGCGGACGAACAGGTCCACCGTGATCGGCAGGTTGAATCCGTCCTGATCGGCGTCGAACGCACCCAAGGCGGAAATATAGACCGGTTCGTTGACGACAAAGTCCATACCGAGCGAACCGCCGAAGTCTTGAACGCCGGCTTGCGGAGCTTGCACCTGGTACGAGACCAAATCGCCGTTGAAAAAGGCCGGCGGCAGCGGTATGGCGGAAAACTCGAACGTGCCTCCGCCGTAGAAACCTGTCGCATCGACCGTAGCTGGGAAACCTCCCGTCGCGTCGCCGCGGTAGCGGCGGCCGAGCGTAATCGTGATCGCGCCGCCGCCGTTGTTCGTTGTCGTGGTCGTCGCCGGGTTGAAATCGAAGTCGGGGTCGCCGTGGCCCGACGAGGCGATCGAATAGGAACCAGGCGGCAGCGTGATTGGCGTAATCGGCTTGAGCCGGGCCGAGCCGACGAGCGTGCCGGGATCGCCGCTGGTGAACGTCATCGTCGCACCGGGCACCGCGGCGCTGGTGCCAAGATCCCAAATCGTCGCCGTCAACGTGCCGCTAATGCCGTCGCCGAGGTGATCGAACACGCCAAGCGACGTGACGTCGATCGGCTGATTGACGACAAAGTCCATGCCAATCGAGCCGGAATATGCTTGAGCACCGGCCTGACCGGCCGGCCATAGATAAGCGATTTCAGCGCGAGCCGACTGCGGCTGCAGCGCGAACAGGCAAACCGCTGCCAGAGCGGCGCTAGGAAGGTATGTCAGCCGTTGCATTAGCGCACCTTTCGTTTACTCATGATGTTGTCGACACGCCGAGGAAACCGCAACGAAACTTTGTGACGATGGTTTGATTCAACGAACCGTTTGATTAGGATAATGCGACGGTCCGGCAAAGGCAAGCAATTTTTTCTTGGCGACTCTCTTTTTCTTCCTGGCGCGGCAAAACGCGCCTCGGCCGAGGTTTTTCGCTATGGCGTATCGAGCAAAGTCGCGTCGGCCCCGCTTTTTGTTCGAACGGCTCGAAGAGCGGCAAGTCCTCGCCGCGGGACTCGTCATCAGCGAGTTTCTGGCCGCCAACAACGGCGGGCTGACCGACGAAGACGGCGACCGCCCGGACTGGATCGAGTTGTACAACGGAGGGGCGGACGCCGTCGATCTGGCGGGCTATCACCTGACCGACGATGCGGCGTTGCTCGGCAAGTGGACGTTTCCCAGCACGACGATCGATTCCGGCGGGTTTCTCGTCGTGTTCGCCTCGGACAAGAACCGGGCCGTCGCCGGGAGCGAGCTGCATACGAATTTCAAACTCAACGATAACGGAGAGTACCTGGCGCTCGTCGCGCCCGACGCCGAAGGTGGCACGATCGTTGACCAGTTCGACCCGGCGTTTCCGAACCAGCGGACCGACGTTTCGTATGGGCGATCGATCGCCGAAACCGTGCTGGTTGGGGCCGGCAATGCCGCGCGTATTCTGATACCCGGCGGACCGGTGAGTGGCGATTGGACGGGCGGCGCGGAACCGTTCGACGAAGCGACGTGGACGGCGGGCGATCTGGGCGTCGGCTATCCGGTGACGACGCCGATTTCTCCGCCGGTGTCCGGGTCGGGGACGGCATTCACCGTGACGCCCGGTGCGATAGGAAATCAGGAGTTCGGCGGATCGCTGGGCATGGACTTCGAAGTGTCCGCGCCGATTACCGTCACGCAACTTGGTGTGTTCGACAGCGGAGCGAATGGACTGTCTCGCACCATCACAGGAGAGTTGTGGAGCCGCGTCGGCAACACGGGCACGCGATTGGCTCAACTTGCGTTTACGACGGCTAGTCCAGGCACGCTGGCCAGCGGCAGCCGTTTCAAATCGCTGGCGGCTCCGCTGGAGTTGCAGCCCGGCTCGTATACGATCGTCGCGCACGGTTACGGCGTCGGCGAACCGAACGGCAATTCTGGTGGAGCGGCGGGCGGATTCGGCACGACTGACGGCGGCGGTGTGGTTTCGTTCGTCGGCGGCGGGCGGTACGGCACGGCGGGCCAGTTCCCGGCGACGCCCGACGCAGGACCGACGAACCGTTACGGCGCGGGCACGTTTACGTATTCATACTCGTTTACGCCAGTGGCGGGTCTGGCGAATCCGTCGTTCGAGTCGCTCGCCCTCGCCGACGACGGCTTCGTCAACGGTTCCGTGCCGGGCTGGTCGCAGTCGGGCGCCGTAGCGGGAACGTGGAATCCCAACGAGCCGCGGTACACCGGCGCGAACGATCAAACGCCCGACCTCGACACGATCGTTCCCGAAGGCCGCAATGTGGCTTTCATCAACGGTGCGGGTATCCTTTCGCAAACGCTGGCCGACCTGTTGCAGACGAACACGACGTACACGCTCTCGGCCTTTGCCGGCCAGCGAAGCGACATGCTGGTTAACCTGAGCTACACGCTGCGTTTGTCGGCCGGCGGCGTCGAGTTGGGTTCGGCGTCGGGGATCACACCCGGTCCGAATACGTGGACGCCGATCGAGCTGACGGTTTCGACGGGCAGCAGCCATCCGCAGGCGGGACAGCCGATCGTCGTCGAACTGATCAACACCAGCGGATCGCAGGTGAACTTCGACGGCGTCGGGTTCACGACGCTGCCAGCCGTGCGGACGAACGTCGAATCGACGATGAAGGACGTGAACGCCACGGCGCTCGTGCGTGCGACATTCGACGTTGCGGATCCGGCGGCGTTCGATTCGTTCAAGCTGCGGATGCGCTACGACGACGGCTTTGTGGCGTATCTCAACGGCGTCGAAATCACCCGCCGCAATGCGCCGGCGACGCCCGCGCACGACTCGGCGGCGACGATGGCGCGGCCGGACGGAGCGAGCGACGTCGCGGAAGACATTCCACTCACCGCGTTCCTCGGTACGCTGCAAGCCGGCGCGAACGTACTGGCGATTCACGGGCTGAACGCTTCGGCCGGCGACGACGATTTCTTGATCCTGCCCGAATTGATCGCCACGACCGTCGACGCCGCCGAGTTTTTCTACTTCACGACGCCGACGCCCGGTTCAGGCAACACGGGCGGTTTTCTCGGTTTCGTCGAAGACACGAAGTTCTCCGGGGATCTCGCCGCGTTCCACGGCCGCGGTTACTACGACGCTCCGTTCGACGTAACAATATCGACGGCCACTTCTGACGCGACAGTTCGCTACACCACCGACGGTACGCCGCCCACGGCGACAACCGGCGTCGAGTACAGCGGGCCGATTCACGTCGACCACACAACCACGCTCCGCGTTGCGGCATTCAAGGATGGATTCCAGCCGACCAACGTCGATACGCAAACGTATCTGTTTTTCGCCGACATCTTCGCGCAAACCGGGGCCGGCCTTCCGGCGTCGTGGGGCGGATTTCCCGGCGATTACGAGATGGACCCGGACGTAGTCGGCGTGCCGGCGAACCTGGCGGAACTGCCGGACGACCTCCGGTCGCTGCCGGTCGTGTCGCTGGTGATGCCGACGGCCGACATGTTCGGTCCCGGCAGTTTGCACGCCAATCCGTTCGCCGATGGGCTTGGCTCGGAAAAGCCAGTATCGGTCGAGTTTTTCGATCCGCTGGGCCGCGAGCCGGGCTTTGCCGTGAACGCCGGACTGCGGATTCAGGGCGATGCCAGCCGCTCGCACACCGAATCGCCGAAGAAGGGGTTTCGCATCGCGTTTCGCGACATCTATGGTCCGGGCAAGCTGCGGTACAACCTGTTCGAGAATTCGCCGGTCGAGGAATTCGACACGCTGCGGCTGAAGATGGGTTTTGGCGATAGCTGGACCGTGCCGCGAGAGCATCCGAAGGATTCCGCGTTCGTCCGCGACGCCTGGACGCAACAGACGTTTCGCGACATGGGCAACACGTCGCCGTATAGCCGCAAGGTCCACGTCTATATCAACGGCATGTACTGGGGCATGTACGACCTGATGGAACGGCCCGACGCCGATTGGGCGTCGTCGCACTTTGGCGGCGCGGAAGAAGATTGGGACGTGATCCACGACGGCGCGGCGATCGACGGCGACGCCACGGCGTGGAACGCGATGTTCGCGCTGGCCAACAGCGGACTCTCGTCGCCGGCCGCGTATGCCCAGATGGAGCAACTGCTCGATATCGACGAATTCATCGACTACATGATCGTGAATCTCGTCGCCTACAACCAGGACTGGTTCGGCGGGGCGAAGAACTATTACGCGGTACGGCAGCGCAATCCGGCCGGCAAGTTCCAGTTCATCCCCTGGGACAACGAGCACGTGTTGTCGATCATCGGCATCAACCGCCCGCTCGACACCGACTTGGTGAACGACTTCAACACGGCGGGCACGGCGTCGCGGCTGTTTCAACAGCTTCGCGCAAATCCGGAGTTTCGCCTGCGGTTTGCCGATCGCGCCCAGCAGCATTTGTTTGGCGACGGGGCGCTGACGGCCGAGGCGATGCGCGAACGTTGGGAGCCGTTGGCCGCGGAGATCAATGGCGCGGTCGTGGCCGAGTCGGCCCGTTGGGGCGATGCGTTTCCGCCGTACAACAGCCCGATCCTGCCATCGCCGCCGTGGCCTCTGCCGCTGTGGACGTCGCCCCTCGGCCGTTCGGACGTATTGGCCGAACAGACGCGGCTCTACGACACGGTATTTCCGTTCCGCACCGAAACCGCGTTGCAGCAGTTTCGGGCGAACAGCTTGTATCCATCGCTCGACGCGCCGACGTTCGCGCTTAATGGAACGCCGAGCTACGGCGGCGCGGTGAGTGCCGGATCGCAGTTGGCGATGCTCTCCGGCGGTACGATCACGACGACCACGACGCTGGTGGCGACCAATGCGACGCTCGCGGCGTTCGTGCCCACCAACGACGATCTGGAAGACGATTGGCTTGCACCGGCATACGCGCAAGGCGCGCACGGCGAATCGTGGCTGATCGGAGCAAGCGGCGTCGGTTACGACACGACCCCCGACTATCTTCCGGCGATCGGCATCAACGTCGAGGCGCAGATGTCCGGTCCGGCGGGTGGAACATCGGTTTACGTTCGCGCGGAGTTCGATATTCCAACCCAGGCGGACCTCGATGCCCTGCAGGCGGCCGATACTTCGCTGCTGCTGCGGATGCTTGCCGACGACGGTTTCGTGGCTTATCTCAACGGCGTCGAAGTGGCCAGCGCCAATGCCCCCGGCCGCGACGGACAGCCCGGCGTGCTCGATTGGAACTCCGACGCGCCGACGTTCGTCGAAGTCGCCCTTGGCTCGCCTCAGGAGTTCGATCTGTCGGCGTTCCGCAGTTCGCTGCAAGTCGGCGCGAACGTGTTGGCGATTCACGGACTCAACGACGCCAACTCGTCGAGCGATTTGCTGATCCGGCCGGAACTGGTCGGCATCACCACATCGCCGCCGCCGGTTCCGCCGGCGATTCTCTACACGACCGACGGAACCGACCCGCGCGGACCAGGCGCGATCACATATACTGGTCCGTTCTCGGTCGACGCGACGCTGCATATTACGGCGCGGGCATTCCAGAGCGGCGAGTGGAGCGCTTTGGCCGATTCGCTGTTCACGGTGCCGCCGCGGCTGCGCGTTTCGGAGTTGTACTACAACCCGCCTGGATCGAGCGACAACGCGGAGTTCGTTGAGTTGGTCAACGTCGGCGCGACGCCGATCGATTTGACCGGCGTGCGGCTCAAACTCAGTCCGGTCGACGGCGACATCAACTATGAGTTTCTCACCGGTGAGGCGAATTTGCTGCTGCCCGCCGGTGGCCGCATCGTCATCGCGGGCAACCGCCCCGGCTTCTTGGCGGCGTATCCGAACGTGCCCGCCGCGGTGATTGCCGATCGCGAGTTTACCGGCAATCTCGACAACGGCGGCGAAACGATCACGTTGTTCGATGCATCCGGCGGCGTCATTCAATCGTTCACCTACGACGACGCATGGTACGCGGAAACCGACGGCGACGGTTACTCGCTCGTCGTCGCCGACGCGGCGGCCCCGCTCTCGGCATGGAATCAGGCGTCCGGTTGGCGGGCCAGCCTGCAACTTGGCGGTTCGCCCGGCGAAGACGAGCGCTTGATCGGCGACCTCGACGGCGATTATCGTGTCGGCCTGGTTGACCTGGCGATTCTACAATCGCACTTTGGCATCGCGAGCAATGCAACGATGAGCGACGGTGACCTCAACGGCGACGGGGCTGTAAACCGGTCCGACGTTGCGGTTCTGGCGAAGTACTTTGGCACGTCGATTTCGCCGCCACAGCCATCTTCCGCGGCCGCTGCCATTGTCGTCGGTCGTCCGGCGACGACCTCACCGCCGACAGTCTCAGACCTGTCCAAACCGCTGACTGCCCGCCGGCGCACCGCGTCGCGAGGCAGCCACCATTCGGCATTGGCCATCGATGAGGTATTGCGAGCCGAATCGTTGGGTGACACGAGTACGGCGGCAGTCGCGCGACGCCGCAATTCCCAGGGCACACGTTCCTCGCGAGCGATGCAGCGGTAGTCCACTCTCGAGTTGTCGATGGAATCAACTGCCTGTCACGCGGACACCCAGTGCAGAGGTGAAATCGCGTGAGTTGACGGTCGATGGACTCGACGGTGAAGGAGAAGCGGCGTGCGAGATTGAGATCGAATTGGACTCAATATCGACAAGTTCCTTCGGCGAAAGCAGTTACGCCGAGCTGTATGCAGAGAATGGTTATAAAGAGGGTTGGGTCCGGGGGGAGGTCTGGAACCCTCGCCGTCAGACAAACCTTTGGTTTTTCCTGATCGCGTGCTACGATCGGGGCACGGAGCATGTTCGCACCGCCGCGAATTGTCGGTTTGACCAAGTCCATATCCCAGAATTGATCGGGGATCGGGGATCGGGGTAGGGACGACCGATTGAGTTCGGCCGCCCCTCCCGCCAAACCGGACGGGCGGGTTTCCCGCATCCGGCTTTCCAGTTGGTGGTTTTACTTCAGTGAGGACTGACGAAGCGGGCAACCGAGAAATTCAGGTGGTCCCTCGGGTGCCGCAACGATATACGTTCTCCATTCCTTTCGCCTACCGTACTGCGTGCGCTCACGCGACGCCGTATAGCGCTCCGAGCGTTCCGCGTAGTCGCCGGATCAGCGGCTCGTGCGACAATGGCTTGCCGGTGACGTGCTCGACGAGTTCGGCGGCCGTGTAGCATTTGCCTTGGCGATGGATCTTTTCGCCGAGCCAGTTGCGAAGCGGCCCGAACTCGCCGGCGGCGAACTGTTCATCGAGCGGGCCAATCTCCGCGTCGGCCCGGTCGAAGAATTGGGCCGCGTAAAGATTCCCCAGCGAGTAGGTCGGGAAATAGCCGACGAGGCCGGCACTCCAATGGATATCTTGCAGCACGCCGAGCGCGTCGCTCGGCGGCGCGATGCCCAGGTACGCGCGGTACTTCTCGTTCCACGCCGCCGGCAAGTCGCCGATCGGCAGTTCGTCGTTGATGAGGGCCTGTTCGAGTTCGAACCGCACGAGGATGTGCAGGTTGTACGTGGCTTCGTCGGCTTCGACGCGGATCAGCGACGGCTGTACGTTGTTGACCGCAAAGTGAAACGCATCGAGCGGCACGTCGGCGAGCGCCTCGGGAAACGCGGCGACGGCTTGCGGATAGAAGTGCCGCCAGAACGGCTGGCTGCGGCCGACGAGGTTTTCCCACATCCGCGACTGCGATTCGTGAATGCCCAGCGAAATCGCTTCGCCCGGCGGCAGGCCGAACCAATCGCCGCGGAGGCCCTGCTCGTAAATTCCGTGTCCGGCCTCGTGGAGAATGCCGAAGAATGCCGACGGAAAAAATTGCTCGTCGTAACGCGTCGTGATGCGGCAATCGTTCGGCCCCAGGCCCGTGCAGAACGGATGGCTCGTCGTGTCGAGCCGCCCTCGCGAAAACGCGAAGCCGATCCGGGCCGCCGCCGCACGGCCGAACGCTTCCTGGGCCGCCGCCGGAAACTGCCGCTTGAGGATTGACAAGTCGGGCTTTTGGGAACTGCCGGCGATCGCTTCGACCAGCGGCACCAATTCGCGGCGAAGGTTTTCCAGCACGACGGCCACTTCGTTGGACAGCGCGTGCGGTTCGTACTCGTCGAGCAGCGCGTCGTAGCGTGCGCCGGTGTAGCCGAGCGCGTCGGCCTTCTCGCGCGACAGTTTCATGATCGTGTCGAGTTGCGGCGCGAAGTCGGCGAACCGATCGGCCTTGCGGGCAGTGACCCAGTTTTGTTGACCTAGCACCGTCGCCCGCGTTAGTTCTTCCACCAGCCGCTGCGGGAGCTTCCGCTGGCGATCGTATTCGCGCCGCAGGTTGCGAATCGTCGCGGCGGCGTCGCTGTGCGGATCGGCGGCCAGATCGCCGGCGTCAAGTTCGGCCAGCCACTCGCCCAGCCGCGGGTCGGTCCGCTTTTGATGCACCAGCCCGGCGAGATAGGTCATCTGCTCGGCGCGATACGCGCCGGCCTCTTGGGGCAGCATCGTCCGCTCGTCCCAGCCGAGCGTTTCGACGGTCGAGGCCAGCAACGCGGATTCGCGAACGTGTTGGCAGAGTGCTTCGAAGGCGTTCGGCATGGGAACGAGATTCGGGGTTCGGTGGTTCAATTCGGCGACTTCATATCGGCCAAGGGTCCGATCGCGACGGTCGTCGATTGCGAAAGCGGCCACTTCTTCAGCACCGCGGCGATTTGCTCGACCGTCACGCCGTCGATCGCGTCGAGATCGTCCTGGATGCTGCGATATTCTTGCCGGTTGAGCCAGTTGAGGCCGACGTTGAACAACCGCCCGCGCGGCCGCTCGCCGGAGAGGACGACGCGCGACGATGTCTTGCTCTTGGCCGTGGCGAGTTCTTCCGCGCTGACGCCTTCGCGTTCAACGCGGCGGAAGATTTCGCTGACGCGGCGGAGATTGTCTTCCGCATTTTCCGGATCGCAACTCATGTAAGTCATGAACAGGCCCGTGCCTTGATAGCCGTGGTGGGCCATGCTGGCGCTTTCGGCGAGACCGGAATCGACCAGTTCCCAATACAGCCGGCTGCCGGAATCGTCGCCGACGATCACCACGAGCAGTTTGGCCGCAAACCGCTCGGCATCGGTCGCCGACGGGCCGTTGGCCAATTGCATGATGTATTCTTGCGTCGCCGAGTTCTTGGTCAGCGCCTCGAAACCGGCATGGGCTGCGTGAGCGGGCGTTTGACGGTCGGATTTTACCGGCTCCCACTCGCCGCAAACGCGCTCGGCCTGTTCGACAAGCCTGGCGAAATCGACCCGCCCGCTGGCCACCAACGTCATGTTGCCGGGGCTGTAGTGGTTGCGGAAATACTCGCACATCTGGTCGACCGACAGTCCGCCGACCGATTCGATCGTGCCGAGCACGCTGCGGCCCAGCGGGTGGCCGGCAAAGTGTCGCGCGCGAATCTTGTCGTCCGCGCCGAACGGAGGTTGATCGGCGTACATGCGGATTTCCTCGATAATGACCTGCTTTTCGGTCGTGAAATCCTCTTCGCGGAGCGACGGCCGCACGATGTCGGCGAGCAGGCCGATCGCGCGGCCTTGGTTTTCCGGCAACACCGTGGCGTAGTAAACGGTGTTCTCTTCGCTCGTGAAGGCGTTGTAGTCGGCGCCCATCTCGTCGAACTCGCGGTTGACGTCGTCGGCCGAGCGCGACGGCGTCCCCTTGAACATCATGTGTTCGAGAAAATGGCTCACGCCGGCGACTTCGTCGGTCTCGTCGCGCGCGCCGGTGTTGACGAAGAAGCCCGCCGCGGTCGTGTGGGCGTCGGCGTTGCATTCGGCGACGATCGTCAGGCCGTTGGCGAGGCGGTGTTCACGAAACTCCATCGGGCAGCTCCAAGGAAGCGGGGCCGAGCGTCGTCACCACGAAATCGCGCGGCGGATTGGCGGCCAAATAATCGTTGATGCTTTCGCACGTGAGATCGTCGACCAGTTTGCTCAACTCGTCGAGCGACCGCACGCGACCGAGCAGATAATGTTCGCGAGCAATCGAGCCGCTGCGGGCGGAACTCGACTCTTGCTGCATAATCAGACCGCTCTTGACGCGGGCCTTGAGCCGATCGAGCTCCGCTGGCTCGATGCCGGACGCCAGCCGAGACAATTCGGCGATCAGCACGTCGAGCGTCTCCTGCGCGCGCTCCGCGCTGGTGCCGGCGTAGCACAACACGCTGCCGCGGTCGCGCAATGTATGGTGCGAGGCGTAGACGCTGTAGCACAGGCCGCGGCGTTCGCGGATTTCGGTAAACAGCCGGCAACTCATGCCGCCGGAGAGCGCGCCGACCGCGCCCCAGGCTTGAAAATACTGCGGATGGTTGTACGGCACGCTCCGGTACGCCACGCCGATCTGCGTTTGATTCGATTCGTGGTCGAGTTGCTGGCTCGCGCGCGTGTGCTCGCCATCGGACGGCGGTGGCACGTCGATCGGCTTCCAGTCGCCGAACAGTTTTTTCACTTCGCGGACCGTCGCATCCCAATCGATCTTCCCGGCCACGGCCAGAATCGCGCCGTTGGGCCGGCTGTGCGTCGCGAAGTACGCCTTGATTTCGTCGATGTCGGCCGATTCGAGCACCGCCTCTTCGCCGGCGCTGGGGCGGCCCCACGGGTCGCCGTAGTGGCGGCGGCGGAGTTCGACCATCACCTTGTGGGCCGGATCGTCTTCGATTGCCTGCAATTCCTGCAACACCACCATCCGCCCCGCTTCGATCTGATCGACCGGCATGTGCGGCCGGCGAACGAGGTCGGCATAAATCGCCAAGGCGGGCATCAGGTTCGCCGACCGGGTCGCTCCGCTGAAGCTCATGTGCGACGCGCCGCAAGACTCGCCGCGCTCGACGCCGAGATTGTCCAGATCGCCCACAAACGCCCGGCTGTCTCGCGAGCCACAACCGCGAAGCATCATCTCGCACGCGAAGTTGGCCACGCCGACGCGGGCCGGGGCGTCGTAGATGAACCCGGCCGGCAACAGCAGTGTGAACGCCGCCGATTCGAGCGAGGCAATCGGCTCGGCCAATAGCGTCAGGCCGTTGTCGAACACGTGCGAATGGATTTGCTGAGACAAACGAAACTCCCTCGGATGGGGACGCGATGGGGGTCGCCTTCCCGGCTCGGGCCGGTGCAGCGCGAACCAAGCTCGCTACTATGACGCCAGCCGCGCGATTCGACAACCGGCGACTACGACAGGACGACTGCGAACGGAACCGGGCGGGCATTGCGTTTCACCATTGTTGCCTGTTGCCCACGCACGGCACGGCCGAAATAATGCGAATAGAGCGCGGTCGGCCAGCGAGGCAATCCGCAGCGCGCAAGCATTTGGCGCGGTATATTCTCCTAAACGATACCCAGGGGGTCGGCGGGGGGCAAAATCTGCTTGACCCCCGTTCCGGCCGGGCGGTATAAGCAAAGTCGCGCGTGCCGATGCGAATCGGGCGGCGGGCCGGCGGTATTAAACTCCGGTGGCTGTGCGGGACCGGTCGGTGCCCGGCTCGCGTTTTCGGTGTTGAACAAGTTGGGCGGCTGGTTCCCCGCGATTTCGGTCGAACGTCTATGGCGGACATCACACTACGCGTCATCGACGGCGCCGATCGAGGGCGGGAGTACGCCGACTTGCCCACGCCAATCACAATCGGCCGCGAGGAAGGCAATACGATCCAGCTCAACGACGAGCGGATCAGCCGCTACCACGTCAAGATCCAGGAAGACCAGGCCAAGCTGATCCTCACCGACCTGGACAGCACGAACGGCACCAAGGTCAACGGCGAGGACGTGCAACTGCGAATCTTGCGGTTCGGCGACGTGATCTCCGTCGGCCGCAGCACGCTGTTGGTCGGCTCGCGCGCGCAAATTGCTCAGCGGCTCCGCGAGCTGCGCGGCGGTCCGGCCGTTTCGCTCGACGTCACCGCTCGCCCGTTGGACTCCGGCAACGGCGCGGCCGTGCTGGACGCCGACGACGACGATGGCGACGACAACGCGAGCGGCGATGCCGCCGACAGCGCCGCCGACCTCGACTTCGAACTCGACTGGGGCAACGACAACGACGCACAAAAAACGCTGCACGCGGTCGTTCCGCCGGAACTACCGGAAGAGCTTAGTCCGGGGCAGGCGGCCCAGTTATGCGAGATGCTCGACTTCCTGCACGTCACACTTCGGGCGTTGATTCGCGGCGTCGGCGTCACGCCGAGCGAGCAGCGCGTTACGTTGAGCGTGCGCGAGTGGCAGCGGTTGCTGGACCTTCAGGAGCGGTTGGCGGTTTACATTCGACAGATCGGCGAACCGCCGACTTCCGATCGCTAACGCGGTGCCGCGCCCGATTGCACCGATTAGCGTTGCGGTCCGATCGTTCCCGTCGCGCGGAAGGTAACGCGGGCGGACGGCTCGCGCACTTCGCGATTTCCGCAAAAACCGCGTCCCGTCATTTGTTTTGTGGTATTCTGTTCGGTACGTTTGTGTGCCGCGTTATGCGCCGCCGCGTAGGATATGTGGAATTTCCCTGCCAAGGAGTCGTCCGCGGTGAAGATTCTGTTTGCCGCCAGCGAGGCCGTACCGTTCGCCAAAACCGGCGGACTTGCCGACGTTTGCGGCGCGCTGCCGGGCGAATTGGCGGCCCTTGGTCACGACGTGGCGCTCATCATGCCGGCGTTTCGGCAAATTCACCGCGTCGCTCGGCCGATCGAGCCGCTGGGAATCAGCGTCGAAGTGCCCATCGGGGCCAAGACCGTCCGCGGCGAGCTGCTGCGCAGCTATCTCGACGGCGACGTGCCGGTCTACTTCGTCAAGCAGGACGAATACTACGACCGCGACGGTTTGTACGGCGACGCATCCGGCGACTACAGGGACAATTGCGAGCGGTTCGCGTTCTACAGCCGGGCCGTGATGGATGCGATCCGTCTGCTCGACTTGCAGGTCGACGTATTGCACGCCCACGACTGGATGGCGGCGCTGGCCGTCGCCTATCTGGCAAACGAGTATCGCGCCGTGCCGGGCTACGAACAGATCGCCTCGCTGTTCACGATCCACAATTTGGCGTATCAGGGAACGTTCTGGCATTGGGACATGCTGCTCACCGGGTTGGACTGGAAGTTCTTCAACTGGCGGCAGATGGAGTTCTACGGCAACCTCAACTTGATGAAAACCGGGCTGACGTTCGCCGACATGCTCAGCACCGTCAGTCCGCGATACGCCGAAGAGATCCAATCCGCCCCGATGGGATGCGGGCTCGAAGGCGTGTTACAGGATCGCCGCGGCGTGCTGCGCGGCATCGTCAACGGCGTCGACTACACGGCCTGGAATCCGGCGACCGATTCGCACTTGCCGGCGCGGTATAGCGTCGACGACTTCGCCGCCGGCAAGGCCGCCTGCAAGCGGGCGCTGCAGGAAGAGCTGGGACTTCCGCTGCGGGCCGACGTGCCGCTGATTGGCTTCATCGGACGGTTGGCGGATCAGAAGGGCCTCGATTTGATCGAGGGCGTCATTGGCGATTGGAGCGACACCGCCGACGTGCAATGGGCGTTCCTCGGCACCGGCGAATTGAAGTATCACCGCTTGTTGGAGTACGTCGCACAGCGGCACCCCGAGCGCGTCGCTGCGCGATTGACGTTTTCCGAACCGCTGGCCCATCGCATCGAGGCCGCGGCCGACATGTTCTTGATGCCGAGCCACTACGAACCGTGCGGCCTGAATCAACTGTACAGTCTCAAGTACGGCGCCGTGCCGATCGTTAGAGCAACCGGCGGACTGGCCGATACGATTACGGACGTCAGCGACGACACGCTGGCCAACGCCACGGCCACGGGATTCAGCTTCCAGGAGTATACGTCCCAGGCTCTGTCCCAGACATTGCGGCGGGCCGAAGCGATCTACCGCGAAAAGCCCGACGTGTGGCAAAGCATCATCGCCAACGGCATGAAGCAAGACTGGTCCTGGTCGCGGAGTGCGCACCGATACGTCGATTTGTATCGCCAGGCGATCGCCTCGCGCCGGCAGGGACGCGCTACGGCGAACCGTTGATCTTGCCGCTACACATTGCGGCAACGCCGCGCGATGCTCTATTGTCGAGTGTTCACCGTCGGGCGTTCACCGTCGCGGGGATTCGACTGCATCGGCCGTCTCGCCCGGCCTGCCGAAATAACGCCCCCGGCCGGCAGCGCGACCGGCTCGACCACGACGTTGTCGATCCAAACTTCGCCCAGGCCCGTCAGCGCGAACGTGACCGCGATCGAATCCAACCGCGAGGCGTAGCGATAGAGCGCGAACTCCTGCCACTGCGGCGCGTGGCCGATCCGCGTCGCCAGCGCCGGGCCGCCGAGCGAGTCGATGATTTCTAGCCCGTCGACGCTGCCCGATATCGGCTTGGGAATTCGCACGCGGCCGCGGATCCGCACGGCGGTGTCGGCCGCGAATTGCACCGGCGCGGAAACGACCCACACCGGCGGCGTTTCGATCAATGTTTCGGCCAGCGACGCGTCATTGGCGGTGGCCGAAAGGTACAGCGACGATTGACCGGCGAACGGCGTCGCCGGCGATAGCTCGACGTGCGTCGAGATGCTCGGCAGCGTGTGTTGCCAATGCTTCCAGCCGGCTTCGACCATTGCCGGCAGGTTTTCGCATTCCCCTTCGGCGAGCGAATTGCGGCCGACCACGGCGCGGGCGACGCGGTCGGCGAACTGCGATTGTTCGACGAGCGTGAGCGGCGTCACGGCCAGCGGACTGGCGACCGGCGAAGGCCAGCCGCGAACGACCCGTTCCCACGCGGCACGCTGCCAGAGGGTGACGGCGCTGGCCGCGGCATCGGCGGCTCGGAATGCAGCCGTAGCGTCCCCCGTGGCGAACTGCTGTTCGGCGCGGCGAAGCGACGTGCGAGCGGCGGCAAGCGACGCAGCCGAGGCGTCGGTGGAAGTGCGCTGGTTTGTCTGTGCAGCGCTGCCGATTTGCCGCGATGCCGCTTCCGCGTCGGCCAGCGAACGCCGCGCCACCGCGATCTTATAAGCCGCCGTGGGGCGAATCGCCTCTTGTGCCTGCCGATCCAAACTCGTCATCAGCAGCGAGTCGCTCGACATCACCGCGAAGCCACACGTGCCGAAGCCATCCCAGTTCAAACTCATGCCGCCGGCGACGCGGCGATGTTCGATCGCACGTAGCCCAGCCGCAGAGAGCGCGAACGCGTCGTCGGTTTCCGGCGAACCGGGGGCGACGAGCGACAGCGCGCCGATGGGGTGGGCGCCCGGGGCGAACTGTCCGCCGGGCAAGATTCGCGTGGCGAGCAATAACTTGCCGCGGCGATTCTGAATCAACGACACGGCCGCTTGCGCATCTCGACCGCGGGCAGTGGCGGCCCGTTGACCCTCGGTCAGCCACGCTTCGCAAAGTTGCAGTTCGCGATTGAGCAAGGCAAGTTCCATCGCCCGCAACGAGATGACGTCGCGGTCGGCTGCCGTGCGATTCTCCGCGGCGATGGCCCTCCGCTCGCGCAGCGACGCCGCGGCGTGGGTGTTGAGCAACAAGCCGCGAGCACCGGCGCCGAGCGCCACGACCGCCGTTTGCCGCACTGCGGCGCCGTCGAACGATGTTTCGCGTAGCCCGCCGTGCGAAAGCGATTCGATCTGGTGGACGAGCCGCGGATCGAGATCGAGATCGATCGCCGCCCAAAACGGCGTACCCGGCCGGGCCAATTGCGGCCGGTCGCCGATGTAGCGTGCGTAGTCGGCCAGTTCGAGACTGGTGCCCAACACCGGGCGATCGATCAACAAGATGTCCACGACGCGACTGTAACCGCGGAGTTGACTGTCCGCCTGGGCGATCGTCGGACGCTGCTGCGCTCGATCGCGTTTGTGCAGCGCCGCGGCCAGTTGCGTCACGGCGTCCAACTCCGCCGCCGACAGATGGTGCCCCAGATTCCACGCCAGCACGCCGTCGTACTCGTCGCCGAACGTCTCTGGCATCGGCTGCGGCGGCGGGCAAACGACCCACAGTCCGGCCCGCCGCGCTTCGCCGACAAAGTCCGCCGATACAGGGCGGCGCAGCCAGATCGCGTTGAATCCTATTTGGGCAAGTTCGCCCAAGCGTTCGCCGCGGTATTCGATCATCCGTGGAAAAAACGGCTTGCCGGCGACGAGCAGAATATCGTTTTTCATCTCCACGCGCCGCTCGACGTCCGCGCTTTCCGCGTCGGATTTCTTCGGTTCGGCGATCGCCACGTCGGCCTGTTGTTGATCGGGCCGCCGGCCGACGAACCCGGCCACGTCGAGATCGTCGAGCCACACATTGATGCGTCCGCGTCCGCCGTACAGGTTCACGACGACTTGATCGACATACGCTTCGCGCGGATCGACGTTCGGCCCCAGCCGCGCGCGGAGTATTCGCACCTGCGCGTCGAGCGCCTTGGGCAAACCCTCAACGGCCAGCATCTGCCACTGGCCGATCTGCGTGTAGCTTGCGCCGCGGACCAGCACCGTGGCGGCGCTGCCCGTCTTCGGGTCGAGCGTGCGGGGAAGCACGATGCGAGCGAGGATTTGCAGCCCTTGACGATCGGACTTCATCCACACCGTCGGCCGCAGTTCGTCGATCACCCGCGCCTGGCCGGTCGGATAGGCAAAATATACGAATGATCCGACTCCCGCGGTCAGCGAAATCATTTCGCAGCTCTCGCCAGACCGCGCGCCGTCTTGCACGCGGGCATGCCGCTCGACACGATAACGGGTGTCCGACGCTGCGGCCTGCCACGCCGTAGCCGCCGATTCGTGTTCGTCGCGAAAGTCCGACTGAGCGAACGCGGGCGCGATGGCGACCGTCGCGCCGACAAGCGCGCAGAGCCACGTCGCCAGAATCGGCGCGAACCGCCGGCAGTAGCCAGAGCGTATAAGGAGCCGGGACACGCGACGGAGACCTTCCTTGGTCCGGAGCGTTGACGAATGACGAAATACCGACGCGACACGGGGCCGACGGACTCGCAGCCCCATCTGGCCAAGGCTGGCCGTTGACCGGCGGCATCATTTCGGCCGCAGTCGTTGATTTGACGTAAGGCGGGACTGTATCAGCGTTTGCGCGTTGTTTCCAGGTCAACCGTGGTGTTTTGTCACCGCGGTATTTGCAGGCTGCATTGAGCTGAATGAGACGCAAGTCCTTAAATAAAAACGACTTGCGATGTTTCGGCGGCGGAATCCCAAGGTGCGGCGCGCCGGCTGCGATTAGCTCGTTCCATCAACCTTCACCCGGAGCTTTACCAAACCATGACCGAAACCACGCCGAACGTCGCCGCCAAGAACGAACAACTCCCCGCCGATTTGGTCGAACTTGAAGCCCTGCTGGCCGAAATCCCGGCCGAGCACCGTCGGGCGATCCTACCCGTGTTCGACCGCGTCAAGGAAAGCACGCTGCGCCGCCGACGGATTCTCAATCTGGTTCAAGACGCCCTGAGCCAACTGCGGCTGGACATGAAATACCTGATGTTCGATCTGGAAGCGACCCGCCGCGAACGCGACGAATTCCGCCGCCAAGTGGAGGGCTAAACCGCGCCGCAGGCTGGAGGCTTGACGCGCAATGCCTATCCCAGAACTTGTAAGAGGCGAATCCTTTCGCCGAAAGAATCGCTTGACAGTTCTTTCGGCGAAAGGATTCGCCTCCTACAGATTCCGGTTTCGGGATAAGCACTTAATTCGGCCGCCGGCACTCTTCTCCCAGGGTGGCGCGGCATATAATCGAGGATGTTCGGCTGTATTGCACCCGGCTAGTGTGGGTGGTGCGGCGGTCGGCCAACGGAATTGCGAACGCGGAATTGCGAATACAGAGGCTTCTTGACGCGCGCCACGGACGGCCGTCGGTGAAAACCGTCGCTCGTTCGATGCGCGACACGCCAAGGAAGGTTGCAGCGGAACCATGATCGAGCTTACGGCGGAACGACTGGCCAAGCGCGCTTTCGACGTCGAATTGCTCGACGAGCAGCAGCTTCGCGCCATCTGGACCGAAATTGGCTCATCGACGATCTCGTTCAAAGAGTTTCAACAGTTCTTGCTCCGCCGCGGACTGTTGACCAGTTATCAGATCGACCGGCTGCTCCGCGGCGAGTACGCCGGCTTCTTTTTCGGCGAATATAAGGTTCTCTACCCGATCGGTTCCGGCGCATTCGCCAAGGCGTTTCGCGCCGAACATCGGGAGACCGGCCAGGCGGTGGCCATCAAGGCCCTCCGCCAGCGCTACGCCACGGATCCGGAAGTTACCGGCCAGTTCGTCCGTGAAGGGGCCGTCGGCGTCATGCTGCGGCATCCGAACATCGTGCCGATCTATGAGGTGTCGAGCAAAGGCGATGCGCCCTACCTCGTCATGGAGTTTCTCGAAGGCCGTTCGCTGCGGCAATTCCTCAAGCTGCGTCACAAGCTCGCTGCGGCCGAAGCCGTTCGCCTGATGGCCGACATTTGCGCCGGGCTGAGCTACGCCGCCGAACGCGGAATCTCGCATCGCGACCTCCGGCCCGCCAATGTGATGATCACCAGTCGCGGCGAGGCCAAGCTGCTCGATTTCGGACTCGCCGCCATCGCGCTGCACGCCGAGCTCGACCGGGTCGACGAAGGCCCCAACGCCCGCACGATCGACTACGTCGGCCTCGAGCGCGTCACCGGGGTCCGCAAGAACGATCCGCGCAGCGACACGTTCTTCGCCGGCGCGATGCTCTATGAAATGCTCTCGGGCCGGCCGCCGATGGCCGAAACGACCGATCGCATCCAGCGCTTGAGCACGGTCCGCTTCACGGAGATCGTGCCGCTCGCGGAGATCGACAAGACCGTCCCGCCGTGGCTCACCGGCGTCGTCGACAAGGCGATGCAATTGGCCGTCGAGCGTCGTTATCAGCGTCCTTCCGAAATGCTGGCCGACTTGCTCGTCGCGGCGCACCGTCTGGCCGAGGGCGACACGCCGTTGCTTTCGCCCAGCGCCGTCAACACCGCGTCGGTCGGCCCGAACCGCCTCAACGGCCACGCTGGCGAGTTGGCCCGCAAGGTCGCGCGTTCGTTCGAGCAATCCGAATCCGCGGCCCGCACGAAGGCCGTGATGGTTGTCGAGCCGCACCCTCGGATGCAGGAAGTCTTCCGCCAGGCGTTCGCCGACTCGGGCTACCAGGTGTTGCTGCTCACCGACGCCGGTCGCGCGGTGCAAACATTACAGGATGACGCCAACGCCGCGGATATGGTCGTCTTCTATGCCAGCGCCATTGGTCGCCCAGCGGTCGATGCGTTCAATCGCCTTGGCGACGATCCGAACACGGCCGATATTCCCGCCGTGCTCTTGCTGGGCAAACATCAAAGCGACTGGCACGCCGACGCCCGCCGCGCCCCACATCGCGTCGCGATGTCTGCTCCGCTGCGAATTCGCAAGCTCCGCGAGTTAGTGGCCCGCCTGCTGGCCCGCGAAGGGACGGCGCAAGTTCCCGGCGCGAGCGGCGAGTTGTCGTCGTATCCCGCATAGCGAACTAGGCGGTGCCGAATTCGGCAGCCCCATAGCATCTGCGTGTGTAGATCGCGAGGCGTTCCAGATTGGGGGTTCTCCCGATCTTTGGCATGGCGAATGTCAAACTTTGACGCTATAAAACTTCGCTTGCCAAGGGGCAAATGATTACAATTGCGATTAACTTGATGAACATTCGGCGGCCAGCACGGGCCTAGGTGGCTAAGTGCTTATCCCAGAACTGTAGGAGGCGAATCCTTTCGCCGAAAGATTCGCTTGACAGTGCATTCGGCGAAAGGATTCGCCTCCTACAGAATTCGGTTTCGGGATAAGCGCTAAGTAGTATCGCCACGTTTTTCCCGGTGAAGTGGCCGAAAGCACCACGTACATTTTCTGCGGTCGCAGCCGCTCTCCATGCCATGTCCGATTCAACCGCCGACGCCCCAACCACCAAGTCTCCCACCGGCGGTAGTCCAATCGCCGCGAAACCGAGCGCGGTGGAAACCGCCAAGCTGGCGAGCAACTACCTCCGCGGCCCGATTGCCGACGAACTCGTCGACCAAAACGATTTCTTCGGCAAGGCGAGCATCAATCTGCTCAAGCACCACGGCACGTACCAGCAGGACGACCGCGAGAACCGCGTCAAGACCGAAGGCGGCAAGTCGCAGAAGTCGTACATGTTCATGGTCCGCACGAAGATCCCCGGCGGCAAGCTGACCGCCGATCAACTGCTGGCCGAGCTAGACCTGTGCGACGAAATCGGCAACACGACGCTGCGGATCACCACGCGACAGGGTTTGCAGCTTCACGGCGTGGTCAAGCAGAACCTCCGTCGGGCGATCGCGCGGATCAACGAAGTGCAGCTTTCCACGTTGGCCGCTTGTGGCGACGTCGAGCGGAACGTGATGTGCTGCCCCGCGCCGCATCACCACGATCCTGTGCATCGGCAGTTGCAAGACCTGGCCGACGCCATCGCCGCGCATCTCTGCCCGCGGACGAATGCGTACCACGAGATCTGGCTCCGCGACGTGTCCACCGGCGAAGAGGCGACCGGCGAAGACACGCTGGTGGCTGGCGGCGCGAACGGTCAAGCGGCGAGCGGCAAGAATTCGTCCGGCGTAGCCAATGGTGACGACGTCGAACCGATCTACGGCAAGACCTACCTGCCGCGGAAGTTCAAGACCGCCATCGGTCTGCCCGGCGACAACTGCGTCGATCTGTACGCCAACGACTTAGGCCTCATGGCGATCTGCGAGGACTTCCAGATCGTCGGCTACAACGTGCTGGTCGGCGGCGGGTTTGGCGTGACGCCGAGCGCGAAGAAAACGTTCCCGGCCATCGCCAAGCGGATGGCGTTCTGCACGGCGGACGAGGCCGTCGACGTGGCCACTGCCATCGTCAAGGTGTTTCGCGATTTCGGCAACCGCAGCGACCGCAAACAGGCGCGGCTGAAGTACCTGCTCCACGAGCGCGGACTGCCGTGGTTCAAGGCCAAGGTCGAAGAATACCTAGGCCACGCGCTGGCCGATCCACGCGCCGACGACGTCCACGGCTTCGACGATCACCTTGGCTGGAGCGACCAAGGCGACGGCCGCTGGTTCTACGGCCTGAACGTCGAAAACGGCCGCATCGCCGACATCGACGATTGGCGGCTAAAGACGGCGCTCCGCGAAATCTGCCGCGAATTGAAACCCGGCATTCGACTGACCTCGCATCAAAGCATCCTGTTTACCGACATAGCGGCTGAAAACCGCGGCCGCTTGGAGGACATGCTTCGCGGCCACGGCGTGAAGTTGTCAGACGAAATCTCGTCGGTCCGCCGTTGGTCGATGGCCTGCGTCGCGTGGCCTACTTGCGGCTTGGCGATCACCGAAAGCGAACGCGCCCTACCCGGCATCGTCGACCAATTCGAGGTCGAGCTGGCTCGCCTGGGGTTGTCGGAAGAGACCTTTACGATCCGCATGACCGGCTGCCCCAACGGCTGTGCCCGGCCGTACAACAGCGACGTCGGCCTGGTCGGCAAGGCCCAGGGCAAGTACACGATCCTGCTCGGCGGCCGGCTGTTGGGCGATCGGCTGAACGTGCTCTACCAAGACCTGGTACCCGCCGAGGAAGTCGTGCCCACGCTCGTGCCCGTGCTGACCTACTTCAAGCACGAACGCACCGCCGGCGAAACATTCGGCGATTTCTGCCACCGCAAAGGCGTCGACGAGCTACTCCGCTGGAGCAAGCAGTTTCAGACGCAATCGGCGTCGTAAATCTGGTTTGGCGGCGACCGTCCACATCCGACAATGCCGCGCATGTGCGCCGTCGCAATGCACGTGCCGCCGTCAGTTCTTCAACGCCATCGCCGATTTCGAGAAGAACTCCGCTTCCTCGCGCAATCCGCGCTCGCGGCAAAACGCCGCCAGCTTCTCGTATCGCGTCGCCGGGTCGATCTCACAGGCCCAACAGATTTTCGCCATGCACTGCGGACATTCCGCCAGCGGGCGGCGGTCCGATTCCTCGCGATTGTTACTGCCGCACATGTTGCACTCGAACGCCGTGCAGTGCGGCATCGAAAACATGTGCCCCATTTCGTGCGAGGCGGTTTTTAGCGTTCGCAGCAAACATAGCCGAAACTCCTCGTCACTCTTGTCCGGATCGCCATTGCGGTACAGCGACCACACGCCGACGCGGTTGCGCAGCGACGCCTGTCCAAACACGAAGTTCCAACCTTCGCCCGGCCATAGGTCGCTCGCGGTCAAAGCAATCGATGCCGCGGCGTCGGCCGGCAACTTTGGCCGCAGCACGTCGTCGAGCACGTAGGTCGTGAGAATCTGATCCATTCCCCAATTCGGATGTTTGCGACGCGCTTTGGCTGGTACGACGTCGAGTCCAAGCGGTTCGAGTTGCTTCACTTCGCGGTTGAAGTAGATCGCCAAATAGGCCGCCGTCTCGTCGACCAGTTTCTTCTGCGTGGCGGAGAAGTCGCCGAGCGGCTGGACGTAGATCACTTTTCGCTTGCCGCGCGGCGTGACCGGCTTCGAGGAGAGATAAGCGCGGAACGTCTGTCCCCGCTCCTCGTGCGAAGTGAGCCAGTCGCCGCTTTGCGGCTTGCCCAGCGGCGTATGTAGCGGTTCGAGCGCGTCGATCGCCGCCAGCAAGGCGCGAACGTTCTGTGGCTCGGCCGCGCCGGCGCAACCGGCGAGCGCAACGATCGCCAATGACGCTGCGCTGATCCGCCATGCGCTGGTCATAGAGTCAACTTCCCGATATGCGGAGCGCTTTCCACCATTTATTCCACTATTCCACGCGAGCAAACGGGGCGATCAAACGAGGTACGTAGTCATCGTACTGTCGGGCCGCCTTTTATTCCATCGCGTCGTGTTCGATCGCGTCGTAGCCGCGCTCTCCCCAGCGAAGACGGCGAGGAAAACCGGCGCTGCGGACCGCAAATCGGCGGCACGTCTGCGATTTCGGCGGAACTTTCCGCGTCTGCTGGGCGTCGAACCTCGAAGCGAGGCTCTTTGGCCGCAACTTTCCCTGTGAAGTAACCTTTTGGTAACAGGCTGGCGGGGCTGCCGTTGCCGCGGCACAATCGCCGGGTGTAGAACAACGAAGGTTTTGGACGGCGGGGAAACATAACTTCGCGCCGGAGAGTGTTTGCGGCCACGGCTTGAGATGGGCCGACCGGTGGACTGGCGGGCTGGATGTTCCATGAAATCCGCCTCGTCGAACGCAAGGGCTTCGAACCCGTGCGGCCGCACCGCGTACCGTTTCGTCCAAGGAGTGAAATACGATGCAGCACCGATCCCTGATTCCTGCCGTTAGCAACCTGTTGAAAAAGGAGACAGACCCTGCGGGAGACCGCGTTTTCGCCGGAAAACTCGCCGTGCCCGAGAGGGTCCGTCCCCTGTTTCAACAGGCCGTTAGCCTTGCGTTGGTTCTTGTCGCCCCAATCGCCGCCCTGGCCGCTGGAGGAACGGACACGGTCGCCGTCACAGGTCAGCCCGCCCAAGTGGCACCGGGTTGGCCGGAAGGCGTCGGAGATTTGGTCAACGATTCCGCGCGCACCGCCGGCTGGAATTCCTGGTTCAGCGAGTGGCCGAATGACGTGAACCAATACGCCTTCGAAGTCAAATCGACCGACGACGTGAACCGGCTGATCAAGAAACTAGCGGCGATCAAGACCGACTTGCGACAGATTCGATTGTCGTATCTGAAAGAGCCGAACGGGCTGGGTTGGGTTACGAAGGCGCCGGAGCAAAACGCAATCCCCGTGATCTTTTCGGTCGGTGACCAATCCCGCATCGACGCGTGGTTCAAGCACGTGCGCAAGCCTTTCGGCGTGATGGAATTCACGGCGACGCCGGTAGCCGTTCCGCCGACACTGACGATCTTCGTGCAAAATGAGGTCGTCGATCTCGACAGGCTGGAGATTCCGAAAGACATCGACGTGTCGAGCGGGTACGTGCCGACCGTGTTCCACAAATCGAACACGACGATCGAAAAGCAGCGTGAGAAAGCCGCCGCCAAACGCGACGCGAAGCGCGAAAAAGAGTTGCGTCTGCAGCAACTGGATGATGCGTCCCGCAAAGTGGCGAAAAAAATCGACGAGTTTCTCGAATGTAGACAAGCCGCAGCGAGTCAATGAACGTGGCGTCGCGGACAGCTTGTTTTCCCATTGAACAGCGGCCGGTTCGTACGTAGGGCTTATCCCGAAACCGAATTCTGTAGGAGGCGAATCCTTTCGCCGAAAGCACTGTCAAGCGATTCCTTCGGCGAAAGGATTCGCCTCCTACAGTTCTGGGATAAGCACTTGCAATCATCGCTGAAGCCCGATCGCCACGGAGTATGTGAAGATGAAACGAATGGCCGCTTTCCTCGCCATAGCCTTTTTTAGCGCCACGCCCGCGCCTGCTTTTTGGTCGGTGAGCGACTCCGGAGCCTGGCCCGATAGTTGGCCCAAGGAGTTGGAACCGCTCCGCAAGCAGGCCCGCTCCTACACGGGCGGCGGCGTCAATCGGACGTTTCACGAGATTCGCATCACCAAGCGTGAAGAGTTCGAGGCGGCCTGGCCGCAGTTGTTGAAGGTCAAGAGCGAGGGCGCGCCGATCATCCTCGTTCGCGGACCGGTGAAGTATCTCGGTCCGTTGGGCAAGGGCGTTAGGGTTTGGATGGCGCTGCCGAGCAGCAAGCCGGTGCCCGCCGGACCGATCGCTGGCGTTCGCAACCCGCGCGAGAAGTGGCTGTACACGACGTTCATCGAACTGGTCGTCGATGGCGATGTCGTCGACTTGAACCGCATCGCACTGCCGCCGGACACGCCGATCATCGACGAGCGATTCGTCGACCGGCAGGACAATAAAACGAAGTAACGCGATACTACGAATCACTCCCGATCTCGCTTCGGGCAGTCTCATACCGAGGAGTTCGCACATGTCCGCTCGTTCCTTCCCGCGGTCCGGCAAGTTCGCAGTCATCGCGCTGGCGGTTGTCGCGGCGACGCATTTTGCTTTGGCACAAAACGCCGAGCCGCCCAAGACCGAGTCGCAGACTCCGACGGGACTCGCGCCGGAGTTGCAAGCTCCTGCGGTTGTTCGCCAGGCGATGCAGGATCGGGATTATGTTGCGGCGGTGGTGGCGATTGATGCGGCGATGGCTGGCGACTTTGCGGCGAAGGATTATTTGGCTTATTTGAAGGGGCGGGCGCTGCATTTGAGCGAGAAGTACGACGAGGCGATTGCGCGGTTCGATACGATCGAGAAGGAGTTTCCCAACAGCGAGTGGATTCGGCGGGCGCGGTTTGGGATGGCGGTTTCGTTGGCTCGCAAGGGCGATTTTCGCGCGGCGGAGTTGATCTATCGCCGCGAGGCAGAGTATCTCTTGTCGGCCGATCGCAAGCAGGAGATCGCCGACTTGTATCTGGAATTCGCCAACACGTACTTCAAGCCGCCCAAGGAAGAGCAGAAGCCGGACTATCAGAAGGCGCTCGGCTTTTTCCAGAACGCGCTGGCCGTGGGTCCGAAGCCGGAGAAGAAGCGTGAAGTCGAGATGTTGGTGGCCGAGTGCTTCTTCAAGCTGAATAACTTCGGCGAAGCGGCGCGGCTATACGGGCAGTTTGTGAAGGACTATCCCGACGCGGCGGAACTGGTCGAGGCGAAGTTTCGCTTAGGCGAGAGCCAGCTCAAGCAGGGGCAACTGGCCGAGGCACGGCGGACTTGGCAAGACCTGCTCGCCGCGCATGCCGACGACAAGAGTCCGCGGATCGCCGAAGCGACGTTCAATCTTTCGCTGACGTATCAGATGCCCAATCCGCCTGCGGACGAAGACCTCGGCTTGGGCGTCGCCGCGCTCGATGCGTTTGTGAAGAAGTTTCCCGACCACAAGCTGGCGAGCCTGGCTCACTTGCGAATCGCGCAGAGTTACGTGAATCGCGGGCGGCACGATGACGCGGCGAAGCGGCTTACCGCGTACATCGCCGATGCTCGTTACGCCGATCGCGAGGAGACGCCGGACGCCCGCGCGCTGCTGGGGCAGGCGCTCTTGCTGCAAAAGAAGTTCACTGAAGCCATCGCCGCGTGGCGCGATTATCTGGCCAAGCATCCGACGCACGGCGCGTGGAGCAGCGTGCAACAGGCGATCGTCGACACGCAGTTCACGATGGCGGCCGAGCGGCGCGAGGCGAAGGATTATGCCACGGCCCGCAAACTGTGGACGGAGTTTTTGGCCAACTACCCGCTCGATCCGCGTGGGCCGACGATTTGGTACACGTTCGGCGCGATGAACTACGACCAGCAGAAATGGGACGAGGCGATCGCCGATTGGACGCGGCTGGCGTCGAAATATCCGAACACGGGCGAGGCGTCGCGGGCCCAACTGATGATCGGCGTGGTGCTGGAAACCAAGCAGGGCAAGCTCGCCGCGGCATTGGAACAGTATCGTAAAGTCACCGGCCCGTCGCAGAACGAAGCGGCCCAGCGGATCGTGCAATTGACCGCCAAGACGATGACGGTCGCCACCGAACGGGTGTTCCGCTCGAACGAAACGCCGACGCTCAAGCTGACCAGCCGCAACATCGACGCGGTGTCGGTGCGGATTTACGCCATCGATTTGGAAACGTATTTTCGCAAGATGCATTTGGCCGGCGGCGTCGAAGGGTTGGACATCTCGCTGATCGATCCGGATCAGAGTTTCGAGTTCAAGGTGCCGAAGTACGCCGAGTATCAGGAACTGGAAAGCGCGGTCGAAGTGCCGCTGCCGGAGCGCGTGGCTGCCGCTAAATCCGGCGCGATGGCGGTGACAATTTCGAGCAAGACACTGACGGCCACGACGCTGGTGTTGCAATCGGACCTGGACATCATCGTGAAAAGTTCGCGGAACGAAGTGTTCGTGCTGGCCGAGAATATGGTGACGGGCAAACCGTGGAAGGACGTGCGGCTGCTGATCTCGAACGGCGAAAAAGTGTTCGCCGAAGCGAAGACGGGCGACGACGGCGTGTTCAAGGGCGACTACAAGGAGCTTCTCGCGGGTGGCACTGGCTTGCCGACGGGTGGCACTGGCTTAGCCAGTGATGACGTGCGCGTGTTCGCGGTGGCCGGTTCGCACACCGGCTCGAACGTCGTCGGTCTCGAAGGCGTCGGCGTGGCGACGGGCCTCGCCGACAAAGGCTACATCTACACCGACCGCCCGGCGTATCGGCCCGGCGACATGGTGCATGTTCGCGGCGTGATTCGCGGCGTGGCGGGCGATGCGTTTACGATTAGTGAAGGGGCGAAGTACACGATCCAAGTCTTCGACCCGCGCAATCGGCTGCTGCATCAAGAGGACGCGGCGCTCAGTGAGTTCGGCGGTTTGGGAACGCACTTTCTGTTGCCGAGTGCGGCGGTGCAGGGCGAATATCGCGTGCTGGTCACCGAAGCAGCGAAGGAAATCGCTTCGCCGAAGAGCTATCAGGGCACGTTCGGCGTGCACGAGTATCGGCTGGAGCCGGTGCGAATCGCCGTCGAGTCGGACCGGACGGTTTACTACCGCGGCGAGGAGATCAAAGGCAAGATTCGCGTGCAGTTTTATTACGGCGCGCCGGTCGTGGGGGCCGACGTGCGCTATCAACTGGCCGATCAAGCGGTCGCCACGGCCAAGACGAACGACCAAGGCGAGATCGAGTTCACGTTCCCCACCCGCGAATTTCGCGAGACGCAGACGCTGCCGCTCGTGGTGACGCTGCCGGAACGGAACCTCGGCGCGGTCAAGCCGTTCGTGCTGGCGACGAAAGGTTTTTCGATCAATGTTTCCACGGTGCGGCCGGTGTATCTGGCCGGCGAGTCGTTCGAGGCGACGCTCAAGACGGTCGACGCCGAGGGCAAGCCGATCGCCGCGAAGCTCAATCTCAAGGTGCTCGAACGGACGACGGTCGACGGCCGCGTCGGCGAGCGGCTGGTGTCGGAGCACGCCGTTGAGACGGACAAAGACGGCAACGCTCACCAAACGCTCAAGTTGGCCGACGGCGGGAAGTATATCTTGCGCGCGGAAGGAACCGATCGTTTCGAGAATCCGATCTTCGGTGCGTCGATGGTACAGCTTTCCGACGACCAGGACGCGGTGCGGCTGCGGATGTTGGCCGACAAGCACACGTTCAAAGTCGGCGACGTGGCCAAAGTGAATCTGCACTGGCGGGAAGCGCCGGCGCTGGCGCTGGTGACGTTCCAGGGCGCGCGGGTGCTGGATTACAAACTGGTCACGCTCAAGACGGGCGACAACCCGCTGGAACTGCCGATGACGGCGCAGCTTGCGCCCAACTTCGAGTTGGCCGTGGCGGTGATGACCGACACGCGGCCGCCCGCACTGGCAGAGCCAGTGGCACCCACAGGTAAGCCCAACGACGCCGACAAACCGATCACGCGACTGCACCTGGCGTCGAGTCCGTTCACGGTCGAGCGCGAGCTTCGCGTGGCGGTCGAAGTCAAACGCAAGAACGGCGCGGCCGCGGGCACTGGCGGAGCCAGTGGCACCCAAGCCAAGCCGGGCGAGGAAGTCGACGTCGTCGTCACGACGACCGACGCCCAAGGCAAGCCGGTCACAGCGGAAGTCAGCCTAGCCATGATCGAGCAGTCGCTGCTCGAACAGTTCTCGTTCGCAGTCCCGTCGATCCAAGACTTCTTCGGCGGCGGCCGCCGCGAGACAGCGGTCCGCACGACGGCCAGCATCACGTTCGCCTACCGCCCAGCAACGCAAGCCATCAACCCCCGTCTGCTGGCGGAGGAGGATCGGAAGATGTTGGAGATGGACGAGGCGACGAAGCTGGCGATTGCCGCGGTTTCCGGCGAGACGTGGGCGTTGTCGGCGAAGGGGCGAGAGATCGAGAAAAACCTTGGAGTAGACTTCACGCCAATCATAGACGGCTATAAACCCGACTCAAGTAGATACGCTCGAGGCCAAGCCGGCGGTGCCCGAGGCGGTGCGCATCGGCCGCCGCGGTCGGGCGCCGAACCCGGCGCAGGTGTGTCAGGGCCGGGGCCGGGAATTGCATCGGGCGGCGCGACGGGTAAGGCTGGGCCAAGTGGCCTATTCGCCGACGACAATAAAAACGGCATCATCGACGAAGACGGAGAGGTTCCGACTGATTCGTCGGTTGAAGTTGATGAGTTGATTGTCGATCAATTTGAACGCATGGAACGCTTCAAGGACGCAAACCAGCGCCAAATTCTGACAGGCGAGGAACAGACACTCGGTTTGCGAAGAGATTCTGGTTTGGCCACCGCGGACGGCGAGGGCCGCGGAGAGCGATTCGCGTATTCGCTCGGCGATGTGTCCAAGGTAACGGCCGGCGACGATTTCCAATCGGCTCAGTTCGGCGTGAATTTAGGCGATATGAACGGCGCGGCTGCGTTTGGCAAGCTGTCCGAGCTTGGCCGCCGCGACGTGGTGGTGGTCGACCGCTGGGGCAAGATGTCGAACGTCTATTTTGCCGAGTTCGGCCGCGCCGAGCAGACGGCGATGGGTGAGCGGCTCGCCGACGCCGGGGCGATGATGTTGCCGCAGCTTGTTATTCAGGAGACCGGGTATTGGAACCCGTCGGTCGTTACGGACAAGGACGGCAAGGCGACCGTGGCGGTGACGCTGCCCGATCGGTCGACGGCTTGGAAGTTGCTGGCCAAGGGGGCGACGAAGGAGACGCTGTGCGGCGAGGCCGATGCGGCGCTGGCCGTGAAGAAGGATCTGTTTGGTGAACTCAAGCTGCCGCTGGCGTTTACTGATGGCGACAAGGCCGAGATCGCCGCTTCGGTGCACAACCACGCCATCGACAAGGTCACGCTCAAGGTCACGCTCAAGACCACGATTGGCGGTGTGAGCGACGTGGCCACGAAGACGATCGACGTGGCGAAGCAGGGGATCGAGAAACTGTCGTTCGAGCGGACGATTCGCCGATCCGCACTGGCGGAGCCAGTGCCACCCACGGATGAAATCTTGTTCGAGCTGACCGTCGAAGCCGACGGCCAGAGTGACGTGGTTCGCCGCCGCTTGCCGATTCGGCCGTTTGGCTTGCCGGTCTACAACATCGCCGGCGGTTCGGCTGCGGCCGATACGACGGCCTGGGTCGAAGCGCCGGCCAACGTTTCCGACGACGCCCGGAGTTTGCAGATTCTGCTTGGCCCGACGGTCGAGCGGAGTCTGGTCGACGTGCTGTTTGGTCCCGCGCCGATCTGTCAGATCGACAACGTGCGGCTGGCTTCGAGCCTCGACACGGCGACGAGCGACGCGCTCGCGGCGATCGCGCTTGTGAAGCTGCTTGGCGGCGATGACAACGCGGCGACGACCGTGCAATCGCTCGACACGCGGCTGCGTTCGACGGTGTCGCTGCTGGTCGCGGCGCAGAATGACGACGGCGGTTGGAGTTGGACCGGCGAGAAGGGGACGGCCAGTCACCGTTACACGTCGGCCCGCGTGGTGTGGGCGCTCGCGCTGGCGCGGAAGGCCGGATATCGCGTGCCGGACGATGGTTTCGACAAGGCGTGTAATTATCTGGCCGGCGAAATTGCCAAGACGCGCGACGACGATTACGAGAGCAAGGCGATTCTGCTGCACGCACTGGCCACGGCGGGACGGGATGACTTTGCGCTGGCGAATCGGCTGCACCGCAATCGGCCGGCACTCTCCACGAGCGCGCTGTTGCACGTGGCGCTGGCGCTGGCCGAAATGGACCGCAAGCCGATGGCCGACGACCTCTTGAAAGTCGTGGCTGAGCGGAATCTCGACGCGGCACTGGCTAAGCCAGTGGCACCCGGTGCGGCACTGGCAGAGCCAGTGGCACACGCGTCGCTGCCGTGGACGCATGCCTCGGCCGAAACGCGGGCGCTGTACGCATTGGCGCTGATGCGCACGACGCCGGATTCGACGAAGCTCAAGGAGCAGGTCGATTGGCTGATGGCGCATCGGGCCGGCCATCGCTGGTCGCCCGACAAGGCGACCGGCCCGGCGATGCTGGCGCTGTGCGAGTGGAACGCCAAGAACCGCGTCAAGGCGGAGAAGTACGAATTGGACATCTTCGTCAATGACGTGAAGGCCAAGACAGTCGTGGTCGACGACACGACGGCCACACAGACGATCGACGTGGCGGCGAACCTGCTCAAAAAGGGCAAGCAGCGGATCAACTTCGTCATCCGCGGCCGCGGCGAGTACACGTATCAAGCGGTGCTCGGCGGCTTCGTGCCGGCCGACAAGCTGGCCTCGACGACGCAAGATTGGGTCGTCCAACGCTTTTACGAGCCGGCCCCGCTGGAGCTTGACGGCAAGGAGATTCCCCGCGGCTTCGGCGTCCTGGAAGGACAGTACACGCCGTTCCGCAATACGCTGGCCGAACTGCCGGTCGGAGCGCGTGGCCACGTGGAGTTGAACCTGTGGCGGCAGAACGTGCCCGGCAACGTGCCGGAAGAGCAGCTCGAATATCTCGTCGTCACTGAACCGCTGCCCAGCGGCGCGAGCGTGGTCGAAAACTCGGTCCGCGGCGGCTTCGAGCGGTATGAGATTTCGCCCGGCGCGATCACGTTCTACGTCGGCAGCCGGCGGTACGTCGAGCCGATCCAATACGACATCTACGGCTATCTGTCGGGCAGTTATCAAGCCGCGCCGACCGTGGTCCGCGACGCTTACCGGCCCGATCAGCTTGCGGCGGCCGGCGTCAACAAGCTGGCCGTTTTGCCGCTGGGCAAGCCGAGCGGCGATGCGTATCGACTCTCGCCGCAAGAGTTGTACGAACTCGGCAAGCGGCACTTCGAGAAGCACGACTACGCGGCGGCCGGCAAACATCTGGCCGAGTTGATGGCCAACTGGAATCTCAAGGCCGACGTCTACAAGGAATCGGCCCGCATGTTACTCGACGTACACTTGGAGCGCGGCCCGGCCAGCGGCGTGGTCAAGTATTTCGAGATCGTCAAGGAGAAGTCGCCGGAACTGGAGATTCCGTTCGACAAGATCGTCAAAGTCGGGGCGGCCTATCACGACATGGGCGAATACGAACGGGCGTACCTTATCTTCCGGGCGACGGTCGAGAGCAGTTTTTCGCGCGAAAGCGGCGTGGCGGGATTCCTCGACGGTCAGGGCGAGTTCGTCCGCAGCGTCGACGTGATGCGGCGGCTGCTGCTCGAATACCCGGCCGAAAGTTATGCGGCCGTGGCGTCGTATGCGCTCGCCCAGCAGGTTTACGGCAAGGCCGAGCAAGCCGCGGCCGATGAGAAGCTGCGCGAGACGAAGATCACGCGCGTCGATCTGATTCGCCACGCCCACGCGATGCTCGATGGCTTCTTGACGATGTATCCGGAAGACCCGGCGGCCGATCAAGCGTCGTTCTCGGCGGCCAACGCGCTGTTGGATCTCAAGGCGTACAAGCCGGCCATCGCCGCCTGCGAAGCCTATGCGCGGCGGTATCCGAAGAGCGATTACCTCGATAGCTACTGGTACTTGATCGGCTACTGCCACTTCGCCGAGCACGACCACGAGGCCGCGCTGGCGATGTGCCAGAAGGTGGCCGACGCCAAACGGATCGACAAGACCACCGGCCGCGAGGTGGAGAGCGCGAACAAGGACCGCGCGATCTACATCATGGGCCAGGTGTACCACAGCCTGGGCAAGGCGGCCGAAGCGATCGCCGAGTACACGCGGGTGAAAGAACGCTTCGCCGACGCGGCGCAGGCGATCGAGTATTTCGCCCGCAAGGAGATCAAGCTGCCGGAGATCACGACGATCCGGCCCGGCAAGCAGGCCGAAATCAAGCTGGCGTTCCGCAACGTGGCCGACTGTGAAGTGATGGTGTATCGCATCGACCTGATGAAGTTCAGTCTGCTGCGGCGGAACTTGGGCGAGATCACAGCGATCAACCTGGCCGGCATCCGTCCGTATCACGAAGCGAAAGAGAAGCTCGGCGACGGCAAGGACTATCGCGACCGCGAGCACGTGTTGAGTCTGCCGCTCAAGGATGAAGGGGCGTATCTGGTCGTGTGCCGCGGCGAGAATTTGTACACCAGCGGGCTGGCGGTCGTTTCGCCGCTGGAAGTCGAAGTCCAAGAAGACGCCGCCTCGGGCCGCGTGCGAACGACGGTCAAGGACGTCACGAAGGACAATTACGTCAGCGACGCGCACGTCAAAGTGATCGGCTCGCGCAACGACGACTTCAACAGCGGCGCCACGGACCTCCGCGGCGTGTTCGTTTCCGACAACATCGCCGGAACGTCGACGGTGATCGCCCAAGTCGACGAGCGAAGGTACGCCTTCTACCGCGGCAAAACAGAACTCGGCCCACCCCCAGTCCCAGCCGCCGCCACGCCCGCCCCAGCCAAACAGCCAGGACAGCAGCAAGGCGGCCAACAAGACGCCGAAGTCGAACTGCTCGAAGGGCTCCGCGGCGGCAACAACGCGATCATCGAAGAACAGCGAAAGAATCTCAAGCAACTCTACGAAAACAAGCCAGGCGGCGTCGAAGTGCAAAAAGCGTATTAACGGGGCGCGGGGTTCGGGATTCGAGGTTCGGAGGGATCGAGAACACTGCCGAGTCAATCCATCCAAGTGAAGTGATCGTCGTGGGACGGACATCGAATCCGTCCTACGGCGGTGCAGTGAGCGACTTCGCAGAGCGGCTGCTAACCCCGACTCTTGTGCAACAGCCGGTCGAGGATGCCGTTGACGAATTGGGCCGATTGGCGGCTGCCGTAGCGTTTGGCCAATTCGACGGCTTCGTTGATCGCGACCCGCTCTGGCGTGTCGAAGTGAAGAATCTCGAACGCGCCGAGCCGCAGCACGTTGCGGTCGGTCGCGGCCATGCGGGAGAGGCTCCAATTGTCGGCCGTGGCTTCCAGCAGGGCGTCGAGCTCGTCGCGATGCCGGCGCACGCCCGAGACGAGCGTACGAGCGAACTCGATGAGTTCCGCGTAGCGAAGCCGCTGCGCAAGAAACTCGCCGGCCGGGTCGCGGCCTTCGACGGGGTTGAGGTCGTCCTGGTAAAGAACTTGCAGGGCGACTTCGCGTGCTCGGCTGCGGCGGGACATGGTGGGCGTGCGCCGGTGGAAGGAGGAAATCGCCAGCGCGGCGTGAAGGCTACAGCATAGCAACGCCACGCGGGCATTGGCAAGCCGAGAGTGCATCGCCCTCGGGACGGCGGGCGCATGTCGCACTTTGCGCGCTGCTGTTGGTTGTGTTAACAATAGGGGGGT
>JBBDYI010000116.1:0-5405 GCA_040901705.1 Pirellulales bacterium | reverse complement strand
GACCCTTGGCCCCCCCTGACCCTTGGCCACACTCGCCGAATCTCTGGTTTCCAGCGCCGCACGGAAGTTGCCTATCCGCAAGCGGCCGGACCTCTCCGCGCGCTTGCATCGGTATCAGGGCCGCGCGTATTGGGTCGTCAAGGAACCCGTCGGGCTGAACTACTTCCGCTTTCAGGAAGAAGAGTTCGCGATTCTCAACATGCTCGACGGCGAGTCGAGCCTCGACGACGTCAAGGATCAGTTCGAGAAGGAATTCCCGCCCCAGAAAATCACCGTCGAAGAACTGCAACAGTTCATCGGCATGCTCCATCGCAGCGGGCTGGTCATCACCGGCGCGCCGGGACAAGGCGTGCAGCTCAAGAAGCGCCGCGACGAGCGCAAGCGGAAGGAGTTCCTCGGCAAGTTCACCAACGTCCTGGCGATCCGCTTCAAGGGCGTCGACCCCGAACGGTTGCTCAACTGGATGGAGCCGAAGGTCCGCTTCTGCTTCAGCAAATTCGGCATCTTCGTGTGGTTCGCCACGTGCCTGTCCGCGCTGTTGCTCGTGGCGGCGCAGTTCGACATCTTTCAGTCGAAGCTGCCGTCGTTCCATCAGTTCTTCGGACCGCAAAACTGGTTCTGGATCGGCCTCACCCTGATGCTGACCAAAATCTGCCACGAATTCGGCCACGGCCTCTCCTGTAAACATTTCGGCGGAGAATGCCACGAACTCGGCGTGATGATCCTCGTCCTCACTCCGTGCTTGTATTGCAACGTGTCCGACTCGTGGATGCTGCCCAGCAAGTGGCGGCGGGCGATGATCGGCGCGGCCGGCATGTACGTCGAGCTGTTCATCGCCTCGGTCTGCACGTTCATCTGGTGGAACACGACGCCTGGCCTGCTCAACAATCTCGCGCTCTCCACGATGTTCGTCTGTTCGGTCAGCACGGTCGTGTTCAACGCCAATCCGCTGTTGCGTTACGACGGCTATTACATCCTCGCCGACATCGTCGAGATTCCGAACCTGCGGCAGAAATCGACCAAGATTCTCAGCACCTGGCTGGGCAAGATTTGCCTGGGTCTGGAAGAACCCGAAGACCCCTTCCTGCCCAAACGCAACAAGATCTTCTTCATCGCCTATACGATCGCGGCGGTTTGCTACCGCTGGTTCATCCTGTTTTCGATCTTGTTTTTCCTGTATCACATTTTCAAGCCGTACCACTTGGAAATCGTCGGCTACGCGATCGGCATGATGTCGCTGGTCGGACTCGTCGGCGTGCCCGCGTGGAAGGTCGGGAAGTTCTTCTACATTCCCGGGAGGATCGATCGCGTGAAAAAGCCTCGTTTCTATGCGACGCTGGCCGTGGTGGCTGGCGTAGTCGGATTGCTGTTGTACCTGCCGTTGCCGCACCGCGTGATGGGAACGGTGGACGTCCGTCCGTTCGAGGGCCGGCCCGTCGTGGCCGAATACGGCGGCGAACTGGCCAAGATCATAAAATGGCCGGGGGAACGAGTCGCCAAGGGCGAAGCCATCGCCGTGCTGCGGAACAAGGAATTGGAATTGCAGTTGGAGGAATCCATCTTCGAACGCGACCTGGCCATTTCGCAGTTGGACGATTTGCGATTTCGCGCCGCGACCGATCCCGAGGCGGACCGCGACATTCCACGCGCCGCGAATAAACTTCGCGACGCAGAGAAAGTGGTGGCCGAACACCGACAAGAATTGCAAGCGCTCACCCTCCGCGCGCCGGTCGCCGGCGTCGTGCTGCCGCCGCCTTCCCTCCCCGGACGCGCTCGCGTCGACGGCGGACTGCCCAGCATGTCGGGCACGATCTTCGACAAACACAACGAAAACGCGATGGTGCAGGCCAAGTACGAAGTGTGTCAGGTCGGCGAACCGGACCTGTGGGAGGCGGTGATTTTCATCGATCAGACCGACATCGAGTTTGTCGCTCCGGAACAGAAGGCCAAAATCCGGCTCGAAGAGTTCCCGCTCACCGACGTCGACACGCAAATTCGCGAGGTCGACACCGATCCGCTCAAGGCCGTGCCGCGGCGGCTCTCCAGCAAGACCGGCGGTTCGATCGCCACGGAAACGACGGAACTCGGCCTGGAAAAGCCGCAGAGCACCACGTACCAGGCTGTTTCCCAGCGGCTCGCTACCGACTTCGCGCCCCACTTGCGGGTCGGCCTCAAGGGCGAGGCCAAGATCACCGTCGTCTCGCAGACCGCGGCGCAGCGGTTCTGGTGGTTCCTGCGCCAGACGTTCAACTTCAAACTGTAGCTGCATCAGCCGCCGCCGCCCGACGTCGCAGACGCGGCAAGTGCCTGCCGAAACGCCGCCAGTCGTGGCCCGACCGCGCCCGGCGATTCCAGGCGGTAGTCGTCCGTCACCGCCGCCACCGATAGCTCGATAAAACGCGGGCCGGCAAGGCCCAGCGTCGCCGCCGCTTCCGCTCGCCAGATGTCGGCGTCGTCGAACGCCCGCACCGTGCGAATGCCGCAGTCTTCCGCCACGCGGCCGAAGTCTACGTTCGCCGAAGCCCCCGCGGTAGCCTGGCCACCGGTGACTTCGTAGACCGAGTTGTTAAGCAGCACGATCGCTAGATTCGCCGCACCGCTCGCCGCTACCGTGACGAGCGTGCCGAGATTCATCAGCAGCGAGCCGTCGCCGCAAAGCACGACGAATTCCCGCTCCGGGCGAGCCAGCGCCAATCCCACGCCCAACGGAATCACGCCGCCCATCGTCGACGGGATGTAATGAAAATCGAGCGGATGCTGCGAAATCCGCGGCCATTCGCGAGCCGATCCCATCGACGTAATAACGGCCCGATCTCCGCGAACGTCGCGGAGCGCCTCGAGCGCCGAGATCAGCGGCATGGCCGGTGCGTTCGTGCCCATCACATTCTCCCCTCGGCCATCAGCACAACGCCCGGCTTGTTGGCGGAAATGCAACCGCGCAAGTGCTCGGCGAGCGTCGGCTTGTCGGCGGCCGACGCAATCAGCCGATAATCGATGCCCCAGGCCCGCAGAATCGGCTCGGCGAAATGGCATGCCGTGTCGGGCGAGTCGGGCACGAGATAGCTGCGATGTCCGACGATGGCCAGCAGCGGCAACTTCAGATCGAATAGCACGTTTCTCATCGCATCGCCCGACTCGAACAGCCCCGTGGTTTGCATCACGACGACCGGCCGGCGTCCGCCCAAGTGCAGCCCGGCGGCCAACGGCCAAGCCTCGCCCTCGCGGCAAACGCGGATCAGCCGCAAGTCCGCCGCCGCAACCAGCGCCGACTCCCACGGCCCGATTTCAGAGTCCGGCAGCCAAACCACGTCGGTCGCGCCGAGCGAAGTCAGTTCCGCGACGATTTCCGCTCCGGTGAACATCATGCGAGAAACGAAGGTAAGCCAGGTCGGCGGTAAACGGGGCGGTTTCGAAGTTCGCCAACTCGGCGACCGACGCGGTGGCGCCGCGCGGTTCGCCCCCGAAATCAGCGCTTCGATCGCATCAGCGTCTCGATTTCCTCGGCCTCGACCGGAATACCGGCCATCAAATCGACCGGACCATCGGCGGTGATCAAAACGTCGTTCTCAATCCGCACGCCAAATCCTTCGTCGGGAATGTAAATGCCAGGCTCGACGGTGATCACCCAGCCCGGCTCGAACGGAGCGTGCGGCGAACCGACGTCGTGAACGTCCAGCCCCAGCGGATGCCCCAGCCCGTGCATGAAATACTTGCGGCACGCCGGCTCGTCCGCGTCGTGCGGCTTGGCGAGGTCGTCCTCGGCCAGCAAGCCCAGCCGCAGCAGTTCGTCGTTCATCATCGCCTGCGCCTCGCGCCGCCAATCGCGATTGACCTTGCCCACGACCGCCCCGGCGATCGACGCCCGCATCACGCGGAGCACGGCGTCGTACACGTCGCGCTGCCGCTTGGTGAAGCGGCCATTGACGGGAATCGTCCGCGTCAGATCGGCGTTGTAATTGGCGTAGCTCGCCCCCACGTCGAGCAGCAGCAAGTCGCCGTCCTGGCACGGCTGGTCGTTGGCGATGTAATGCAACGCGCAAGCGTTCGCCCCGCTGGCCACGATCGGCGTATAAGCGAACTTGGCCCGCTGCCGCGTGAACTCGTGAATGAACTCCGCCTCGACCTCACACTCGTTCACGTCGGGCCGCACAAACCCCAGCACCCGGCGAAATCCGTCCGCCGTAATGGCGATCGCCCGCTTGAGCAGTTCCACTTCGGCCGGCGACTTCACCAACCGCAACCGATGCAGCAACGGTGCCAGACGATGATACTCGTGCAGCGGAAAGCGGCGGCGGCACTCGGCCACGAACCGCTCGTCGCGGGTCTCCACATCGCAACTCGCCCGCGCGTGTTCGTTGCTGTTGAGAAACACACGCTCCGCTTCGCACATCAACTGGCGAAAGATCGTGCGAAATTCGCCCAGCCACTTGACCGTCGTCACGCCGGAAACCTTCGTCGCCTCGTCCTTGCCCAGCTTGTGCCCTTCCCACGTCTTGAGTTGCTCGTTCGGCTCGCGCAAAAAGAGAATCTCGCGATGCTTCTCCTCCGCCGCGGTCGGCGCCAGCACGAGAATTGATTCCTCCTGCTCGACCCCGGTCAAATAGAACAAATCCGCGCTCGGATGCAGCGGCAGCGTGCCGTCGGCATTGGTCGGCAGCACGTCGTTGGCGTTCGCCACCGCAATGGAGTTAGGCGGCAGCATCTCGGCCAGCCGGCGGCGGTTATCGACGAACAGTTTGGGATCGATCGGTGCGTGACGCATGGACATCCGGGGCAATGGTTAACGGACAGGCGGTAGGTCAGGCAAAGCGGCCAAAACACCAACCATTCTCAACAGAACCCAAGCCGCACCGGCCTGGCGGCGGGCGCGCTTTATCAAGAAAAATCCGACAAATTCACGGAAAACCGGCTCGCTCCGAAAAAAACGCGAGTAATGCTCACAAATTCCCTCGTCCGGGTGGTTCGGTCGCGCGCCCTCGCTCGACCCGGCGCAAACCGCCTCCGCAAAGCGCCACCGCAAAGCGCCGCCGCGCCAAGCGACCTCAACGGGCTACTCGATCGGCATTCCATCAAATCACGTTGCATCGCACGAACCGCGAACATACCAAATCCCCAGCCCAGTTTCCACCAAAAACCAGGCCACTCCGTTCCCACGCCTCCACATGCCCATACTACGAATTCGCCGTTTCGTGCTCTTTCGCGCAAATCTGGATTGGTTCGTCCCTTAACGCAGAGGCCCTAGCGCGGCAGCTGGCCGCAACCCTACGAGCGATGAACCGCAAAGCGGCTGTGTTTGATTTCAAGGGGGTGGTTGGTGGTTATTGGGGGATTTCGGTGGCGAGTGCGTCATTTGTTCGGCGTCAATTAGCTCTGCCCTTTAGCGACAATTAGGATGATCGCTGAAA
>JBBDYI010000115.1:0-5436 GCA_040901705.1 Pirellulales bacterium | reverse complement strand
ACTCGAAGCACGCTACGCCAACTCATCCTAGCCCAAAAGCGGGCCGTTGAAAAAAGAGGGCTAGGCGTGCTGACACACGGCCTAGCCCAGTGAACCCGTTCGCAATGTCTTGGTCACGGAGGATGCGTCATGTTTCGACGCAACGCTCAAGGTTCATTTTTTGTTCTACCCACAAGCCCACCGCGGCGAAAAGCCCCTCCGGAGGCCAGTCGCTGGAATCTCGGCAATGGATCGCGCGGACTCGCCGGACGCGCGGCGAACGCCGAAATATTTGCGGCGGACGGTCCGGGGCGGCTTTCCGCGGCGGCGGCGTTAGGCTAAATTACAGCGGCTTATGGCTTCCGATTTGCCGCGAGGAATTCGTACAACCTGGCGGTCGAATCGATGGCCGCGCGGTCGAGCGGTTTGCCGGCGGAGCATCGCTCGTGTTTTTCGCGGCACCGAGCTAACGAAAGAACGAAGAAAGAGGAACCGCACGTGCCCTTGATGATGGACGGGCCGCATCGGCCTCGCACCGGCCTGTCTTTGCCGACCGTTATTTCCACGTCGCGTTCGGCCAATGGCGTTGCGTGGCTTCGACTGGCGTCGCTTGCCCTGGCGGGTGTACTGGCGGCGATGTTGCTGCCGTCGGCGGCGGTTGCCAGCGAATCGCATGGCGGCGTCTCGCTTGGCAAGCAGCTACACGTTGCGACGGTCACTCCGTTCGCGCTGTTGCTGCTGGCGATCGCCGTGCTGCCGCTGGTGGCCACGCACTGGTGGGAGCATAACAAGAACAAGGGGATCATCGCCGCGGTGCTCGCCGCGCCCATGGCGGTCTATTTGCTTTCGTTAGGCGGAGCCGGGCAGCACGCCCTGCTGGAAAGCCTGCTCGAATACGGCTCGTTCATCGTGCTGTTGGGGAGTTTGTACGTAATCTCCGGCGGCATTTACGTGCAAGGATCGCTGTCCGGCACGCCGCTCATCAACACGCTGATTCTCGCCATCGGCGCCGCGATCGCCAGTTTCGTCGGTACGACGGGCGCGTCGATGCTGCTGATTCGGCCGCTGCTGCGGGCGAACGCGCCGCGGCAGCGCAAGGTCCACGTCGTCGTGTTTTTCATTTTCATCGTCTCGAACTGCGGCGGACTATTGACGCCGCTGGGCGATCCGCCGCTGTTTATGGGCTTCTTGCGGGGCATCCCCTTCGAGTGGACGTTCCAGCTTTGGCGCGAATGGCTGCTCGTCAACGGGGTGCTGCTGGTGCTATTCAACGTGTGGGATCAATACGTTTTCAACCGCGAGGAAGCCGAACGCCCCGGTTCGCAGCTCGAAGAGGTGCTCAAGCACGAGCCGCTACGGATTCGCGGGCTGACGAACTTTCTGTTCTTGGCCGGACTCGTGCTGACGGTTTACGCCGCGGGCAGCGGTCTGGGCAATGGCGGCGAAAAGTGGCCGTTCGGCTGGCAGGAAGGGGCGATGATCGCGCTGACGGCCGGGGCCGTGTTGACGACTTCCGCGGAAATCCGCCGGCAGAACCATTTCACGCTCGGTCCGATCATTGAAGTGGCCGTGCTGTTTGCCGGTATTTTCGTGACGATGGTGCCGGCGCTGCAGATTCTCAATGCTCGCGGCGCGGAGTTGGGCGTTACTTCGCCGGCACATTTTTTTTGGGCAACCGGCGTGCTGTCGAGCTTCTTGGACAACGCGCCGACGTATATGACGTTTGCCGCGACGGCCGCCGGATTGCACGGCATCGCGCCCGATGGCCGCTATTTGGCGACGCTGCTCGAATCCGGCCCGCGGGCAAGCGAGGTGATGGCGGCGATTTCGTGTGGCGCGGTGTTCATGGGCGCGAACAGCTACATCGGCAATGGCCCGAACTTCATGGTCAAAGCGATCGCCGAGGAAAGCGGCGTGCGGATGCCGAGTTTTTTTGGCTATATGGTTTACTCGATCGGCATTCTGGTGCCGTTGTTCGTGATCGTGACGTTCGCCGTGTTTCTATAAGTTGCACTTTCGGATCGACGCAGAGCAGTCGATCGTCGCAATCAAAGGGCTGCGTCAATTCATGTTGAAATATGGAGGCTTGGAGCAGCCGTTGGCCGCAACCGTAAAAACGTGCTGATTACTTAAACGCAGAGGACGCGAGGGACGCAGAGGCAGCGCAGAGGAAATGCAATTGGCTCCATGCAGTGCATCACCTTGCCAGCGCCGGCCGCGTGTCGCGTAAAGACAGTTGCCCGCTATTCAGACTCAAAGTCCTCTCTCCGCTCACTCCGCGTCCCCTGCGTCCTCTGCGTTAAATCGAACCAGCCCAATTTTGCGCAAGCGAGCAAAAAGTCGCAGATTAGTAGTATGGAGTCAGGGAGAATTCGCTGGCGCTACTTATTTGGCCTGTCTTCTCTGTATCGCCGTGTTTCATTCGCATCCTCAGGAACTTGCTCAAGGTCGGAAGAACCCCAAGCGTTAACCGTGCGGAGGAAACCATGTGTCGCCAGTTCGTCAATTCTTCCTTCTCTAGTGGCGCTAGTCTGCGGCTCGTCGCAGCGCTGTCGGCGTGCGTCCTCGTCGCGATGTCGTTAGCCGCCGCTGCCGACGAACCGGAGGCGATCGAGATTTGGCCGGGTGGCCGAGCGCCGGGCGATACGGCGCAGCTCGACGCTGAACGCGACATGACCAAGCCGACCGACCAACTCATCGCCGGCAAGCGTGTGGCGCGGATCGGCAACGTCTCGGTCCCGACAATCCAAGTCTTCTCGCCGCCGGCCGACAAGAATAACGGCGCGGCGGTCGTAATCTGCCCCGGCGGCGGTCATCACATCCTGGCATACGATCTTGAGGGAACGGAAGTTGCCCAGTGGCTCAATACGATCGGCACGACGGGCATCGTGCTCAAATATCGTGTGCCGTTTCGCGATCCGGACAACCGTTCGCAAGCCGCCGTGCAGGATGCGCAGCGGGCGATGAGCCTCGTCCGCTCGAAGGCGGAAGAGTGGAAGATCGATTCGCAGCGGATCGGCATTCTCGGGTTTTCGGCTGGCGGCGAGACGGCAGCGCGGGCGGCGCTGGCTCAGTCGCGGACCTACGAGCGGCAGGATGCAGTCGACGACGTTTCGTCGCGGCCTGACTTCGCGGTGCTCGTTTACGCGGCGGGCTTCGCGACGAAAGATAACGAACGGCTGCGCGACGACATCCGGGTGACCGACAAGGCTCCGCCGATGTTCTTCGCTCACGCTTACGACGACGGCGTGCGAATCGAGAATAGCTTGCTGTTGTTTATGCGGCTCAAGCAAGTTGGCGTGCCGGCGGAGTTGCACGGCTATGCGACCGGCGGGCATGGATTTGGTTTGCGGCGGACCGAGCAGCCATGTACGACGTGGCCGCTGCGGTGCGAGGAGTGGATGAGGACAATGAAGTTGGTGCGGTAGCGCAGCGCGACAACGCGGTTGCCATTTTGTCTCGATTGTTACACGCAATGAACCCGCGGAGATTCCACCGTGCATCGGATTTCACTTATCGCGACCGTCGCGCTTGCCTTCGCCGTCGGCCTCATCGCCAGTCCAGCGATGGCCGCGCATCGACTTGTCGTGCAAGGCAACGGCAAGTTGGCGATCGTCGGCGAGGACGAAAAAGTCGAATGGGAAATGCCGTGGGGCGCGATTCACGATCTGCACGTGCTGGCCGACGGGCACATCATGGTCCAGCAGGGCGGCGCGAAGGTCGCGGAGATCGATCCCGCGACGAAGAAGGTCGTGTGGAGTTACGACTCAGCGACCAGTAACGGCAACGCCGGAAAGCCGGTCGAGGTTCATTCGTTCCAGCCATTGGCGGCTGGGCGCGTGATGATCGCCGAATCGGGGCCGGCGCGAATCATCGAAGTCGACCGCGACGGCAAATTGCTCAAGGAGATCAAGCTCAAGGTCGATCATCCGCATCCGCATCGCGACACGCGGTTGGTGCGCAAGCTGGAGAACGGCCACTATCTGGTTTGCCACGAAGGCGACGGAGCGGTCCGCGAGTACGACGAAAGCGGGAAAACCGTCTGGAAGTACGACGTGCCGTTGTTCGACCGCAAACCGGCCGATGGACATGGCGCGAAGGCTTGGGGCAACCAGACGTTCGCGGCGGTGCGGCTGAGCAGCGGCAACACGCTGATCTCGACGGGCAACGGTCACGGCGTCGTCGAAGTGACGCCGGACAAGGAGATCGTGTGGCGGTTGCAGCAGACCGACCTGCCGGACGTAGTGCTGGCCTGGGTCACGACGCTCGAAGTGCTGCCCAACGGCAACTACGTCATCGGCAATTGCCACGCCGGAGAGGGCCAGCCGCTGTTGGTCGAAATCGAGCCGAAGGAGAAACGCGTCGTGTGGCGGTTCGACCAGCATTCCACGTGGGGCGATTCGGTTTCCAATACGCAGTTGCTCGACATCAAAGGCGGCAGCCTTCGGTGACTCAGCAAGCTACCGACAGCGGCAACGTGGCACGGTTTGCATTGTTGAAAGTGGCTTCGCGGCGCACCGGCGAGATTTTGTTTTGGTCTCGACCGAATTCGCTTGGCCGAACGTACCAATAGAGTAGCCGCAGCCTGGCCCGTTTTTTGCTCCCGTGTCCGATCATCACAGGCCGACCAAGCCGCAATACGCGAACGAGTTTTGCCGCCTACGGGGTTTGGGCGCTCTGGAGCGATTGCGCAGGCCAAACTTTTGCCCGATCGACAAATGCACCGCGACGGTTCCTTGAATCACCGGCGACGCGCGGATAGAGTTGCTGTTGGCGGGCGACGGTGTCGCGCGATCGCGCCGAGCGTCCGTCCCCGCCCCGAGTTCAACGATCGCGCACCCGAAGATTTCGCATCGAGCATTGGAATCGAGCAAGCAACCATGCGACGGCGCACTCGCGTCGCCGCCCTCTAGACCCGAGAGGTGAGTGATGAAGCGACTTTTGACAACTGCGTGCGTCTTGTTCGCCCTTGGCGCCGGCGTGGCCGCGGCCAATGACGTGGTCGTGGCGCCCGTTTACACGCCGCTCGTCGGTCCTGTGTATGGCGGACAAACGGTCTACTACGGTGCTGCAGCGCCGGTTGCACAAGCGACGTATTACGCTCCGGCGGCAGTGCCGCAAATCACGTACTACGCACCGGCGCCCGTTGCGGTCGCGCCGGCCCCGGTGATCGCGTATCGACCAACCATCGTCCGCGCGGCCCGGCCGGTCGTTGCCTACAGTCCGGCGGTTGCTTACGGGACTCCGGTTATCGCGTACAGCCCGGTCGTCGGTGCGCCGGTTTACGCCGCGCCGGCTCCGATGGTTTATGCCGCCGGTCGGCCCGTCGTCGTTAGCACCAAGGTCTACGTCCCCGGCCAGCCGGTGCGAAACTTCTTCAAGGCGATTACGCCGTAAGGCGAGCGGTAGGAGGTGATTTACCCGTGGATTGAGCTTGCCGGCGAACGGCTTGAGATG
>JBBDYI010000114.1:0-5451 GCA_040901705.1 Pirellulales bacterium | reverse complement strand
TTTGCGCCTATATCAAATCACCGCAACAACTTACGACTCAGGAAGTGCCATTCGTGTCAGGAACCTTTTTTGAGCGAGTCCTGCGACGATCGGGCATCGCTGCGGGTGACTATTGCCCGATCAGCCTATCTTTGCCAACCCAGGCCCGCAATGCCTCTGGCACGACGATCGAGCCGTCGGCTTGCTGGTGGTTTTCGAGGATCGCGATGATGGCTCGGCTGATGGCGATCGCCGTCCCGTTGAGCGTGTGGACGAAGTGCGTGCCCTTCTCGCCTTTCGCTCTAAAGCGAATTCCCAGCCGGCGGGACTGGTAATCGGTGCAGTTCGATGTGCTGGTGACTTCGCCGAACTCGCCGGCCTCGCCGCGGCCGGGCATCCAGGCTTCCAGGTCGTACTTGCGATAGGCCGGTCCGCCGAGATCGCCCGTGGCCGTGTCGATCACGCGGTACGGAATCTCCAAGGCGTCGAAGATCGAGCATTCCAAGTCGCGCAAGTATTCCAGCATGACGTCGCTTTCCTCCGGCGCGGTGAAGGCGAACATTTCGATCTTGGTGAACTGATGAACTCGGTACAGCCCGCGAGTGGCGCGGCCGTGGGCGCCGGCCTCGGTGCGAAAGCAGTGACTGATGCCACAGACCTTGATCGGCAGTTGTTCGGGTTCGAGGATTTCGTCGCTGTACAGTCCGCCGAGGGTGATTTCGGCCGTGGCGACGAGGCTCAGGTCGGTGTTCTCGACGCTGTAAATCTGCGCCTCCGGCCCGCGGGGAATGAAGCCGATGCCTTGGAGGATTTCATTACGGGCGAGGTCCGGCGTGATCGTCGGCGTAAAACCTTCGCGGATCAGCGTTTCGATGGCGAACCGTTGCAGGGCCAGTTCCAGCAGCACGGCGTCGTTCTTGAGAAAGTAAAAGCCGTGTCCGGCGACCTTGGCCCCGCCTTCCAGGTCGAACAGGCCCAAGTTCTCGCCAAGCTGCACATGATCCAGCGGTTTGAAGTCGAACGAGCGAACCGGCGTCTTGCCGCGGCGGATTTCGCGGTTGGCGTCGTCGCCGCCGCCGACCGGGGCGTCGGGATGCGTCATGTTCGGAATTTGGGCGCGAATCGCGTCCATTTCGACGACGGTCGCGTCGAGAATCCGCTGCACGTTATCCTTCGCCTCGCGCAGCCGCCGGCCCTCTTCCTTGCGATTCTCGCGCTCGGCCGGGTCTTTGGCCTTGCCGATCGACTTGCTGACCTCGTTCGACTGCTGGTTGAGCTGTTCGACTTCGGTTTGCTTGTCCTTGCGGTCCGTTTCCAATGCCAAGAAGCGATCGATGTCCGCCGCGACGCCGCGGTTGGCGCAATTGAGCTTCACGGCATCGGCATTTTCGACGATGAATTTGCGGTCGAGCATGGCTTGGTTCGTTTTGATTCAACGCGGATGCTTAGAGTCGCCGCCGGCCACAGCCAAGAATAACTCGATCGCTTCTCAACGCAGAGGACGCGGAGGTCGCGCAGGGGACGCAGAGTTTCTCGCCGGGCAAAGGACCGCGGGCGTCGCCGCATTATTCCAACCCAGCAACTTTTCTCTTCTCTGCGATCCTCTGCGCGACCTCCGCGTCTCCTGCGTTAAAAAATGAACTCGCCTATTCCCAAGTAGCGGCCCGCGACTGCTGCAAGCTTCCAAGTTTTCGGGCGATTGCTTGAAGTTATTCGAGAACGAGACAAAACACGTTGCCACCGCCTCTCGAAGCCCCAGCAGACTACGACAAACCGAAACCTGTCGCAAGGACGCCGCCGGATTGCCGGGCGTTCGACCTGTCCCGTGCTACGACGAGGATACGTTGATCGCGGACCACCTCGCTTGTCTCGCACGTCACTTGCGCTTGGCCGGCGCGAAGAAATGCGAGACCTCGTTCAGCCCTTCCGGCAGGTAGCGGAGCGCCGAAATGTGCCCGGCGTTGTACCACACGATCCGAGGCCGGCCGAACGACTCCCACAGCGAGTCGGTGCAAGGGCGGGGAATCACCTCGTCTTGGCTGGCGTTGAGCATCAGCACGCTGCGGCCTTTGAGATTCGCCGCGTAGGTCACCGGGTCGATAGTCAACAGCAGCTTCTGGATCTCGTCGCGGCTTTGGCCCTTGCGTTCCCATTCGCGGCGGACGCGGGCCAATTCCGGCGATTCCCACGCCACTTGGGCGATGTCACCCCCGGCGAGCATCGGACAGACTTTCGTGAACCGCGGTTCGAGCGTCCCGGCCAGAGCCGCCGTGATGCCGCCCAGGCTGATGCCGAACACGCCGAGCTGCGCGTCGTCGATTTCGTCCTGCCCTTCCAGCCACGCGCGGGCCCGGCGGATATCGAGAATCGCCTGCCGCATCCCAGCCACGGTTTCGCTCGGGTCGGCCGAGATCATCCGGCGCGACACGCCCTGCGGCCGCCGCGGACCGTAGTACGGCATCTTGACGAACAGCGCCGCGCACCGCTGCTGGGCCAGTGCGTTGCAAAACAGCCGCGACAGCGGAAAATCGCCGCCGAGAATGTGCAGCACCACGACGCCCGGCAGCTTTTCGTTCGCCGCGACGTTCGTGGGACGGAAATACTCGCAATGGACCGTGTTGTTGCTTTCGTATTCCGTCGTCACGGGCGAGGGAAACGTCACCCGCGAGGCATAGACCTTGTCGCTCGGCTGGCTGCGGGTTTCCTCGGCGAAGTGGAACGAATGGGTGGCGAGGCGAAACTGCTCCGGCACGCCGTCCTCGGACTTCGGCGGCTCGTAGCGGACGTCGCCCGATCGCCGCCGGGCGGGTTCGGCATGCGCGCCGCCGCTCAAGGCAATCACACCGACAACCACGGCGATCTGAAGCAGCGCCAAGCCGGCGACGATTCGCGGAAACCGGAATCGATCGCGGATACGCGGAACAGCAGGCGACATAGCAAGCATCGTTGATTGACCTCTCGTAGAGGAAAGCGTAGCAGCGGCAGACCGAGATTTGTAACGCCAGACGTGAGGCACGTCGATGCTCCGAAATGATTCACCGAAGCGATATTCCGAGAACCGAGCCACCGACGGCCACCAACTATTCTACCCCAGCGGTTCCGCGTCTGCCAAACGGCACGGCCGCTCTCGAGCACGTCGAATTCTATCGGCAAATATGCACTTTCCCAAAGCGCCTGCCCCCGGTTGTCAACTTGTTGGAATGCCGTGGTGCCCGATGCGCCGGTAGCGTCGAGTGAGTATACTGACTACGGAAATCGATTTCGCATCGCCATCTACGCCGACAGCCAGTAATGTATCAAGGCTGGCGCTCGCGGCCGGCGTCAATTTGATTCTCGAACCGAGAGGCCATCCACAAAGAATATCTGGTTCTTGGCGCTGTAGGAGGCGAATCCTTTCGCCGAGGTGTTGGTTGGCGGCTCTTTCGGCGAAAGGATTCGCCTCCTACAGCAAAGTTTCCCGGCGATTCTTTGTAGAATAGACTCCGAGGGACACACAAAGTATGACTTCGAACCAGCGCGCGGCGAGTTCGTTTCCCGTGATCGTGGCGTCGATGATCTTTGCGACGATGCCTGCGCCGCGGGCAATCGCCGACGAGCCGGCGGCGGAAACCAAGCCGGTCAAGGAGTTGATTCTGCCCGGCGAATCGTTCCTGGTGGAGAAGCGGCCGGCATTCATTCTTTGGCCCGCGGAAGAGAAGCGGCGGAAGCCTCAGCCGTGGATTTTGTATGCCCCGACGCTACCGGCGTATCCCGACGCGGCCGAGAAATGGATGCACGAGCAGTTTCTGGCCGCGGGCGTCGCCGTCGCGGGGATCGACTGCGGCGAAGCATATGGCAGCCCGGCTGGGCAGAAGCTGTTCATCGCACTTTACGCGGAACTGACCGAGAAGCGGGCGTTCGCCGCGCGGCCGTGTTTGCTCGGTCGCAGCCGCGGCGGACTGTGGGTCAGCAGTTGGGCGATCGCGAATAGCGACAAGGTCGCCGGAATTGCCGGAATTTATCCTGTCTTCGACCTGACCACGTATCCCGGCCTGGAGAAAGCGGCGCCGGCCTATGGCATGACCGAACAAGAATTGCGCGAATCACTGGCCAAACATAATCCGATCGCGCGCATCGATGTGCTGGCAAAGGCGAAGACGCCGGTGTTCATCATTCACGGCGACGACGACAAGGTCGTGCCGCTGCCGCAGAATTCGGCGGAATTGGTCGCGAAGTACAAAGCGGCCGATGCCGGCGACGCCGTGACCCTTGTCGTCGCCAAAGGCCAGGGGCACAACTTCTGGCAGGGCTTTTTTCGTTGCCAGGAGTTGGTGGACTTCGCCATCGGGCGGGCGAAAGACGGTGCATCGAAATGAGCGTGGTTCGCACGAACGCCACACGATACTTGCGGTGGAATCGGACTTGCGGCAAACTTTCAAGCTCGTGCATACGTTGTCGTGATATTGTGTGTTAACGCGGCGAACGACAACCGCGTCGCTCGGGCGGGGCGAAATTGTGGAACTTGCCGCCGCGTATCCCTCTTTTGATAGGACACCGACCATGTTTCGCAATCGCGTCGCTTCGCTTGACCGGCTCTTCGTGTTCGCATCGACGTTCGCGCTGCTCGCCTTTGTTGCCGCGTCGACCGGGCACTGCGAGGAACCGCAGTTCAAGCCGCTGTTCGACGGCAAGACGCTCGACGGCTGGACCGTCACGGATTGCGAAGCCACGGTCGAAGACGGCGGCGTGCTGTTGCTCAAGGGCGGCAACGGCATGGTCCGCACGAACACCAAATATGCCGATTTCGTTCTCGAATGGGAATGCCAGCCGGTCAAGGAGAAGGAGTACGACTCTGGCGTGTTCGTCCGCTTCGATCTGCCCTATCCCAAAGGCCGCAACTGGCCGGCCAAGTATCAAATCAATCTCAAGCAAGGCGAAGAAGGCGACGCCAAGGATATCAAGGCCGCCAGCACCGGTCTGTTCAAGCCCGGCGAGTGGAACCACTTTCGCTTGACCGTCGCCGGTACGAAGGCCGAACTTGCGATCAACGGCAAAGCTGCCTGGAAGGCCGACGGCATCAAGGTGAAGGAAGGCTACATCGGCCTGCAAGCCGAGATACCCGTCGGCGGACAGTATCGGTTTCGCAATTTACGCATTGCCGTGTCGAAGCCGTAGGCCACGGGAATCGCCGCATGACGACCGCTGGCAACGATCAACGAATCGACCGCTTCCCTGACCGTTCCGCATCGTGGCGACTCCGCACGCGCCGCCTCGAATTCGCTCACCGGCCGCTGTTGATGGGCATCGTCAACTGCACGCCCGACAGCTTTTCCGACGGCGGTCAGTATTTCGCCGCGCAAGCCGCCATCGACCATGCTCGGCGACTGGTCGACGACGGGGCCGACATCATCGACATTGGGGGCGAGAGCACGCGGCCGTATAGCACGCCCGTCGACGCCGACGAGGAACTTCGCCGTGTGATGCCGGTCATCG
>JBBDYI010000113.1:0-5453 GCA_040901705.1 Pirellulales bacterium | reverse complement strand
CACGGCGTGCGCCAACGCCGCCGACTTTTCCAGCGGCATCGCCGTTGGCGACGGCGTGCCGACGTACACGACCGAAAAATGCGCCGGCGCCGAAGACGGCGTCCAGGTCGGACAGAAGCTGTGCTACACGTGACGGCTGGGCGATCGCCCGGTGGTGATGGTGTTCGCCAAGAACAACGCCGCCGACTTGGCCAGTCTGGTCAAGAAGCTCGACAAGCTCGTCGCGGAAAAGAAAGACAGCAAGTTGACGTCCGTCGTCAACATCGTGGCGGAAGACGCCGACAAGGCGAAGGAAGACATCGCGAAGTTCGCCGAGAAGAACGAGGTGACGAACGTCGCCCTGGCGTTGACGACCGAAAAGGCGTCGAAGAACTTCAACATCAATCCCGACGCCGACGTGACGGTCATGGTCTATCGCGACAAGACGGTCACGGCCAATCACGCGGTCAAGGCCGGCGGATTGAACGAGAAGGCCATCGCTGCGATCATCGCCGACGCCACGAAGGTCGCCGACGAATAGGCCCCCCAGCAATTGGCCGCCGAGCAACAGGCTAACACGCCGAAGTGTCGGCCATAGCCAAACACTTCGCGGCGACGAGTTGTCGATTCCTTCCAGAACGGCCCGGTTTCCCGGCCGATCGGAATGCAAACCAAACGCGGTTCTCGCCATTGCGGGAACCGCGTTTTTTCTTGCGCGGCACATGCATCTGCCGCAGAGGCGGCGGTTCTACGGGAGCATCACAGCGCAAGGCGACTCGCGAAATTCGCCGGGGCGAACGGTGGCCGCACACTGGCGGAGCGGGCACCACGGCAGGACAATGGGCGTGGTACGGTCCGTAGACCGGCCACAACGGGCAGGCCGCAACGGGCGACCGGTTCTAATCTTGTTCGCCGGGATCCCGTGGCCGGGATTCTGCTGCAATTCGATTGGGGAGCGAGCTATGCGCCGGGCATTTTGTTGCACCACGATCGCGCTGGCGTTTGTCGCGATTTTCTGGACGGCACGCCGTGCGCATGCCGACGATCTACCGGCTTGGCAAATCGATCTCGTCGACGGCGGACGGATTGTCGGACCTGTGTTGACCGATTCCATTCGCATCGCCACGGAGTTCGGCACGCTCGACGTCCCGCTGGAAAAAATCGCGGACCTCAGGCCGGGATTCGTCAGCCGGCCCGAATGGCAGCGAAAGGTCGACGAACTGATCGCGGCGCTCGGCGACGACAAAGCGGCGACGCGCGAGAGCGCCGAACGCGAATTACGCGGACTTGGTTCGCGGGTGAGAGAAGTGCTCGACGAAGCGAAGCTCGACGCGGACGCGGAGCGGCGACAACGCGCGCGAAGGGTGCTCGCTAGTTTGCCGACCGGCTCGGGCGTTGCCCGTGCTTGGCCGCGCCGCGATATCATCGTAGCCGGCGATCAACGCTTTGCCGGCAAGATCGCGACGCCGCATATCGACGTCGCGGCGGCGTGGGGCAATGTCCGCGTGCCGCTTGCGGTGATCGAAGTGCTTTCGCCCCCGGCATCGCGGCGGCCAGTCGATTTGCTCAAGGAAGTGGACCTCGAGCGCGACGCCATCGCCGGAAAGTGGGATTGGCAAGGCGCGGCGCTCGTTTCGTCGCCGTCGAACCGCGCACGCGTGCAGATCCCCTTCGCGCCGCCGGCCGAATATGAGTTGCAACTGAAGGTCACGCCGATTTCCGGCCGCAAGATTCGCGGCAAGGCCGTCGCCGACTCGTTGTTCATCGGCGTCGTCGTGGCTGGGCGGCCGTGTTACGTCGCGGTCGGCGCGTTTGCGGATATCGGCGGCGGGCCGTTTTCGGGATTGGATACGATTGACGGCAAACGGACGCACCTTGCGCCGCTGCACAAGGGCAAGCTTTTGGAACTTGGCGAGGAAGCAGAGATGGCGGTTCGCGTGCGGCGCGACGGCGTGCAGCTTTCCGTCGACGGCGAGCAGATTTTCGCTTGGCAAGGCGAACCGCAACGCCTTTCCGTGACGCCGGATTGGCGGTTGGGGGACAGTCGCTATCTTGGCATCGGCGCACATCAAACGACGTACAAGGTCAGCGAGTTGCGGCTCGTGCCGATCGACGATCCGATGCCGCCCACAAACCTCAAACTCGGCGATTGGGCGGTGACGTTGCGAGATGGATCGCTGATCGCGGGCCGCGTCGACGCGAAGCAGGAATTGGCCCTGAGTGAGCCGATCGCGGGAGAGGACGCCAAATCGATCGCATTGGGCGCGCTGCGTGCGATCCGATTGGACGCCAACGCCAAAGGGCTGCAATTATTTCCGCTTTCGGATTCACCGCCGTCTGCGTCGCTTGGCTTGGCGGCCGGTGAGTCTTCGCTGTCGCTGGAAACGCGATTTGGACGCGTCTCCGTTCCGTTCGCCGCAATCCGCGAGGCCATCGCCACGGTCGACGAGCAGCGCGGTGCCACGCCGCAGTAGCCCGTGGCACGACGCGTAGTTTGCCCATCTCGGCCCGCTGCGCGCTTGCCATTTTCCTTCTTGGCCGAACAGGCGACGGACATGGACCGTCCAAGTTCCGCCGCTCCGCCACCCAGTAAGCGCGCGGGAACTCGTCGAGCGACTCGTGCGAGCGGAGATCGTGGCATTGGCGCGATTCGCGTAAGGTGGCCCCACATGAGAGAGAGCTAGTCGGCCGCTGTGCTTTCGTATAGAGAACTCACTGCGCCATGCGAATCGACGGCCAGAATCCAGCCCTCACCGGCCCACAGATCAAAATCCTCATCGTAAACGAACGTCTTTCCGCCGATTCGAAATCGAAGCTTTGCCGTCGGATTCAGTTCGTGAAATCGGAACGACACGGCATCACCCGGCTTGAGAATCCGGATTTCCTTGCGTAGCGCGCGATCGCCCGTCGCGTGGCTCTCTACGATCAATTCGATATCGCCCAGCGGCGCTTGCCCGTCGTTGCGAACGGTCACGCGATTCGCCCTCGAAATCCAGACACCAAGGGCAAGCAGCGACCAAAGGGTGATCGTCGCGATCGAGATAGTCAGAACCGGTCGGCGGACCATTGGCGCCACCGTTTACCGCGTCGCCATTCAACCTGAAGTTGCGCCGCGAAGATTCCCGGCTTCGGCAGCTATTTCCGCTGCTCCACCGGCACATAGTCGCGGGTAGTCGCACCGGTGTAAATCTGCCGTGGGCGGTTGATCTTCTTGCCGGGCGAGTGGATCATCTCGTAATAGTGGGCGATCCAGCCCGGCAGCCGGCCGATGGCGAACAGGACCGTGAACATGTTGGACGGAATGCCGATGGCGCGGTAGATGACGCCGGAGTAGAAGTCGACGTTGGGGTAGAGCTTTCGCTCGACGAAATACTCGTCGTTCAGCGCGACATCTTCGAGTTGCTGGGCAATCTCGAAGATCGGGTCATTGATTTGCTGCTTCTTGAGCAACCGGTGACACATGTCGCGGATGATCGTTGCCCGCGGGTCGTAGTTCTTGTAGACGCGGTGGCCGAAGCCCATCAGGCGGAAGCCACTGTCCTTTTTCTTGGCGAGGTTGACGTATTTCGTGACGTCGCCGCCGTCGGCCTGGATGTTTTCGAGCATTTCGACGCAGGCCTGATTGGCCCCGCCATGCAGCGGTCCCCACAGGGCGCAGATGCCGGCCGAAATCGACGCGAACAAGTTCGAGTCGGCCGAACCGACCGTGCGGACGGTCGACGTGCTGCAATTCTGCTCGTGGTCGGCGTGGACGATCAGCAGCAAGTTGATCGCCTCGACGAAATCGGGATCGACCTCGTACGGTTCGGTCGGCACGGAGAACATCATCTGCAAGAAATTCTCACAGTACGACAGGTCGTTCTGCGGATAGTTGAACGGCTGGCCGACCGATTTCTTGTAGCTGTACGCCGCGATCGTGGGCAGCTTGGCCAGCAGCCGATAGATGCAGATTTCGACCTGCTGCGGATCGCGGGAGTTGAGCGAGTCTTGATAGAACGTCGACAGGGCCGACACGACGCTACTGAGGATCGCCATCGGGTGGGCGTCGCGGGGGAAGCCGTTGTAAAAGCTCCGCATCGCCTCGTGCAACATCGTGTGGTTCTGCACGGCGGCCTGAAACTTGTCCAACTGGTCCTTGTTGGGCAATTCGCCGTAAATGAGCAGGTACGATACCTCGATGAAATCGCACTTTTCGGCCAGCACTTCGATCGGGTAGCCGCGGTAGCGAAGGACGCCCGCTTCACCGTCGAGAAACGTCACGGCGCTCGTTGTGGCGCCCGTGTTGACGTACCCCTCGTCGAGAGTAATCAAACCGGTCTGCGCCCGCAGCTTGGAAATATCCAGCCCGCGTTCGCCTTCCGATCCAACGACCAGCGGCAACTCGATTTCCGTGCCATTGAACTTGAGCGTTGCGACGTCGCCCATGGAGAACTTCCCTTTCCAACGAGATCAACCGCCAAACACGAGAGTGTACCGCACTGGCGATGGGCTGGCAATTCGCGGTCGAGACCGACCGTCCCGCGGCGGCGTTCGTGCAATCGTTCCGATCGCTAGCGACAAGGTCGCGGACCATTCGCGACAAACCGGAGATTCGGTCCCCGCGATGTTGCCGACTCGACCAATCCGCCGGCACGGCAATCGGCACTCTGCCTCGTCTCGTTGACCGGCGGCCACTCGTGACGTAGGTATTTGACGACACGATCGTGTTTGCGCGCGGCTTCACTCCCCAACCAGCGCGCAACCGGCACGATCGTTGCGACCGGAATTGCCGGCATCGACGGACATCCACGCGATGCCGCCGGCCGGCCGTGCGGACGAAGCGTCAGATTTATTGCCAGGTGCGACACGTTTGCGGGGAGAGTTGCGATGAAGCCGGCATCGATCCTGTTGGTCGACGACGATCGGCATTTGCTCGGTTCGATGGCCGAGTGGCTGCGCGAAATCGGCTTTCGCGTCGACACCGCCGCGACCGCGCCGGAAGCGACCGCCGCGATCGACAAGCGGCTTTACGACCTGGCGCTGGTCGACGTGCGATTGGGCGACGACGACGGCTTCGACGTGCTGGCGCATTCTCGCGCAGCGCGGCCCGAAACGGCCGTCGTGATGATGACCGGCTATGGGAGCGTCGATTCCGCCGTGGCGGCGATTCGCGCCGGGGCGTTCGATTTTCTCACCAAGCCGCTGATCGACGACGAGCTTCAACTCGCCATCGAACGGGCACTCAACCAACAAGAACTCATCGAACAGAACAAGAACCTCGTCCACCAGCTCGAAGCCCGTTACGGCCTGGAGAACATCGTCGGCCACGATCACCGCATGTTGCGGCTGTTCGACATGATTTCGAGCGTGGCCGACACGCGGGCGTCGGTGTTGATTACCGGCGAAAGCGGGACGGGCAAGTCGATGATCGCCCGGGCCGTCCATCGCCGCAGCGGCCGCCGCGGCGGTCCGTTCGTCGAAGTGGCCTGCGGCGC
>JBBDYI010000112.1:0-5457 GCA_040901705.1 Pirellulales bacterium | reverse complement strand
CCGCAGACGCTGCCGGAGATTCCCAACCTCGATCTGGCCGCGTTCTATCAACCGTCGCGGCGAGCGGGCGGCGATTACTACGATTTCTTCCCGCTGCCCGAGGGCAAATGGGGCATCTTCATCGCCGACGTCAGCGGGCACGGCACGCCGGCGGCCGTGCTGATGGCGATTACCCACTCGATCGCCCATTCGCATCCCGGTCCGCCGTCGCCGCCGGGCGAAGTGCTGGCGTATCTCAACCATCAACTGGTCGCGCGGTATACGTCGCTCAACGAGACGTTCGTCACGGCGTTTTACGGGATTTACGATCCGGCGGAGCGATCGATTCGCTACGCTTCGGCCGGTCACAATCCGCCGCGGGTCAAACGCTGCCAAGACGGCGAACTATTGTCGCTCGACGCGGCCGGCGGGTTGCCGCTCGGCGTGTCCGCTGAAGTTCGCTACGACGAGGCGGTTGAAATGCTGCGGACGGGCGATCAGATCATGTTCTATACGGACGGCATCACCGAGATGCACAACGGCCGTGGCGAACTGTTCGGAGCGCGGCGGCTCGACGACGTGCTGGCCGGGTGCAAACAGGAAGCGAGCGCGCTCTTGGATCGCGTGCTCTCGGCGGTCGACAGTTTTGCGGACGGACAACCTTCCGACGACGACCGCACGCTGATCGTCGCGCGAGTTCGATAGCTATCGATCGAGGAGAACACGATGAACCTTGCAAACGGATCGCTGCCGATCAACTGTTCTACGATTCGGATCGTCCGATTGGCGGCGATCGCTTGGATGATTGTCGCCGTGACTTTCGTGCGAGCCACCGCCATCGCCAGCGCCGCGGACGACCGCCGCCCGCCGAACATCGTCGTGATCCTCGTCGACGACTTGGGCTGGGCCGATTTGGGCTGCTACGGCAACACGTTTCACGAAACGCCCAGCATCGACCGCCTCGCCAGCCAAGGCATGCGGTTCACCAACGGCTACGCCGCCTGCACCGTCTGCTCGCCGACGCGGGCGGCAATGCTCACCGGCCGATATTCCGCGCGGCTGCACGTGACCGATTGGATCGCCGGGCACAATCGGCCAAAAGCTCCGCTGAAGATTCCGGACTGGACGAAGCAACTCGTCAGCGAGGAAGTCACACTGGCCGAGGCACTCGGCGCGGCCGGTTACGTCACCGCCCACATCGGCAAGTGGCATCTCGGCGGCGAAGGCCACGCGCCGAAGGACCAGGGCTTCGACGTGGCGATCGGCGGCGATCATCGCGGGCAGCCGCCGAGCTATTTCTCGCCCTACGGCATTCCCGCCATCGCCGACGGGCCGAAAGGCGAGTTCCTCACCGACCGCGAATCGTCCGAAGCGGTGAAGTTCATCGCCGCCAACAAGGAGAAGCCGTTCTTGCTCTGCCTCTGGCATTACGCGGTCCACACGCCGCTGGCCGGCAAGCCGGAGGTGATCGCCCATTACAAGGAAAAGGCTCGCCGCGAGAACCTCTCGCGCAACGCCACGTATGCCGCGCTCGTCGATAGCGTCGACCAAAGCACCGGCCGCGTGCTGGCCGCGCTCGACGAGCACGGCCTGACGCAAAACACGCTCGTCGCATTCACCTCCGACAACGGCGGGCTGGTGCTCCGCGACGTAACGTCCAACGCACCGCTGCGCAGCGGCAAAGGATCGCCCTACGAAGGCGGGCATCGCGTACCGCTGATCGTCCGCTGGCCCGGCGTCGTCGGGCCGCTCACGACGACCGACGTGCCCGCGTCGACGATCGACTTCTTTCCGACGCTGCTCGCTGCGGCCGGTACCGCGCCGCCTAAGGACGTGACGATCGACGGCGTCGACCTATCGCCCGTGCTTACGCGTAGCGGCAATCTCGATCGCGATGCGCTGTACTGGCACTACCCGCATTACCATCCCGGCGGCGCGACGCCATACAGCGCGATCCGCCGCGGCAAGTACAAGTTGATCGAGTATTTCGAGGACCGGCCGGTCGAACTGTACGATCTGGCGGCCGACGAAGGCGAGTCGACGAATTTGACCGAGCAGTCGCCGGACGTGGCGAAGGATTTGCTCGCGCGGCTCACCAAATGGCGCGAAGCGGTCGGTGCCCAACTGCCGATGCCGAATCCCAGCCGAAAGGCCGGCGGATGAAGCTGGCGCTGTTGGGCGACGACGACGAAGCGATTGCGCTGGTCCGCGCGGCGATCGACTCCGGCCGGCACGAACTCGTGTGGGCTGGCGATTTTGCCGATCGCCGGCGCATCGCCGAAATCTTGCAAGAGGCCCTCCGCGTCGAACGCGACGATTGGGAGTCGCTCGCCGGTGGCGCGGCCGACGCCGTGATCGTGGCGACTTCGCGCGATGCCCAGCGACGCGCCGACCAGTTGCGCCTGCTCGTCCAATCGGGCGTGGCGGTTTGCGTGACAAACTGCGGGGCGCTCGGCCCGATCGTCTGTTACGAACTCGACATGAACCGCGCTGAAACGCAAACGCCACTGGTGCCGTTTCTCGCCGATCGGCGGCATCCAGCGATCGAGCGAATCGCCGAGTGGATTACGGAGCCAGGCAACCATCCGGTACTCGGAACAATTCAACAGATCGTTATCGAACGCGGCGCGGACGACAAGCGGGCAGCGAGCGTGTTGCAGGGACTGGCTCGCGACGTCGATCTGGTTCGCGCAATCTTGGGCGACGTGACGCGAATCAGCGCCGCCGGCGTGACGCCCGGCGATGCGTCGCCGGAGCGGGATTTCTCCGCACTGAACGTCTATCTGGCGACGCAACGCCCCATGACCGTTCGCTGGGCAATCGACCGGCAACTGCCGCCGCGGCGCGGGCGGATCACGCTCGACGGCGAACTTGGCCGCGCCGTCGTATCGATCGATGGCGACTGCTGGACGTTGTCGATCGATCCGCGCGGATCGGATTCCCCGGCCGGCAAGGAATCGTTCGCACCCTGGCGACCGGCCGACCTCGTGCTGGCGAATCTCGAAGCGGCGATCGACGGTCGAGACTTTGCTCCCGGCTGGCTCGACGCGGCCCGCGCCGCCGATGTGGCCGACATGGTCGAAGTCAGCCTACGACGCGGACGCACGATCGACATGTACAACGAAACGTACAGCGAACAAGGCACGTTCAAAGGTGTCATGGGCATCGCGGGCTGCGGCTTGATCCTGCTGGCGTTGTTCACGCTGCTCGGCGCGGCGATCGGACAAAAAACGGCGCGGTTTCTTCGCCTGGAATGGTTGGCCGCGGCGTTCGGCCACTGGCACTACGGCCTGCTCGCCGTGCTCGTTGCGTTCTTGCTGTTGCAGTTGCTGCGATTCGTCGTGCCGGCCACACCGAAGCCGCCCGCCAGCGACGAAAAGTCGCCATAAATGCCAATCGGTAGCTCACACACACCGAAATCGCCCATCGCACCACGTGTCCAGCTCGCCGTGCAGGCGATGATTGCGGGCGCAAAGCTTACGCAGATTCTCCGCTCGCGCGGCATGAATCGCCCTGCTTGCGCCGTTTCAATTGCTAGCAACCGTCGCGTCATATTCCGCGTTGACGACAAATCGTCCACGCTTAGGATTGCTTTACCGCGCCCGGCGGTGGTCGCCGCGGCCCGACTCGTCTCGTTAGTTCCTTTTTGCTCGCGATTCACTTTCGGCAAATCGTGCCGAACGATGAATCGCGTCGTTGCGCTCCACGGAAGCAGCGCAGGTGGCCGGCGACGATTCGCGCGTAGGTATTACGCGACGTCTCCGGCAAACGGCGGACCGCTCACGACGCGCGGCCGTGCCAATACGCCTGTCGATTGTGGAAGGTGCGGCGATGAATTGCTTCGAGTATCTCTTGCCCGGAAACGTCCGAGCGGTTTCGGTCGGCGGAGCCGCGGTGCGAAAAACTGCGTTGGCGATGGTGCTGGCTCTTTTGCCGGCGGCCACATCGGTCGCCGCGACGCCGGACGTCGAATTCGACGTCGCCTCGCTCGTAGCCGCCGACGACGTGACGACCGATGCGTTTCGCGCGGCCCGGCCCGGCGAAAAACTTGTCGCCGTGCGGATGGAATTGTCGTCGCTCGTCCGCCGCGGCGATGCGGCCGATCTGACCGACGTGCTCTATCGCGTCGAAGGACTGGACCACGACACGTTCGTGATCGATTACGCGCCGAAGACGACCTTCGCGCCGCTGGCGAACGGCGCCGTGGCGGTCGAACGCGACAGCGGCGAGAAGGCGAGCATCAACGCCAGCGTCAAGGGGCGGTACCTTCCGCTGGCCGAAGCCGACGCCGGGTATACCAAAAACGTCGACGAGCAAACGCGGCTCCGCTACGAGATGCCCACGCCGCACGAAGTCGTCGTTACATCCGGATCGTGGCAGCGGCGTCATGGCGTGTTCGTCAAGCTCCGCGCGTCGCGGCGAGGTTCCCTCGAAGGAGCCAAGGCGGTCGTCATCACATTCGCCGTTCCGCAGAACTGGCGCGGTGGGCTGATGCGCATCGAGGCCGAAGCCCGATCGGCAACCGGCGGCGTCCTCGGCGGCGGCGATTCGATCGTCTGCGGCAAAGCTTCGTACCTCGCCGGTGTGTACCTGACCGGCGACCTGAAGGTCCGCGACGCGGTCGAAGTACTGATCTCCGCCGAAAAGGCGTGGGCCCAAGCACAAGCCGACCAACAGCGGCGACAGAACAAGGGCATCGGCGAGCAAGTCTCCGTGGCCGTCGACGAGCTATTCGCATTCTCCGCGGCCAAAAAACGCCGCGACAGGGCAACAAAACAAAACGCCGCCGACGCAGCGCTACACGACGCAAAATCGACTCGCGAAGACGCGGCATCAGTCCTAGCAAAAATGAACGCCCAGCCACGGGCCGACATCGCCGCGCAAGCCTTGCCGCGATCGAGTGAATGAGCGAAACTGCGCAAACGGTTCTCGCAAGTCCGAACTGTCCCCCGTCCACTATCCCCTATCCTCGTCCCCTCATGCCCTGGCAAGGTCTCCAAGGCCACGACGAAGTCGCCGACCGCTTCCGCCGCATCCTCGCGCGCGGACGGTTGGCCAGCACGTTTCTGTTCGTCGGCCCCGACGGCATAGGCAAGCGAACCTTCGCGATGAAGCTGGCTCAGGCGTTGCTCTGCGCGGAGCGGCCCGAGGCGGACCTCGATCCTTGCGGACGTTGCGAATCGTGCGTTCAAGCGACCGCCGGCACGCATCCCGACATTCTCACGATCGCCAAGCCCGCCGAAAAATCGGAGCTTCCCGTCGCGCTATTCATCGGCACGAAAGAAAAGCGGATGCAGGAAGGCCTGTGCCACGATCTGTCGCTCAAGCCGTTCTTCGGCCGCCGCCGCGTGGCCGTGATCGACGACGCCGATTATCTCAACGAAGAAGGGGCCAACTGCCTTTTGAAGACGCTTGAAGAACCGCCGCCGCGGTCGCTGCTGATTCTCGTCGGCACCAGCCTCGAGCGGCAATTGCCCA
>JBBDYI010000111.1:0-34782 GCA_040901705.1 Pirellulales bacterium | reverse complement strand
CCGCGAAAATCGCCGCACGGCCGATTTTCACAAACTGCTGGGGAAGTTGGGCTAGTTCACGCAATGCGAAACCTCGGAGGCGACGCGAAACAAGTTCCGCTCACCGGCAAGCTCGGCGGCTACGGCAACGAAGAAGAGTATTTCGCCGTGCTAGTGACGAACATCTACATTTCCGAGGCCGGTCGACAGCAACATTTTTGGACAGCGGGACCGGGCCGGAGCGGATTGCGGGCCGACCACAGCGGATTCACGAACTTGCAAGACTCGCAGGCTCTCGCCGTGGAATTTCTCCTCGACGCGGATAACTTTCGCCTGGTCAAGAAATTCTGCGATCAGCACTCGACGATCGCCAAGCTGATCGGCGAGGCCCCGGCCCGCTTCAACCCGATCAAAGTGTACTATCGCTGGAAAGCCATGAAGGTCGAGCCGCGCGGCGGAAGTTTGGTGCGCAGTCGGTAACCCTCCAGGCCGCAAGTCATCGTGCGCGTTGACGTCGCGCGATCAGCCCCGCCACGTAGCCGGCCTTGAACCCGGCGTCGATGTTCACCACGGTCACGTTCGCGGCGCAGCTATTGAGCATGCCGAGTAGCGCCGCCAGGCCGCCGAAACTTGCCCCATAACCGACGCTCGTGGGCACCGCCACGACCGGACACGCCACATGGCCGCCAACGACGCTGGGCAAAGCTCCTTCCATGCCGGCCGCCACGACGACGGCGTCGGCGGGCGTAATCTCCGGCAGTTTCTCCAACAACCGATGCGGCCCCGCGACGCCGATGTCCTGGATCAACGACCACGTCACGCCCATCCAGTCGAGCGTTTCGCACGCTTCCTCCGCCACGGGCCGATCGCTGGTGCCGGCGGTGATGACGGCCACGCGTCCGATGCGCGGCGGTTGCTCCGCCACGTCGCCAGCCGGCCGCAGCCGAAAAGTTCGCGCGATGTCGTTGTATCGCCCCGCCGAAAAGTCGCCGGCGAGCGCGGCGGCTTGCTCGCCGCCGACCCGCGTCGCCAGCACGTCGACGCCCTCTTTGACGAGCCTCTCGACGATCCGCCGCAGCGAATCGGGGGGTTTTCCCTCGGCGAAAATCACCTCGGCATGACCGCAGCGCCGCCGCCGATCGAGATCGAGATTCGCGTCGCCCAAATCGGCCGTCGCCGGCCGCGTCGCTTGCGAAACTTGACGAACGAAGGCATCCGCCGCCACGTCGCCACGCAACAGTTGTTCGGCCAGCCGTCGTAACGATTCGTCGGTCATGTCGCTATCGTAACTTACAAACGCCCCGCGGTCGCCGTGTCCGAGCGAGTTGGTCGAACATCGCTCTGGTTCCGCTCGATCGGGCATTCGCGGAGGCCAAGTTGTAACTTTTTCGCCGGCAAGGGAGAATCATTGGATGGCATCCTTGTGGCGCGCGAATTCGAGCGGGCGCTCGAGTTCGTTTGGCTGCCCCGATACCAACCGTTTTCAGTGTCGGTCTTTATGGCCCTCGACGAAACCGATATGGCGTTGATGCTCGATCGCGTTTCAGCGGGCGATGACGCCGCCGGGCAAGCATTGTTGTTGGGATGTCGGCCTCGGCTGCGGGCGATGATTGCGCTGCGGATGGACCCGCGGTTGTCGCCGCGGCTCGATCCGTCGGACGTGATCCAGGACGTATTTGCCGAAGCCTCGGACCGGCTGGCGGATTTTGCCCAGCGGCGGCCGTTGCCGTTCTATCCCTGGCTACGGCAGATCGCCTGGGAGCGGCTGGTCAAGCTGCATCGCCGCCACGTGCATGCTCAAAAGCGGAGCGTCGCTCGCGAAATGACCGCCGTGCTGACGGATGCGTCGGCCGACCTGCTGGCGGAGCGATTCGTCGATTCGGCGACCAGCCCCAGCCGGCACATGCTGCGAGAAGAGTTGCTCGATCGGGTCCGCCGCGAGTTGGCGCTGCTCGGCGAGCGCGACCGCGAAGTTCTCGTTCTTCGCTACCTGGAAGAACTGAGCATGGCGGAAATCGCCGCCGTGCTGACGATCGGCGAGGGCGCGGCGAAACTCCGCCACCTCCGCGCGCTCGAGCGACTGCGGCGGCGGCTCGACGATGCATTCGACGACGCTTCGCACGGACAACGACGATGAACGACAGCGCCATGCACAACGAGAGTCCGTCCGACGCTACGCCGCTCGATGATTCTCTGCATGATGATTCTCGTCTGGGCGATCTGGTCGACGAATTTGCCGCCCGTTGGCAGGCCGGAGAAATTGGCAATACGGAGGAATTCATTCGGGCGAACGCGCCATATGCCGAGGCCTTGCGGCGGTTGCTGCCGACGGTTCAAGTGATGGCGGAACTCGGCGACGCCGCCGCCCGGCCTCAGCCGCGCGCGTTCGAGCGACTTTCCGACGCGACCGACGAGTCGGGTCCGCGGACGCTGGGCGATTTCCGAATCGTCCGCGAGATCGGCCGCGGCGGGATGGGAGTCGTTTACGAAGCGGTTCAATTGTCGCTCGACCGCCGCGTCGCACTCAAGGTGTTGCCGTTCGCCGCCACGCTCGACGACCGGCATTTGCAGCGGTTCAAGAACGAGGCACAAGCCGCCGCGCACCTGCACCATTCGCACATCGTGCCGGTGTTCGCCGTCGGCTGCGAGCGCGGTGTGCATTACTACGCGATGCAGTTCATCGAAGGCGAGTCGCTGTCGGCCGTCGTCGCCGAACTGCGCATCAATAGCGGCGATCGAGGGCTGTCGGCGAGTTTCGTGTCGGACACGCTGCAATCTTCGGATCGCACGAGTTTCTATCGGTCGATTGCCCGGCTGGGGGCTCAAGCGGCCGAGGCGCTTGCGTATGCGCACCGGCTGGGCGTGATTCATCGCGACATCAAGCCGGCGAATATTCTCGTCGAACGACCGGGCCACCTGTGGATTGCGGACTTCGGATTGGCGCGGATCGAGGCGGACGCCAACCTGACGGCAACGGGCGACATCGTCGGGACGCTGCGGTATATGAGTCCCGAGCAAGCGTTGGGCCGCCGCGAATTGATCGACCACCGCACGGATATCTATTCGTTGGGCGCGACGATGTACGAATTACTCACGCTCGAACCGGTGTTCGCGGCGGACACGCGGCGATCGTTGCTGCGTCAGGTGGCCGAGGACGATCCGTGCCCTCCGCGGCGGGTCGCGGCCAGCGTTCCGCAAGAACTCGAAACGATTACGCTCAAGGCGCTCGGTAAGCGCCCCGTCGATCGATATGCCTCGGCCCAGGAATTAGCGGACGATCTCAATCGTTTCTTGCGCGACGAGCCAATTCGCGCCCGTCGGCCGGGATTGCGCCAACGGACGCTCAAATGGATGCGTCGCCATCGGGCGGTCGTTACCACCGCGGGGATTTGTTTGCTGCTGTCCATCGTGGCGATGGCGGGTACGGTTGGTTGGGCCGTCCGCGATCGCGCGGCGCGCGCGGCCGCCGCGGGCAGAGAGATCGACGACGCTGTCGCGCAAACGCGACGCCTGATCCACGACGGCGACGCCATGTCGGCCGCCACGGAACTGCAGCGGGCGGAACGGATCGCGGCAACGGGAAACGTCGGCGAGCCGGTCGACGAAATCGAGGCGCTGAAGCTCGAAATCGCGTTGCTCAAGCAACTGGAAGACGCTCGCTTGCTTCGCGGCGAAGGGGCGAACATCGGCATCGAGCACGGGTATCTCGACTATCGCCGCGCCGACGCGGCTTATGCGGCGGCGTTCTCTCGATTGGGCGCCGACTTCGCACGTCCGCTCGACGACGGCGTCGTCGAGCGCTGGATCGAACGCCCGATTCGACCCGCGCTGGCGGCGGCGCTCGACGATTGGGCGTTGGTGCGGATGGCCGGCGACGGTGGCGAGGCATCCTGGCGGAGGATGATTGCCGTCGCGTCTCGCCTCGACAGCGACGCCCAGCGCACGGCGGTGCGCGAGGCCGTGTTGCGGTCGGATGATGAAGCGCTACTGGATGTTGCACGTTCGGATAAGTCTTCCAACTTGCCGCCGCAAACGGCCCTGCTCGTCGCCGCGGCGCTGATTGAGCGACGCTGGCCCAAGGACGCCGTTGCACTGCTGAAGTCCGTGCAGCGACGCCGTCCTGATGACTTTTGGGTCAACTACACGCTGGCGTGCTGTTACCTGCGTTGGCTGTACAACGAGGACGAAGGTTTGCGGTTCGCGGCCGTCGCGGTCGGCTTGCGGCCGGACTTGCCGGCGCCGCATCTCTTGCTTGGCCACACGTTGGCGGAGCTAGAACGTCCCGAAGACGGTCTGGCGGAGGCTCGCGAGGCGTTGCGGTTGAAACCCGATTACGCCGGAGCGCACATGTTCGTGTGTCGGACGCTCGGCGAATTGGGCCGCTTCGACGAAGCCGTCGCAGCCGGACGCGAGGCCGTGCGGCTGGAGCCGCGAACGCCCGCGATCTTGCGCTGGGTGGCCAAGACGATGGCGGCGGCCGGTCATAGCGACGAAGCCGTCGAACTGCTCCGCGATAATCTGAGACTCGATCCGAACGACGAATGGGCGCATTGTCTGCTCGCCCGCACGTTTGCGGCGCAAGGCCTTTGGAACGATGCGCTGGCCGAGTATGAAGCGACGTTGCGATTGAATCCGATGCACCAGGACGCTTACGACGGACTCGGCGACACGTTGACTCGTCTCGGCCGGTTGGACGCCGCCGAAGCGGCGCGTCGCCGTGCAATCGACCTCGTTCCCAACGACGCCGAGCGGTACGTCCGGTTGGCGAATCTGCTCAGCGCTCGCGGCAAGTGGAGCGAGGCGTGGGACAAGCTACGCAGTGGGTTGGAGATTTGGTTCGTTGCGGCGACTCGACATTTTCGCAGGGGAGACTATTTCGCCCTGCGTGGCGACGACGACTTCGCCGTCAATGAGTACCGCCTTGCGCTTCGGTATCGGCCCAACGATCGCGAAACGCACCTGCATTTGGCCGAAACGTTGCGACGCTTGGGCCGCCGCGACGAAGCGATCCAGGCGTATCGGGCGGGTCTCGAACCCAGAGCGGAGAATTTTCAGGGTTACGTGGAATTGGGGATTCTGTTGGTCGATCGCGGCGACGTGGACGACGCGGTCGTCGCCTTGGCCGAAGCTCACCGGTTAGTGCCGCAGAGCCGACGTGCGCAATCCCACTACGGGCACGCCCTGTGCCGCCAAGGCCAAATCGAGCAGGGAATAGCGCAGTTGCGCGACGTGCTCGCGCGCGACGCCAACTATGCCCTGGCGATCGAGTTTCAAGCGGAAGCCGAAGGCGGGGCGGGCAACATCGAAACGTCCGCGCCGCCGGGCAAGTCGCCGTAGCGACACAACGGCGAATGTTTTGGGCCTCGAATCGCTTGCGCAAAGCGTGCTCTCCGTGGCATCATCGGCCGGCATCGCCCTCGCTTCTGAGGCTCGCTGGCTGCGGCTTGCCGGCGTTGCCATGCGCGATCCTAACGATTTTTTCTGTAACCATTCCGCGGCAAAGGGAGGATTAGCGGCTGGCGCCCTTGAGCACGGCCATACCGTCGTGGGCCACGGACACCGCCTGGAGGTTCACCCGATGCGTGCATTACCGATCCGCAGCGCCGGAAGCTCTTCGTCGTTTGGCCCTTTCCGCCGGAAGCCGAAGCTTCGGCCGGAGCGACGGCGGTTGGCGCTCGAATCGCTCGAACCGCGGACGATGTTGGCCGCAACGTCGGCGTGGCTCAACGGCGGGGCGTACCTTAGCACTGACCGCACCAGCCAGCCGCTGCCGACAACGAATTCCGGCTACACCGTCGAGGCGTGGGTCAACCGCGTCGACACCAACCGCTGCGAAGCGGTCGTCGCCAGCGGCTACAATCCGCTCCTGATTAGCAACGGTTTCTGGTTTGGCATCTGCAACGGCGGCGTGCCGTACCTTCACTCCAACGTCGGGTTTGGGTCGGCCCACGGCGGCAATACGACCGTTCCGGCGAACGTCTGGACGCACGTTGCGGTCACCTGGAGCCCGGTCGAAGAGCGGATTTACATCAACGGCGAACTCGATGCCGTCAGCGCCAGCGGCGTCGCGCCGAATCGCAACCAAAGCACGTTCTACGTCGGCGCGCAATACGCCGAGCTTCCAGTTCAGTCGGGCGGCGGGCCGACCCAACAATTCTGGGGCAATATCTCAGAGGCCCGGGTCTGGAACATCGTTCGCACCCAGGACGAGATTCGGCGTTCGATGCATCAATTGCTGGAGGGTCAGCCCAGCGGTCTGCTGGCGGACTGGCACCTCAACGGCGACACCAGCGATTCGGCGCACCAACTTCCGACGACGAACGTCAACGTCTGCAACTGCGGCCCGACGGCTCCGCCGGTCTGGCGCGTGACGGAGGTCGACGCCAACTTCAACAAGTTGCCGGCGCCGCGGTTCATCGGCGCCAGCGCTTCCATCCCGAGCACGAACCTCGCCTACCTGTTCGGCGGCTACAACACCGGACTGACGGTCCAATCGCAAATCTTGTCGATGGACATGAGCACCGGCGATACGACAGTGGTGGGCAACTTGCCGTTCTCGGTCGGTAGCCAGACCGCCGTTTATGCGCCGACGAACGGTCAAGTCTACGTGTTCGGCGGGGAGATTCAGAATGTCCCGCAGAACGCGATCGTCAAATTCGATCCCGCGACCAACGTGGCGACGCAACTTGCCGCCACGCTACCCACGTCGCTGTATTTCGGCACGGCGGCGTGGCATCCCGGCATCGAGCGAATTGTGCTGATCGGCGGGTACAACGGTGGAGCGCTCACGTCGATCTTTCTGTTCGACCCGGCGACGGAAACCGTGTCGCAAGCCGCGGTCTCGCTGCCGGCGGGCCGCTACGCCGCCGCCGTGGCGTATTCGCCGCTGACCGACCGCGTTTACATCCTCGGCGGCAACGGCAACGCCGCCTTCAACACGCCAACGCGCGACACATTCGAGTTGGCGATCAACGCCGACGGTTCGGGAAGCGTCGCTGCGATGCCGGGAGCCGGTCTGCCGCTGGCGCACCTCTTCGCCACGGCGGTCGAAGACCCAAAAACGCACCTGATTCAGGTCCTCGGCGGCACGGCGGAGTATGTCCAAACGTTCGACCCGCGGACCGGCAAGTCGTGGCGCACGACGATTCGCATGCCGCGCAATTACAGCGGCAACGCCAATGGCGCGGTGCTCAACACGCCCTATCAGACGGTCGTCTATAGTTCGCTCAATCGCCACGCGCTGGTGATCGGCGGCGGCAACTACGGCGGTTCGCCGACGAACAAGGTTTGGCGCGTGCCGCTCGGCGACGGCCCGGCGGTGCCGATCGAACGCTGGGATTTCATCAACAGCGTGCCGACGATCGGTAGCCAGATCACCGAGATCGACGGCGACGACCGCGGCGTCTATTTCGCGGGTCCCAACGGCGGCGATCAAATCCTCGGCATCAACGAAAACGGCGCGACGTTTCTCTACGACCCGCCGGGCTTCAACGGCAGCGTCAACGACATCGCGTTCAATCCGGCGACCGGCCTGTATGCAGGTTACAGCGGCGGCGGAGCGTGGCGGTTTTTCAATGGAACGACGCAACAGTTCACCCCGGCTGCGCTCGGGGCCACGAACGTATACTCCGTGCAACCGGATTTTCCGTATTTCGGCACAGACCGAGGGCTAAAGAGTCCGAGCATACTCGGCGGCTGGGACACGACATTGCATCCCAACGCATTCGATTACGTGTGGGCCCAGACGGGCCGCGGCAACGAAACTTGGGCTGTCGTTCGTAACCAACCGCCGGTAAGCGGAGGTGGTGCCGGACCGTGGCGACTGGGGCACGTCAAGATTGACTTCTTCGGCACGACCACCATCGCCGAATTTCCCTCGGTCTGCGGCGACGACGTGTTGATTCGCAATTTCGGTCTAACGCGGTACAACGACATCACGCAGGATCAATCCGGAAACCTGTGGATCGTCGGCTGGGGACAAGGCTCTGAATCCGTCTGCCTGCTACCGAAAGCGACCCTCTCTGGAACACCCAGCGGCGGATTGGCTACGTCGCTGCTCGGCAATCGCGCCGAAGCCGTCGACGTTGACGCGGACAACCGCGTGTGGGTCGCGCTGCGGGCGAGCAATGGCGCTTCCGGGGGCCTGACGGTCTATCAACTTAACAATGGCGGCGCGCTGCGCAACACCGATTACAACTGGCTAAACGCGCCCGTCGGTTCGCGACAGACTTATAGCGGCGGACCGGCGCTGGCTTGGAACAGTACGATTGTCGCCGTCGCCGGCGTCGACGAGAGGGTGTACGCCGCCAAGGAAGCCGGCGGCGTCGTCACGGTCGCTCAGCGTTGGCAGCAGATCGACGATGTGCTGGCCAACACCGTCGTCAATGGCGTGTGGACCGTCGCTGGACGGACGTTCTTTGCGTCGAGCGGATTATTGACTGCGTTGGAACCGGACGGCGTGACTTTCACCGCCCGCAATCTGGTTAACGAATTGGGGGTCGGCGGAGCGGCCCGCGTCGTGGCCGGCGATGGGGCGGGCCGTATTTGGGTCGGCACGAATGTCGGTCCGCGGCTCTATGCGCCGACCGGTTTCGACGATCTGTCGGACCGCGCGGGTGTGCGGCCCAGCGGCAACGTTTACGCGATCGTGGAAGAGCCGGACGCCAATCCCAGCGACGGCCAGGCCGCTGCGGTCTGGATCGGCGGCGACGACGGCCTGACGCTGTTCGACCGCAATCGGTTCGTCACCACGTTCACCACGGCGAACTCCGGACTGCCGGCCGGCGCGGTGAAAACGCTGCTCGTCGACAATGCCGGAAACCTCTGGGCCGGCACCACGGCCGGATTGGCGCGGCTCTCCGCGGATCGGACGACGTGGACCAACTTCACTACCGCCAACGGACTGCCGAACAATTCGATCTTCGACTTGGCGCAACTCGGCGACGGCCGGATTGCGATCAGCACCGCGGGCGGCCTGAGCCTCTACGACGCCGCGACGTTCGCCGCGCAGACGCCGCCGGTTACGGCCGTCAATTTGCCCTTGTCCGTCGACGATCTCGGCCGATTGTGGGCCGGCAGCGCGCTGCTTACTGTGGCCGGTTGGCGCGGATACTGGCCCACGAATTCCGGCCTCAAGTACCCAACGATCGCCGACACGGCCACCGACGGCGCAGACCGCATCTGGTTCAGCCACGCGCCCAACCCCGGCGTGAGCGTCCGCGGCACGTTCCTCCCGTCGCTCAAGGATTTCACGCCGATCATCACGGGCTACTCGCCAACGTCGGGCAGCGCCGGCACGACGATGACGATCAACGGTTTCAGTCTCGGCTCCGATCCGAGCGAGGTCGCCATCACGGTCGGCGGTTCGCCGGTGGATATCGTCAGCGTCAGCGAAACCCAGGTTCAGGTCAAACTCCGCGACGCCACGACCAGCGGCGCGGTGTCGCTCACGCGCGGCGGCAAACGGACAACTGCCACGACGCCGTTCTGCGCCGTGCCCCAGATCAGGGCCGGCGTTCCCGTCGTTCCGACCGGCGGTAATGTCGGCGTGCAGGTCGATATCTACGGCAGGAATTTCGATCCCGACGCGACGATCAGCATTGGCGGCGGTCCGGCGCTGAGAGCATCTGCCACAACTCCCACGAACATCAAGCGGATCGTCGAGGCGAGCGACGCCACGGGCCAGATCGTGGTCGCCAACCATTGCGCCGGCGCTACAGTCTCCGCCGGTAACTTTCGCAAGATCGACCTTGCGATTCCGGCCGTGGTGTTCAACCAGGGAATGCCCAGCAGCGGCATCGTCGAGGACAAGGCGACGTTGATCCAGAACTACGTCTCCGCAGCTGGAGCGCCCACGAGCAACGAGAAGGTGGAAATCGACGAAGTCCGCGAGTATATCACCGATCGCAATGGCTTCGTCCGCCGCATCGACGTACCGCTCAGCACCAGTGGCGTGACGCCGCCGCTGATTGCCGGCGCAACGCCGTCCGACGCCGAACGGCTGACCATCGCAAGTAGTTACAACGTGCCGAACATGTTCTTCACGGAGTCTGGCACAAATACGGTCCGCACGGTGCTCATGCGCCGCGGCCGTATCGTTGCCGAGACCACGACCACCGTCACCGCGACGCCGAACCAGGTGCTACAAGTGCTGCTGGTCCCCTTCATGCGGCCCGACTCGACGCCGATGGATTTGCAGACCATGAAAGCGAACATCGACAACGACTTGGCCCAGGTCCGCGAGCGAATCTTTCCGTTCGGGACGGCCAATGTCGTTTGGGCCGATGACGTACTCTATCGCAGCGATACTTTTTCCTTGGACAATTTTTTGAATCTGTATCGCGCGGCCCCGGATATGGACCGCGTTCGCCGACGGTACAACAACAACCCGAATAAGCCGGACGCACAGATCGCGATGGGCGTGATCCAACCGTCGTTGATGGGTGGAACGACCCCCGGCTTTGCCTTTGGCGCCGACGTCAGCCAGTTGCTCAACACGATCATTCTTGACGATCTGGATTCGCTGTGCGACACGGTCAACGGCGTCGTCAAAACGTTAAGCTTCGGACTGTTTGGGTCTGACGACGGTTGTCACTTGGACATTCCACTTTACGTTGGTTGGATGACCGGCAACGCCACGTCCGGCGATACATTGGCGCATGAGATCGGCCATCAACTGGGGTTGGTCAAGCCGTGGGCAGGTAATGGTTCACTGGACGACAATCTGTCGCACTCCATCAACGACGAACTGCCGGCGGACATGGAGTGCAATGGTTGGGACGGCGTGAGCTTCGATTGGAACAAGTCGTTTTATACGCAGCCGGGAGTCACGCGGCCGATCGTCGATCCGATCAACGGCGTCGAGTTTCTGCCGCTCAACGACAACAATCCGATGAATGCGATGCGCGCCAAGGCGATGATGAGCTACGCCTGCGGCACGACTTCGGCCAACTCGTTTTTCGAGCCGATTGACGTTGCTCAGATGAATTCCCAGTTGGTTCCGTTAGTCAGTAATATGATCGGTATCGCCAAGCAATTGCTTCAGTTTGGCGACTCGCCCGCGGCATCGGCATCCGCAGTAAGTTCGCCGGTTGCAAAACCAGCGGCCGTTGCTAATCCAGTGGCTGCCCCGAGTCGTGTAGCGAATGCCCCTGCGGCCCCGCCCGACACCAGCGGGCCGCGGATGCATGTTTTCGGAACGCTGGACTCCGCGGCCGGCACGGGCGAGCTTGTCCGCGTCGAATCGTACGGCGACGACGGGCCGCTTACGCCAAGCTTCGCCACCGGGTATTGGTTGTTGCAACTCGACGAGAACGGTAACGAACTGGCGCGGACCGGCGTCGCGCCGTTCGGTTCGTCCGAGCAGAATCCCGGCGGGCCCGCGGGCGATCCGACGCAATTCATCTTCTCGGCAACGCTGCGCCGACGCACCGGAGCGGCGCGGCTTGAACTGCGGTATTTGGACGCCGTGCTCGACACGTTCACCGCCGGCGACGCGGTTCCGGTCGTCCAATTTGTCCAACCGCTCGGTGGCGAGGTCTTTCAGGCCGGCCCCATCACCGTAGGGTGGACCGCGACCGACGACGACGGCGACCCGCTGGAAGTTTCCATCGACTACTCGCGCGACGACGGCGTCACGTGGACGTCCATCGGCAGCGCGACGGGCGGCGGCGCTCTCGACGCGGCCATCGAGCGACTGGCCGGGACTAATGGCCTGGGACGGTTCCGCGTCACGGCGTCCGACGGTTTGCACACCGGCAGCGCCGTAAGCGAAGCGTTCAGCGTCGTCAATCAACCGCCGCAGGTTTCTATCGACGCGGGGATGGACGGGGCAATCTTGCTCGAAGGGAAACCCGTAGCGCTGATCGGAACCGCTTACGATGCGGAAGACGGTCCGCTCGGTGGTGCGAATTTGTCGTGGGTGAGCAGTCGCGACGGCGACCTCGGCAGGGGCGCTGCGCTCACGACCGCCAATCTTTCCGTGGGCTTCCACGCGATCACACTGTTTGCGACCGATAGCGATGGCGCCTCGAATCTGGCCACGATCTATTTCACCATTGGCGGTGATTACGACTTCGACGGCATCGACGACGCGGACGAAGCGACGTCGTTGCTCAATCCGTTAAGCCCGCTCGACGCAATGTCGGATGCCGACGGCGATGGTCTGACGCTGCTGGTCGAACGGCAAATCGGCTCGAATCCGACGAGCATCGACAGCGACGGCGACGGGCGGCCCGACGACCAGGAGTTGGTCGACGGCACGAACTCGATGGCGTTCGACGATCCGCCTGCGGCCGATGCGTTGTCCACGACGGCGAGCAGCATTTCGTTGACGATCGACCTCGCCGCCAATACGCCGCTCCCGCAATTCACGCTGGGCGTGAACAGCGCTCATGCCGCCGATTGGCAGTTGATCGCCGACGTCGACTGGCTCGAAGCAACCGCGACAACCGGCACGACGCCGGACGCCACGCTGATTCGCGTGCAAGCGTTCAAGCTGACCGACGGCGTGCACCTCGCGCATCTGCGGTTCGACAGCACAACGGTCGGCAATTCGGTGATCGTGCCCGTCACTGTAACGGTCACGAATCGGGCGACGTATTTCGACGTCGACGTCGACGGTTCGGCGAGCGACGCCGATTGCCAAACCGTACAGGCGTCGATCGGCTTGTCCTTCGGCGATCCCGGTTACGACCTCCGCTTCGACGTCGACCGCGACGGCACGATCGAAGCCGAGGACGTCGGCGATTGCAGCATCGCGGTCGGCAGCACGACGCGGGGCGACTTCGATCTCGACAACGATGTCGACGCCGACGATGTCGACCTGCTGTTCGCGGCCATTGCAAGCGGCGCGCACGACACGTTTTACGATTTGACGGCGGACGGCCTGGTCACTTTCGACGATGCCGCCGACCTTGTGCGAAACGTGCTCGGCACGGAGTTCGGCGACGCGAATCTCGATGGCCGGGTCGATCGCGCGGATGCGTCGATTGTGGGGCGTAACTTTGGCTACGCCGGCGGACCGGCCTGGGCACGAGGCGATTTCGATGGGGATGGACAGGTCGCTTTGCTCGACGTGGCGACGCTCCAGGCGAACATGAATTTCGCTGCGCCTGCGTCGCCGAGCGCGCCGCCAATGATCGCGGTTGCCGCGTCGGCTGTGGTGGTCGCTCGGCAGGCAGAGATGCGTGCCGGGACGCCGAGCGCTATGCGGTCGCCGCGAATCGCCGCCCGTGGCGTTGGTGACGCGATAGCAGCGGTGGACCGCGCGATTGTGTCGCGGCGCGAAGCGACGACGCCTTTGTCGAGAGAGTTGTCGAGACAATTGTCGGTTGCTCGCCCGCGGCGGGCTTCGCGGCCCACGACGACCGATGCGGTGTTTGCGGACGAGGAGAACGTGCAGTCGCGCGTGCGGCGCGGATGATTGGCGACTACGCCTCGCCGACGGAGTTGTGGGGCGATGCTACCGGTCGGGCCGTCAGCGCGGGTCGGCTTTTTTGACCGACACTTCGTCGAACCAGATTTTTCCCACGCCACCCAACAGGCCAAGGCGGATGCTTGCTTCGCGGGCGTTTCCGGGCACGGCGATGCGGGCGTTTTCGGTGTACCAGGCGAATGTGCCGAACCAATTGCCGATCACGGCGGCTTGACCGACGGGGGATCGCCGGTCGTCGAAGAAGGTGATCAAGACGTGTGGCATCTGGTCGAGGTTTTCGCCGGCGCGGATTTGCTCGCCGCGGACCCGGCACGAGACGTCCAGTTCGCGCACTTTACGTCCATCGACGGCGAAGCCCTGCATCATGTGACTCATGCGGCCGGGATCCGTGTTGGAGAACATGGCGCAACGCTCACCTGCGCCGCCCGCGCCCTGGGCCAACTCCATTTGCTGCATGTAGTACCAAGCCGCCGGCGTTTCCAGCGGCGGATCGTCGGGCTTTTCGGCGGGAACCTCGATTACATCCTCAAAACCGACGTTGCCGATCGACGGGTTCAGCGGGTCGGGCTTGATCTTTCGCCGCGACTCGGCGGCGCCGGTCATCGGCACGAAGAAGGTCGTTTGCAGCGGTTCCGGTTCCAGCTTGCCGTCTTTCTTGCGATAGAGATACAGCACTTGCTGGTATCGCTGACCGACCGGCACGACGATCCGCCCGCCTTCGCGAAGTTGGTCGACGATCGCCTTGGGGACCGACTCGGGTGAGCACGTGACGATGATCTTGTCGAACGGGGCGTGTTCCTTCCAGCCCGCGAAGCCGTCGCCGACTTTCGTTTTGACGTTGTCGTAGTGCAGTCGCCGCAGAGTCGCCGCCGCTTTTCGCCCTAGCTTGTCGACGATTTCGATTGAGTAGACCTCTTTGACCAACTCACCGAGGACGGCCGCCTGATAGCCGCTGCCGGTGCCGATTTCGAGAACTTTGTCGGTCGACTGTGGATCGAGTTGTTCGGTCATAAAGGCGACGATGTAGGTCGACGAGATCGTCTGCCCCTCGCCGATGGCCAGGGCCATGTCGAGGTACGCCTTTTCGCGCAAATTGACCGCCACGAACTCGTGCCGCAGGACTTTGCCCATCGCGGCGAGCACCCGCTTGTTCTTGATGCCGTTGCCGATCAGGTCTTGCTTGACCATCTGCTCGCGGGCGTCGTCGAGCGCTTTGCGCGACTGGGCAAGAGACGGGGCGGCAAAGCCTGCTGCGAACAACCAGCAACTCAACAAAATGATCGATGGCTGTTTCATCGGTATTGTCTCGCAAACTGCTTGTTTTCGTGCCGGATTGCGTTGGGTGCGTCGAACGGAGTGAGGCCCAACGGATCTCGACGTTCCCGGTGGGCCTCACTCCGTTCGTATCACCCTACCTATATTTGTGCTCGCGCCGATAAGTCGGAAATCCCATCCGGCGCAGACAGAACCGTTGCCGCCGGGTACCCTCATTCATTGTAGCACTTTCCCCGGTATTTCACCGGTTTTCCCGCCCATTCCCTGCGATCGCACCGCTCGATGAAAACCAACCCCGTCAAACGCAAACTGGCCGCCGGCGAGGCGACTTATGGCACCTGGCTCTCGCTGGGCGATCTGTACGCCACGCGCGTGCTGGCTCGCTGCGGCTTCGACTGGCTTACGCTCGATCTGGAACATGGCGCGATCGACTGGTCGCAAGCCGCCGCGAATTTCGCCGCGATTGCCGACGCCGGCTGCGTGCCGCTGGCCCGCGTTCCGCAAGGGAGTCACGACTATATCAAGCGCGTGCTCGATTGCGGAGCGTGGGGCATCGTCGTGCCGATGGTGAATACGGTCGAACAGGCTCGCACGGCGATCGCGGCCGCCAAGTATCCGCCGGTCGGCAATCGCAGCCTCGGCGGCGGTTGGCACGCGATGAATTTCACCGCCACGCCCGCCGAATATTACGCGGCGGGGAACGACGAAATCCTGGTGATCCTGCAAACCGAAAGCCCGACTGGTATCGAGAATGCCGAGGCGATTTATTCCCTGCCGGGCGTGGATGCGATCTTCGTCGGTCCGGTCGACCTGCGGGCAAACATGACGCGCTCGGACGGTACGCGGGCGACCGATGAGCAGTTCGAAGCGGCGCTGCAGCGGGTCGTCGACGTCGGCAATAAGACCGGCACGCCGACCGGAATGCACACGATGGACCCGCAAACCGCCCTGCGGCGGGCCGAACAAGGGATGCGGTTTATCGCCGTGGGGAGCGACGTTTCGCTGTTGACCAAGGCCGCTCAAGATGTCGTGCGCGTCGTGCTGCCGCAACAGGTTGGCCGCGACATCGCCAGGTATTAGAAGTTAGGCAACAGGAAATCGCCCTCTTTTCCGACTACGGCAGACGGATCCTGTCGCCGACTGCATCCAACCGCCGGTCCCCGGCTTCCAGCCGCTGCTCATGTCGCGACCTTCTCCGCTGCTTGCATACCTTCAGCTGTTTCGATTGCCGAACGTGTTTACGGCGGCGGCCGACGTGTTGATGGGCTATTTGATTGCGCAGAGATCGTTCTCGCCCGGCGGGCCATTGGCGCTGCTCCTCGCCGCGTCGTGCTTGATGTACGTGGCCGGTATGGTGCTCAACGACGTGTTCGACGTCGAACAGGACACGCGCGAGCGGCCCCGGCGCCCGATTCCTTCCGGGCTAATTCACGCCGGGTTCGCGCTAACGCTCGGCCGAGCGATGCTTGCCGGCGGGGCGCTCTGCGGTTGGGCGGCGACGCTGGCGACCGGCGACGTTCGCTGCGGCGTGGTCGCGACGGCGCTGGCTTTGTTCGTTTATCTATACGATCGCGTGCTCAAGCGGACGCCGTTTGGTCCGCTGGGGATGGGCGCGTGCCGGTTGCTCAACGTGCTACTGGGCATGAGCACCGCGACGGTCGCCTGGCAAACGCCGCACTTCGCCGCCGCCGGAGGCATTGGCCTGTATATCGTCGGCGTGACGTGGTTCGCCCGCACCGAGGCCGTCGATAGCCGCCGCTGGCAGTTGCTGCTTGCGACGGTGGTCATGCTGTTGGGGTTCGTCCCGCTCGCCGCGCTGCCGCGACTGGAAACCGAAGCGGTGGTGTGGAAATTCACCATCGCTCCCGATCGCTGGTATCTGTTCTGGGGGCTGATCGCGGCGTTGGTCGGCTGGCGCTGTCTGCGGGCTGTGATTCAGCCGTCGCCGCGACTGGTTCAATCGGCCGTCAAGCATGCCATCATGACGCTGATCGTTCTCGACGCCGCCGCGGCGTTTCCAGCCGGCGGGTTGTTGACGCTGGCGATTCTGGCGCTCGTGTTTCCGATGCTTGCGCTGGGGAGTTGGGTGTATTCCACCTGACGCGCCGGCTTCGCCGCTCCGCCTTTGTCGCGCGGGCGGTCAATCGTCGCGGCGGCCGCCCATGAAGAGCATGACGTAGTAGAGCAGCGTGAGGATCGATCGCAGCGTGCCGGCGACATATGTCCAGGCGGCGGCGTTGAGGACGCGGTTGACGTGCGCCATCTCTTGCTGCGGCACGATGCCCAGGGCGACGAGTTGCTGCTTGGCCCGGCTGCTGGCGTTGAACTCCACCGGCAGATTGACGATTTGGAAGATCACGACGCACGCGAACAGGCCGATGCCAAAGAGCAGCAGCACGCCGAACTGCATTATGTAGCCGAGCATGATCAGCATCACGCCCAGGCCGCTGCCGAAACCGGCGGCGGGGACGGCGGCATTGCGGATGATCAGCGGGGCGTAGTTCGCCGCGTCTTGCAGGGCGTGTCCGGCTTCGTGGGCGGCAATGCCGACGGCGGCCATTGAGCGGTTGTGGTACACGTCGGGACTGAGCCGCAGCACCTTCGTCCGCGGGTCGTAGTGGTCGCTCAAGAATCCCTGCACCGGCTCGATGGCGACGCCCGTGAGTCCGGCGGAATCGAGAATGTGCCGCGCCGCCGCCGCGCCGCTGAGCGAGGCCGGCTGCTGCTGGGCTTGGGCGTAGGTCGAGCGAACGCGGAATTGCGCCCATAGCCCCAGCAACACCGCCGGAGCGATGAACAGCCAGTACATCGGGTTGAAATGAACCGGGTCGAAAAAAAACACGGCGGAAATCTCCTGTCGATATCGCGATCGACGGCGTCGTTGAAGTGTCGTCGACGTTTTTGGCTATTTCGTCCTTCGTCGGCGGTTGGCGAATCTTGTCGAATCGGCGGCAAACGATCGCGACGGCCAAATTGGCAGTCACAAGGGATGTACGTCCGTGGTGCAATGGCCGTACCAATCGGCAAGCGAACCCAATGCCCTGCGGATGCTGCGAACTACCATTGTAGGATACCCGCCGCCGTGGTGGTGCCTCGCAAACCCGACGCGAGCATTGCCCCACGTGGAGCTTCCGTCATAATCGTTACGCATGCACACGCCGTCCGGCCGGCCTGCTATTTCGGTCGATGCAACATCAGTTGCCTCGACGAAACCGGGGCGGCTCCTTCGTGCCCCCCCCACCGATGTTTGCCCGCTGCGTCCTACCCGATGACCTGGTTCGCTACGCCACTTCGCCGCAACTTTTCGCGCTGCTGCGATTCGCGAATTCGCGACCCAATTTGACCCTCTAACGACCGACCGCCATGTTTCGCACCTTCAATTCGTCCGCTGGCCGATTGTCGCTGCTCCTGTTCGGAGCGGTCGTGGCGGCCGCTGTCGCGCTAGGCATCGTTGGCTGCGGCTCGTTCGAACCGCCCGTGCCCGTCGACGTGCGGCTCGATCTGGACAATATGGGCGACGACGAGCTATGCGAGCGGCTCGACGAGGCGATCGAATACACGTTCCGCCATCGCCGGCTCAACACACAAGTTAACGCCGCGTGGCAGATCATTCACGCCGTAATTCCTTTTGGGCGGAACCTGTTGATCGAAGATCCGCAAGGCAACGTCGTGCGGGCGATGGATTATGTGTTCGAAGGGGGCGTGATGCAGGGCTGGAACTTGCAGCCGGGCGTGCTGCTTTCCGATGGACGGACCGGCATCGTGTCGCTGCTCGAACCCGGAACGACGACCGGCCAGGGCCATAAGGACCAGTGGCTCGGCTACGTGTCCGTCGCGTCGGTCACGCATTCGCGAGCGCCGCTGCTGCCGACGGCCAAGGTAATGGTCCGCGGCAAAGAATGCGCGATCGCCGATTGGATCGAGCAGATCAAATACGACATTCACGACGGCACTGAACGCGGCTGGTCGCTGATGGCGCTGTCGCAACAGGTCAAGTCGACCGATTCCTGGACGGCCGGCGACGGGCAGAGTTGGAGCCTCGACCGCATTATGGCCGTCGAGGCGGCCAAGGATTTTCGCGAGGAGTCGTGCGGCGGCACGCACGCCTTGGGCGGCATGACGATCGCGCTGCTGGCGTACCTCGGCGAAACGGGGGCCCGAATCGCCGACGATGGACCGCACCAGGGCAAGCTCGTCGATAGAAATGGCGAGCCGATTACGGGCGGATATGCCGACGCGAACGACCGAATTCAGCAAGCGATCCGCCTGGCCCGCGAGTATCAACTGCCCGACGGGTCGTTCTCGACGCTGTATTTCCAGGGATCGGAGTACAATCGCGAGATGGAAGACCGCTTTCGCAAGACCGGGCACACGCTCGAATTCCTATGTTTGGCTCTGTCGAAAAAGGAATTGGCCGCACCGTGGATTCGCCGGGCGGTGATCAACCTGCTCGACGTGCTGGACCGCACGGCCGAGACGCCGCTGGAATGCGGATCGCTGTACCACGGTCTCAGCGGGCTGGTGCTGTACCGCAAGCGGATGTTCGACGAGTCGCACGGCCCACTGGATTTCGACCGCTGGGCGGAGGAGGTGATTGCGGCGAACGCCAAAAATAAAAAATCGCTTTCAAAACCTTGACATCCTGGTTTCGTTAGCGCAGTATTAGACCACCGAAGACGTTCGGCGTGGTCCGCCCACGGGGCGTTTCGGTCATTGGCGGTAACTCCGCGTTATACTCGATCGATCCTGCCAAACCGGAGGGATGACTAATGACGGTCACCAGCAGCTCGCCACGGCGGCGGGCCAACACGATTCAATGCTGCCGATTTCTGCTCTTGGCGGCTGCGGCGTTTCTGGCGCTTTTTGCCTCGGCTTCGAGGTCGCACGCGGTCACGCTTGCGGACTCGTTCAACGATTGGTCGTTTTCCGGAACGCAAGGCGAAAACGATTGGATATACGGCTACCGCAACTTCACGCTCGATGGCGGTGGTGCATATGATTTCACAACGAGCTTCATCCCGTTCCTCAACGACGGCACGGGCGTCATCGGCGCGGGGAATCAATGGACCGGCGATCACTGGCGACTCGAAGCCAATCCGGGTGGCACGGGCGGACCGTGGACGGAACTGCTTCAAGAGAATTCGCACCCCAACGGCACGAACAGCCAGCCGCTCCAGGAGCAGTGGACGATTCGCCGTTGGGTCGCCAGCAGCGTTGTCGCTCCAACGGAACTAGCCCTCGAATGGCAATTGCGTAAGACGAACACCGGCGGCGGCGACGGCGTCGGCGGGTTTCTGTATCTAAACGGCGTGCAATTGGACACCGCGGCGATCGGCGGAACCGACGGCGTCGGCGTGATGCGAACCGCCGTAGCCACGATCAACCCCGGCGATGTGATCGACCTCGCGCTGACGCCCGGTGCGGCGCATAACGACGGTGCCGACGGCTCGGCCTTTCGGCTGCGGATTACGGACGAACTTCCGCCGCCGCCTCCGGCTCCGCCGCTTGCCGATTCGTTCGCCGATTGGTCGACCACCGGCACACAAGGCCAGAACAATTGGTTCAACGGCTATTTCAGACTAACAGGCGACGCCAACGGCCAATACGATGTCGCCGATTTCATTCCGTTCCTGAGCGACGGCAGTTCCACCATTTCCGCGACAAATCACTGGAACGGTTCTGCGTTCCGGACGGTCGCCTCTGGCAGCCCGTGGACGTTCTTGGGAGCACAGGATACGCATCCCCAGGGAACGAATAGTAACATTGCGGGCGGCACGCCGCCAAATCAAGAGCAGTGGACGGTTCGCCGCTGGGTTGCCGACGTGACGGAAACGACGCCGCTGGCCCTCAATTGGCAGATGCGAAAAACCAACCTCAACAACACCGGCGTCGAAGGTAAGTTGTTCGTCAATGGCGTTGAAGTCGACGGCGCGGCGATTGCCGGCAACGACGGCACGGGGGTCAATCGCGCGTATTACGCGAACGTCAATCCTGGCGACATCATCGAGTTGGCCCTCGGTCCGACCGGCCCCACTGGGGACCGTTCTGACGGCTCGGATGGCTCGGCGAACCGCCTGATCATCGACCCGAACATTCCGGCCGGTGCCCGCAATCCTTCGGGCGTCAAGCTCGCCGATTCGCAGACCGGCTGGTCGGCGACTGGTACGCAAGGTGAGAACAACTGGTTGTACGGCTATCACGACGTCCGGGCCGACGCCGTTTCCAATGGCGGCGACGGGCAGTTTGGAGTCAGCGACTTCATTCCGTTCCTCAACGACGGCTCCGGCGTGGTCGCTACGAACGACCCGATCGGATCCTGGACGAGCAGCCCCAACCACTGGAATGGTTCCGCGTGGGATTTGGTGAATAACGGGGCCTTCGGCCGCGGTCCGTGGACCGAATTGACGCCAGCCGGTGGACATCCGGCCGCCAATGCCCAAGGCACGCCCGAGGTCCATTGGGCCGTGCGTCGCTGGATCAGCGATTTCGATGGCGACGTCGAGATCATGGGCTTGTTGAGCAACGCCGGCGCCGGCGATGGCACCGTAGGCCGAATCTTCGTCGACGGCGTCGAAGTATGGAGTGCCGTTTCCGACGGCGTCGCCGCGAACTTCGACGTCGTCGCCACGGTTGCTAACGGTTCGATCGTCGATTTCGCCATCGATCCGGACGGTGCGAATGTTTACAACGAACTCACCGGCGTTGGATTGGATTCGATCAGCGACGGCTCCGACAGCACGACGTTCACCTTCATGATTCAGCAGGCCGGCGAACTGTTCGTGCCGATTCCTGAACCGTCGAGCATCGTCCTCGGACTGATGGGGATCGCAGGCGTCGCTTTGGTCGGCCGCCGGCGTCGCCGCTGATCGGGTGCGCGTGCGTTAAGTCAAAGGGTTTCAACGTAACGGGCTGGCCTTCGACGGGAAGGACCAGCCCGTTTTTCTGGCCGTTAGTAAGTCGGTCCACGCTTTTCGCCAACGAGACGAGCACGGTGTAACGCCCAGATACGGCGAAATTTTTTGCTGTCGACCAGAATACGCGAGCAGGCGGCTTGCCGGGGCCCCGCGCCGCTCGATTGACCTTCGCCGATCACATCGCCCCGTTCGACAATTCGGAGCCTATCACGACCGGCGTAGCAACGGCGACGACTGTTCCGCGCGATTCGATCGCGGCGTCGCCATCGCCATCCCATCCGCGGTAATCAAAAGGACTGCCCCATGCGACTGTTCCCTCGCCGCCGTCCCTCCAAACCATCGCGCCACACACCGCGATTCCGCACCGAGACGCTTGAGCCGCGGCTCGTGCTCGATGGCGCTATCATCAGCGAGTTGCTGGCCGTCAACGACAACGGCATCGTCGATGAAGACGGCGAGCGGGGCGATTGGATCGAGTTGCTCAACACGGGCACGGCGGACGAAAACCTCAGCGGTTGGCAACTCCGGGACAGCGGCACGACGTGGCCGATTCCCAACGTCACCCTCACGGCCGGCGAATCGTTGCTCGTGTGGGCGACGAACAAGGACCGCCGCGACCCGGACGGCGAACTGCACACGAACTTCCGGCTGACCAGTTCCGGCGAATACCTGGGGCTGTTGCGGCCCGACGACTCGGTGGCGTTCGAATTTGCGCCGTCGTTTCCGCCGCAAGTGCCCGACGTTTCCTATGGCGTGCCGACCGTCGTCACGACGACGACGTTGATCGCCGACGGGGCCTCGGTCCGGTTGCTCGTGCCGACCGACGGCAGCCTCGACGCGCCCGCACCGAACGAAACGCCGCCCTGGACACAGCCGCTGTTCGACGACTCCACTTGGACCACGGCGGCGCAGGGAGTGGGCTACGAAACGGACGCGTCCGACCCGCCGCCGCAGCCGTTGATCGCCAACGCGGCCACCGAGTTTTCGCGGTTCCAGGGCCTCAATGGCTGGCGCTACGGCTATTGGAACCGCGGCGACGACGCCAATGGCGTGTTCGACGCCGCGACGACGGACTTTACGCAATTCTCTTGGGTCGGGCAGACCGTACTAAACCAAGGCAACCACTGGGACGGTACGCGGTGGTCGCTGGCCGGGCAAACGCAGCCCAAGACAACCGAACTCAACGCTACCGGCGGCATTCCCTCCGGCGGAACGTTCGTTCACGCGGCGGTGCGCCGCTGGACTGCCGAAGTGTCCGGCGCAATCCGCATCCGCGGCGAACTGGCCGACCTCGATCCGGCCGGCGACGGCGTCGTCGCGTCCATCCTCGTCAACGGCGTCGAGGTCTACCGGCAGGCGATCAACGGAAACAGCCTCAACTACACCGCTTACACGTCGGTCAACCAAGGCGACCGGGTCGACTTCATGATCGATTCGGGCGCCAACGACGACGGCGTCGGCGACGCCACGCGGTTCACGATCGAGATCGAACATCTCACCGAATTGCCGCCGCCCAATTTGGCGAGCAGTATCGGCGGCGACGCGGCGTCGAACCTCGAATCGCAGATGCTCGGCGCGGCGTCGTCTGCATATCTCCGCATTCCATTCAACGTCGCCGACGCTTCGGCGTTCGAGTTTCTCAAGCTCAACCTCAAGTACGACGCCGGTTTTGTCGCCTATCTCAACGGCGTCGAAGTGGCGCGAGCCAACGCTCCGGGCGAACCGGTCTACAACAGCGAAGCATTGCTCGAACGCGCGGACGTCGACGCCATCGCGTTCTCCGAGATCAACCTTTCCAGCCGCTTGGGGATTCTTACGAACGGCCCCAACGTGCTGGCCATTCACGGCATCAATTCCGACCCGACCAATTCCGATTTTCTCATTTCGGCGACGCTCGCAGGCAGCACGCTGACCGTCGACACGTCGACGCCCAAGTATTTCGTCGCGCCGACGCCCCGCAATCCGAACGGCCTGGGAACGACCGACGTCGGCCCGGTGGTGGCGGGCGTGACGCACACGCCGAACGTTCCGCAGGACAACGAAAACCTGGTGGTCACGGCCTACGTCGCGGCGACGTTCGACGCCGTGGCGGCGGTCGAGCTGCGATATCGCGTGATGTATGGCTCCGAGGTCACGCTGCCGATGTTCGACGACGGTCTGCACGGCGACGGGGCGGCCGGCGACCTGGTTTACGGCGCGTCGATTTCGGCCAGCGCTTCGTCGCCGGGGCAAATGATTCGTTACTACGTCCGCGCCGTCGACGCCACCAGCGACGTCACACGGATTCCCTTGCCGGACAATCCGAACGACCCAGAAGTCTATGAGGATTACCGGGGCACAATGGTCCACGATCCGTCCGTGAATAGCGACTTGCCGGTGTACTATTGGTTCGTGCCAAACGCGGGCACGGCGACCGGCGGCAGCGTGACCTACGGCTCGCTCTTCTACAACGGCGAATTATACGACAACGTCCGCACCGATCAGCACGGCCAGTCCACCGGCGGCTTCGCCAAGAAGAGCTTCGACGTCGACTTCCCGAACGATCATCGTTTCACGCTCAGTCCGGACCTGCCGAAGATGAAGGACATCAATTGGCTGTCCAATTGGGCCGATCGCACCAAGACGCGCAACACGCTGTCCTACGAAACGTTCAAGGAAGCGGGATCGGCCTACCATCTGGCCTTCCCCATCCGCATCCAGCAGAACGGCCAGTTTTTCAGCATCGCCGACTTCGTCGAGGACGGCGACGACCGGTTCCTGGAACGCCTCGGCCGCAATCCCGACGGCGCGCTCTATAAGATTTATAGCACGTTCACGGACGTCGCCCCGCAAGAGAAGAAGTCGCGGCGGTGGGAGTCGGGCAAGGCCGACTTGCAAGCCTTCCTCAACGGCGTCAATCAATCCGGCACGGCGCTGACCAACTTCCTTTACGACAACGTCAACATCCCCACCACAATCACGTATTTGGCCGGCCTGGCCATTACCGAAAATACCGACTGCTGCCACAAGAACCACTATCTCTATCGCGACGTGCCTGTCGACGAAGGCGGCACGGGCGAGTGGGAAGCGATGCCCTGGGACGTCGATCTTTCGTTCGGTCATACTTGGAATCGTCCTAGTGGATCGAGCTACCTCGGCCAGGACCTCGTATTCGACGACAACATCGGCACCGGCGGCAACAACAACTTCATGTCGAAGCTGTTCGCCAATCCGCAGATCAATCAGATGTATCTGCGCCGCATCCGCACGCTGATGGATGAAATTCTCCAGCCGCCCGGCACGCCGAACAGCTCGTCGAACCTCGTCCAGCGGATCGAAGAGCTAAAAACCCTGCTCGGCTATAACAACTACTCGACGCAGCAGTTCAACAACCCTGCCGGCTCACCGCCGAATCCCTCGCTGCCGCACGACGCCAATCTTGACCGCAATCGCTGGTTGGCGTGGGGCAGCGATCAAGACCCGTCGCCGACGGTGAGCACGCAGGAATGGACGACGCAAATCCAGCGGTTGATCGACGAGTACCTGCCCAATCGACGCAACTTTTTATACAGCCTGGGCACGATTCCCGCCGCCCAACCGGCCAACGCCAACGTGTCGATCGTGGCCCACGACGCCCGGCCGGCCAGCGGCGACCAGGACCAAGAGTACATCGAAATTCGCAACGCGAACGCCTACGCTGTCGATATTTCCGACTGGACCGTTTCCGGCGACATCGATCACACGTTCACCAAGGGAACGGTGATTGCGGCGAACACGTCGCTGTTCCTTACGCCCTGGTCGCCGGCGTTCCGTGCCCGCACGGTCGATCCCAAGGGGAACGAGGGCCGCTTCATCCAGGGCGGCTACGAAGGCCACCTTTCGGCCCGCGGCGGCACGGTGGAAATTCGCGACAAGACGGGACGGCTGGCGATGGCCGCGCCGTACACGTTCGGCAGCATCGCCACGCCCGAACAGAACTACCTGCGGATTTCCGAGATCATGTACAACCCGGCCACCGGCACGAGCGGCTTGTACGCTTCGGACGAGTACGAGTTCATCGAGCTTACCAACACCGGCCCCACGGCGCTCAACCTCACCGGCGTCCATTTCACCGAGGGCGTCGCATTCGACTTCACGGGCAGCGCGGTCACGTCGCTCGCCGCGGGCCAGTCGGTGCTCATCGTCAAAAACCCCGCCGCATTCGCGGAACGCTACGACACCACCGGTCTGTTGATCGCCGGCGCGTATACGGGGCAACTGGACAACAGCGGCGAGCGGCTGCGGCTCGAAGATTCCTTCAACGAGATGATTCTCGACTTCGATTATGAAGACGACTGGGAGCCCGTGACCGACGGCTCTGGGTTTTCGCTGAACGTGATCGATACGACGGTCGATTTCCATCTGTGGGACTCGAAGGTCTCTTGGCGGCCGAGTCAGAATCAACACGGCTCGCCAGGCACGACCGACACCTACACGCTGCCGCCGGCCGGTTCGGTGGTCATCAACGAAGTCCTCGCCAACACGACCGCAGCGACGGGCGATTGGATCGAACTGCACAACACCACGACCGGCGCTATCGACATCGGCGGCTGGTGGCTCAGCGACGACACATCCTCGTTGCAGCAGGCCAAGTACCAGATTCCCGCCGGCACGATTCTCGGATCTGGCGAGTACCTGGTGTTCAATTCCCGCGACCATTTTGGCCCGACGGCCAACCCGGCCAATCCGTTTGGTCTCTCCAGCCTTGGCGACGAAGTCGTTCTGACGGCCGGCACGGTCGGCGGACCGCTCAACGGTTATCAAGACGTTCGGAACTTCGCCGCCTCGGACGCGGGCGTTTCCTTCGGCCGATACACGAACAGCGTTGGCGACGTGTTTTTCCCGGCAATGGCGTCGCTCACCGTAGGCGCGTCGAATAGCCAACCGCTCGTTGGGCCGGTCGTCATCAGTGAAATCATGTACAACCCGCCGGCTGGCGGGGCCGAGTTCATCGAGCTGTTCAACCGCTCGGCCCAGCCCGTGCCGCTGTTCGATCCGGCCAACCCGGCGGCGGCGTGGCGATTTTCCGCCGGCGTCGAATTCAGTTTCCCGCCGGGCGACGGCTCGAACGGCCAATACCCGGCCGGCGTCACGCTGGCGGCGGGCGAACGGCTGATCGTCGTCGAGGGTGATCCCGAAGCGTTCCGCACCTCGCGGGGTTTGCCGGCGTCGCTGAAGATTTTCAGTTTCGCGTTCGGCAATCTCGACAACGGCGGCGAGCGCGTCGAGCTTGTGAAGCCATCGCCGCAGAGTGGCGGCTCGATCGGATACGTCGTCGTCGACCGCGTCGATTACGACGACGCTGCGCCCTGGCCACTGGAAGCGGACGGGCTCAACAGCGCCATGGGCCGTCTTGTGTCCGGCAGCTACGCCAACGATCCGACCAATTGGCGTTCGACGAACCTCGGCGGCACGCCAGGAAGCCCGAACATTTTCCTCGACATTTCCCCGCCGACCACGCCGACGAACCTCGCGGCCGCCGTCGCCGGGCCGACGCGAATCGATCTCGTATGGACGGCGTCGAACGATCCCGAAACCGGCATCGAACGCTATAACATCTATCGCGACGACCTCCTATACAACTCCTCGGTCGAAGCGACGTTCAGCGACACCGCCGCCTTGCCGGGCGTTTCGTATTCGTACCGTGTTTCCGCGGTCAACGGCGGCGGCACGGAGGGAGCGCTGAGCGCGTCGACGCCGGGCACGATCATCCTGTCGATCCAATCGGCGTCCGCGCCGCTGGAGAATCGCGTTCGCGTCGTGTTCAGCGAAACGGTGCAGGCCGCGACCGCGTCGAATGCCGCCAACTTCGCCATCGACGGCGGAATTGCGGTGCTCGCCGCGTCGCTGTCGGCCGACAACCGCTCGGTGCTGCTGACAACGACGGCGCTTGCGTCCGGGCAGGCTTACCATGTCGCGGCGACGAATATCGTCGGCGTGTCCGGCCGCGCGATCGCGCCCAATTCGTCCGTCGAAGTCGTGCTCTCGAATATCCGCCAGGACTTCTCAGTTCGCCACGTCAACAAAGCCGGCGGTGCCGTGACGAGTCTCGAAGACGCCGACGCGCTACTGGCTCTGCCATCGGGCAATCCCGGCATCGCCAGCCAGGCCAGCGGATTCTATCCGACAGTGAACTTCCGCGACGACGACGGCGTCTCGACGTCCGGATACTTTGGCGGTGACGACGCCTTCCCGGCAAACACGACTGGCGACAACGACGATTTTGCCATTCGGGCGACAACCACGGTTACGGTTCCCGCCAATGCCGCGGGAGCGTGGACGTTCGCCGTCGGCATCAGGCCCGAACCGGTGATCGCGATTCCCGTCGGAGCGACGTGGCGGTACCTGGACAATGGCAGCGACCAGGGCACGGCCTGGACCGCGTCCGGCTACAACGACACGCCCGGCCAAAACGGCTGGCAGCAAGGCGCGGCTCAACTCGGCTACGGCGACGACGACGAAACGACCACGGTCGACGACGGCGGCGATCCGGAAAATCGCTACGTCACGACGTACTTCCGCAAGTCGTTCGACGTCGCCAATCCGGCGGCAATCGTGTCGATGACGGCCCGCGTGCTTCGCGACGACGGCGTGGCGTTGTACCTCAACGGCGTCGAGATCGCCCGCAACAATCTTGCCCCCGGCGCGGCGTTCGACACGCTGGCGTCGGCCACGGTCAGTGGTGCGGACGAAACGGTGTTCAACACGTTCGGCAACCTCAGCCTTGCCTCGCTGGTGGCCGGTACGAACGTGCTGGCCGTCGAGGTGCATCAGGCGGCGCTGAACAGTTCGGACATCAGCTTCGATCTGGAACTGCTGCTGTCCACGACCGCGCCGCCGCCCGCGCCGACTGTTACCACGATCGTCCCGACAGGCGCGAGTTGGAATTATCTGGACAACGGCTCGAATCAAGGGCTGCCGGCCAACGGCGCGGCGTGGTTCGGCCATCCCAACTACGACGATAGCACCTGGGCGAGCGGACCCGCCCAACTCGGCTACGGCGACGGCGACGAAGCCACGGTCGTCGGCTTTGGCGGAAACGCGGCGAACAAGTTTGTCACGACCTATTTCCGCCGCCAATTCAACGTCGCCGATCCTTCGCTGTTCGCCAAGTTGTCGGTCGATATCCTTCGCGATGACGGCGCGGCCGTGTATCTCAACGGCTTTGAAATCGTCCGCACCAATCTCGACCCGGGTGCCGCGTACGATACGCGGGCTAACACCACGGTCAGCGGCGCCGAGGAAACGACGCAGTTCAACTTTTTCGACAACATCGACGCCTCGCTACTCGTCGCCGGCACGAACACGCTCGCGGTCGAGATTCATCAGGTCGCGCTCGACAGCTCCGACATCAGTTTCGACATGCGGCTCGACGGCTATAGCCGCGCCGCCGACGACGGCGTGCGTCTGCGCATCGACGGCCAGGACGTGATCGTCGCTGGGACGGGGAATTCCGCCGCCGATCGCTTCGGCACGGTGAACCTCTCGGCCGGCGCGCACGACGTCGACCTCGTTTACTTCGAGCGCGACGCCGGCGCTCAGCTCGAACTCTTCGCGGCGTCCGGCACGCGGTCCTTCTTCTCCACCGATTTCAAGCTCGTCGGCGACGTGGCCAATGGCGGCTTAGCCGTCTCGACGACCGGTACGCCGCCGAATCAGCCGCCCGTCGTCACCGACGTGTTGGTGAGCGGTTCGACATGGACGGCGGGCTATCTGGCCGAACTGGCCGCCGCGGGCCTCGGCGACGGCGGGGCGTCCCTCGTCGGTCGGCCAACGACGGGCGCGGCCGGCGCACTGCACTCCACTTCGCTCGACCAAATCAAGATCCGTTTTGGCGACGACGTTGCTCCCAGCCAGTCGCACCTCAACGTGTTCGGCGTCAATGTGGCCGACTACGCCGCAACCGTCGGCTTCGCCCCCGGCGGCTTCAGCTACGACGCGGCGACGCGGACCGCCACTTGGACGTTCAACGAACCGTTCCGGACGGACGTGCTGCGGGTCGTGCTCGACGATGCACTGACGGACGTCGGCGGCGCGGCGCTCGACGGCGAATGGACGGACGGCGTGAGCACGTTTTCCGGCGACGGTTCGCCCGGCGGCGACTTGCGAGTGAGATTCGACGTGCTGCCCGGCGATCTTGACGCGAGCGGTCAAACCTCGCTTGCCGACGTTCATTTTGGCCGGCCGGCTCAATTCTCCGGCGTCGGTCATCCGATCTACGACCCCGCTCTCGACGTCGACGGCAACGGGCTGTTGAACATTGTGGACCTGACGCTGGTGCGAAACTTCCAGGGCAGCACGCTGCCGGGGGGCACGCCGGGCGGCGCACCGGCAGCAGCGGCCGGCGCGGTTGTCGCGTCGCGTCGCGTGGCGGACGTAGACCGAGCTGTCGACGCAGCGCACGCGGCGCTCGACGACAACGCAGCGCGGATGCTTACGGCTCGCTCGCGGACTCGCGATATTGCCCGTTCGCGGCAGGCAGGGCGACAAACAGCCACCGACGCCGCGCTTTCGGCTATCGACGGCGACGCCACGGTGTCGCGATCGTCTTTGCGGCGGTTGTTGAGCCGCACCACTTCGAGCCGAGCGCGTTAGGCCGAAGTCAAGTGCCGGGACTATGAAGATTCGCCTCCGCGGCATCGTGAATGCAACGCGGAGGCGAGCTTGGAATCCCGAATTCGAAAATTGCCGACGGTCAACCGAATTGCCAACGGTGGACCGCCGCGCCACCGGCACTTCCACGACCGGCGCAGTCCTCATTCCATGAACAGGTCGTCGGGAAAACGACGGTCGGCGACCCGGCCGTATTCGTTGGCCGAACGCCGCTGGCCGACCGAGTGCCACGGGCTGACGTCCCGCAGTTCCGGCATGATTTCCAGCAACTGATCGACGAGCATCTCGGCGAGCCGGCCGATCGACTTCTGCTCGGCCCGTTCGCGGATCGCCGCCACGGTCTTCATCACCTTGACCATGCGAGCGCGTTGCAGCACGATGGGCGTGAGCGGCTCGGTGGTGTCGACGAGCAGTTCCTGGATCGGCACGTCGAGCACCTGTTGCCACTGGTACAGCGTGCTGAGCATGATGTCGTTCGATTCGTCCTCCTGCGCACGCAGGCTGCGAATGTCGACGTGCATGCGTCGCGAGGCGCTGCGGAGCGATACTCCTTCACGCTGACGAATCGTGTTGATGCGATGCATCTGGCGTTTGGCGGCGGCGCGGGCCGCGGCCCGTTTGCGCTGGGCCGCTTGGGCGGCGGAAGCTTCCGCGGCGTTCGACTGGACACCATCGGCGCGCGCACCGGCGGCCGAATGACCGTTGGGCGTGGACGTGGGGGGCGATGTATCAGCACCACGTTCGCGCGAGTAAACCGTACCCATGACGTGACCCTCCTGGACCGCGATGTTCGTCGCGGGCGCAAAATGAAGGCTTGGGGGAGGAGAGAGGAGAGAAGGGACTCGCGTCGACCCGCGGCCGCACTTCCGGAGAGTTCGTAGCGCATACGCGCGTTGGAGCGTCGCCCACCGCCCAACGCGGCCGACACCTGCACGTCGTTCCATACGACAATAATCGATGCATGTTCGGCGCCTTTCCGGAAACCGCCGCGGCGCATGCGCCGCGCGAGATTTCGGCAACGAACGACGGGTCCGTTGCCGAATGCCTGTTCTCTGTTCCGGAAATAGCGCACGCCGCGGCGATTTGTACCGCGGCAATGCACAACGCAACTACGAGTGTTTCACCTCGATGGAGAAACCACAGATGCCACCTTTCGGTCCCAAACGATGGGAAGGACCGTTTCCGCCCGTCGAACGCGTCAAAGTATAAGGATGTGTTGACCTGACGCGTTCAGAGCAATGTTAGGAACGGCCCCGCCCGTGGACAAGCAGCGGTTTCTCGCTCGCGATGTCTGAGAAATGACGTCGAGCGCGTTTCGGTAACGAAATCGCGGGAAAAATAATCAACGAGCGTCGATTGCGTTTGCAAAACCCGGGCTTCGACTAGCGGTCGCGCGGTCCGATCGGTCCATTGTTCGGCCGTCGCCTGGCGGTGATCCCGAAACGAAAAACGCTGCAAAATCGCGGGCAAAAATCGTGGCTTCGATGAGTTTTGTCACGCAGACAATGGCGATTGCCGCGATGAGGCTATCGTTCGAAAACACCGCTCGCAAAGACTCATGCCACCACCATTCGGCATAGGGGGTCGCCGCGGCGAAACGACCGTCGCGTCAGCACAACGACCGTTGCTATCGGCCAAGTGGACACTTGGGTACTACGTCACGTTGCCGCCGTGGCGGGGGAAATTGCACGCAACTTTTCGCTCGGGCTCGTCGCTCGGCAAAGGCGAATAACAAGGGAGAACGGCAAAGGCGAAATCAGTCCATCGCCGTCGCTGGGCGTCGCCGGCGGGTTGGGTTCTTCTTCGGCATCGCGGCGGCCGTCGGCGATGCGTCGGGCCTGCCGTCGGACGATCCGCTGGTCGTGCTCCAGAGGTTCGCCAATGCGGCGGCGTCGAGCGGCGCGTCCGAGGTGTGAACCAACACGATGTCACCTGTCGAGCATTCCCGGCCCGTGGCGACCGCCTGTTCGACGCCGCGCGGGACGCTGTGGCGTACCACCTCCACCTGGGGGTATCGGCGAGCCAGGTTGCTGGCGACTTCGTGCGTTTCGTCAGTCGAGCCGTCGTCGATGATGACGACATCGAACCGATCGCATAGTTCCGGCAGCACGTCCAACACGCGTTCGACTTGCGATTCCAGCCCGCGTTGGGCGTTGCACACGGGGAGCAGCAGACTGAGCGATGCGGCCAAAATACGTTCTCCTGCGCGGCGAGAGCGAGATTCCGCCATCCGCGGTTGCCGGCGGCGCCGTGCTGCCCGCCGGGTTGCCTGTACCGACGCCGCGCACGCTGCTGGATGATCGGCAGCCGAAGCCGTCCCGCTACAGTTCGCCGGACGATTTAACGATGCTCGCCGACAGCGCGGTTGTGCGGGTAAATTGCGTCGGTGTATTGACTGCGGGAAACATGCATGGTGCGGGTAAACCGGGCGAATTCCGCGGCTAACTCTCGCCGATCGCGTCGGCGGTTCGACTCGTCTTTCGTTGCGGCAACCTGACTGGCGACCGTCGAGACGCGGCCGGGGCGCGATTGTAACGGTCGATTCCACCGCGGTTGACGGACTTCGAGTCGGTCGAGTGCTGGCGAAACCGCCGCGCCCGTTTACACTTGAAGTATTCACTTCGTTGCATTCATTTCGCCGAGCGGGGCGTTTGGCTGGTTCGTGTTCGCAGACGTATGCCGCTTTCGTGCGCCTTTGTGCCCGCTCCGGGAGACGGTCGCCATGTCCGATGCCGCCGAAACGCCCTCGACGCCCGACGCCGCGAGTCCCTACGTGTTCACGAGCGAGTGTCGGGCGTTGCTCGACGTCGCCGGCCTGACCGAAGCCGAGGCGATCGAAGCGTTCGAGCGCCGCGACGATGCGATGGTTGTCCCCAGCGTGCCGGCACACCTGTACGGCGTGCGCTGGCTCGAGTCGGGCGAGGCGATCTTCACCAGCGGCGAACTGACGCGGATGGAATGGCGCGTCGATCGCAGTGTTCCGGCGGAGATTACGATCCGCGTGGCGTTGCGGCTGCGGCCGAATTTGCCGGCTGGCTCGATCGGCCGCGGCATGCCGATCGACTGCGTTTGGGCGCGAATCGCCGAGAGCTTCGGCGTGAACGTGACGTGCCACAAGAAGACCGGCTCGTTCGCCCGATACACCGGCCGCTGGGACGGCAAGCCACCGCGATACGAAACGGCCCAGGGCGACACGATCGTCGTCGACGGCGGTTTCGAGCGCTCGCGCGACAGCGTGAAGTATGTGTGGGCGCTGTCGACCAACAAGTATCGCGATTGGCTCGCAACCGGAGGGTCGGACGCCGCGACGCCCGAAGGCGGATCGCAAGACGTTGCCGGCGAGCACCCGCCGCGCGTTGTATTCGCCCGCATGGCGCCGGCCAGGCTCGCGCGGCAAATCGTCGTGCGTGCGGACATCGGCGAGGCCACGGTGAGGCTCGTTTGTTCGCGGGCCTCGCTGGTCGACATCGACGATCCACCGTTCTTTCACCCGCGGATGAAATGTTTGCATGTTTTTGGCGCGGAACTGCTCGAAGGAGATGACCTGCCGAAACAACTTGCCGGCAAGGAATACGTCATCCCGATCCATTTCGTGACCGACTTGCGTCCCGGTCCCAATGTTTTCCTGACCAACGAAAACGCTGCGCCCCGGTCGGCCGTGTTGCCCAACGACTACAAACCGGGCAACCGCATGAGCCTGAAGATGATCGAGATGCAGTTAGGCGAGTGGACCGAGCCAGCCGCCAAAACCGACTGACGCGAACAGTCGGCGAGCACGGCTGAAGTCGCTCTGCTGAAAATCGCTCTGCCGCGATCGAACTGCCGCGATCGAACTTCATCGTGACAAGGTGCGAACCGTCGACCGCGCACCAGGGTTCGCCCGACATCGCACGGGTGTTGTGTCCGTTCTCGATTCTTGGGTCGGGCTTGACGCTCAACACCGCCCATTAGGTGGTGGAGAGTGCATCCCAGTTTTCGACCGCGACGCTGCACCAAGGCTCCGTCCACTTGCAATCGACAAGCGGCGTCTAGAGGTACCATCTAGCCCACCGGATCGCCTTCGAAACCATCCTGCCGGCCGCGGTCGGTCAAGAAAAATCGAAGACTCGACACCTTAACCGGCCCGCACGGCAAAAAAAACACGAGTAATGTCAAATAATTCCCCCTTTCGGGTGGTTCGATAAGCGGCCGTCGATCGATATTGCTGAAAATCACTCCCGTGTCGCGGCATCGCGCCAGCCAATCGGCATCGCGCGAGTCAATCGGCCATCGCGCGAGTCAACTGGCATCAAGCGGCCATCCATGCGATCGCTTCCTGATGGCTCTCGCTCACCGCGTAACGGCGGCGGCGTTGGCACTTCTCTGCGACCTCCGCGAAACCTCCGCGGCCTCTGCGTTAAAAAACGAACGAACTCAAAACTGCGCAAGCGAGCAAGAAGCTACTGAATACTAATACAGATCAGCGCGTGCTACCTCACGACTCGACCGTTCGAACAACATCCGTACTACTAACGCCCAAAATCCTCGCGTCCCGAGCAGGAATTATGC
>JBBDYI010000110.1:0-5520 GCA_040901705.1 Pirellulales bacterium | reverse complement strand
ATCATTCGCTCAACATGTTCGTCGGCTGGCTGCGCAACGACGGCGCGGCACGCTCGGCCTCGAACCAAACATAAGGAGTTTCGTCATGCCGACTCTCGCGCAATTGTTGGATTCGCTTCCCGAAACGCAAGACGTTGACGCTCCCGCCGGCGCTCCCGCCGCCGCTCTCCCCGACCTGATGGACGCCCTTTCGCTGCGGCCGGTGCCGGTGGGCAGAATGCGGCGGTTCGGCCTGTTGGGCACGTTGCAGGCGAAAATCGCGGCCGCCTATGCCTTCTACTGGATCCGCGGCTGGTTCACGTCCGCCGCCGAGCGCGAACGGCTGCTCGCCGAAACGCACTGGAAATCGGCCGCTCGAGTGCTCGACGCGATGAGCTACCTTCGCGGAGCGGCGATGAAGGTCGGCCAAACGCTGGCCAATTTTCCCGATATCGCGCCGCAGGCGTTCGTCGAGACGCTTGACCAATTGCATTACGACGCGCCGCCCATGCACTGGTCGCTTCTCGCCGAAAAAGTCCGCAACGAACTGGGCGACGATCCGCGGAACCTCTTCGCCAGTTTCGAGCAGCGCGCGTTCGCCGCCGCGTCGTTGGGTCAGGTCCACCGGGCCGTACTTCGCACGGGCGAGGACGTCGTTCTCAAGATCCAATACCCCGGCATCGCCCGCACCATCCGCGAAGACTGGCGAAACCTGCTATTGTTTTTGCTGCCCTCTCGGCTGAGCAAGGATTGGGAAAACGTCAAAGAGCAAGCCGACGACCTGCGCCGCCGGCTGGAACTGGAAACCGATTACGAAGCGGAAGCGGCCACGCTGACGGCGGTGCGATCGCTGTTCCACGAAGACGACGGCATCGTCGTGCCCCGCGTTCATCCGCAGTTCAGCACGTCGCGAATCCTGACGATGGACCGCGTCCGCGGTGTGCATCTCGACGAATTCGTCGCTCGCGGCCCCACACAGGAGCAACGCAACGAGGTGGCGGTGCGGCTCGTGCGGGCGTGGTATCGCATGATGTATACCGGCCGGCTGCTGTATCTCGACTTTCACCCAGGCAACATCATGGTCCTCGACGACGGCCGCGTTGGCCTGCTCGACTTCGGCATGATGTTGCCCCTGAACGACGAATTGTGGAATCATTTTCGCGTCATCGACCGGGCCTTGACGACCGGCCGCCGCGAGGACCGGATCGCCGCCAACGAATTGTGGTGCGACGTCGACCGCGACGCATGGACCTCGGAGCGCGTGGAAATCACCGCTGCCTACGCCGATTGGTGCTGGCGGGCCCGGTATTGCGGCGGCGAATTCGACTTCGGCGACGAAGCCGATTTCCGCGAGGGCGTCGAACTGTTCGGAAAAATGGCGTCGCGGCGATACACGCGTGCCCAGCCATGCACGCCAGTGATCGCCCGCTCGCATTTCGGCTGGCGTTCGCTCTTGTATCGCCTGCGGGCGAAGTTCGACATTCGGCCGATCGCCGAATCGGAAGTCAAGGCGACCGGATGGGATCGCAGCGACTATGCCGACACTCGGATCGAGGAAGGGAACCTGCGATGAAAACGATTGATACCGAATGAGCTTCCACTCCGCCTCGCTTGAAAACTCGGGCGATATCGGAGTGCGTGAGTGCGACTCCGCAGCGTCGGCTTGACGGGCGAGCGACGTGAGAGACAGCACCAAAGCCACCGACCGAACAATCGCGCCGTTCGTGGCAATCCATCGCGGATTTCGCGTAAACGGCCGCGCTATTTGCCATATCCTTCGATCGAAATGCCGTCACTGCTGGCGTTGGAGCGGAGGCCGAGGCGGTCGACGAGTTGGTAGTATCGCCGGCGGGCCGATTTGAGGTTCCAGCCTTGGTAGAAGTTGATGCCGAGCGACGCGCAGAGAGCGACGATCGCGGCGACGAACCAGGGAGAGTCGGTTGCCGGGCTGGCTTCGTTACTTGCGGCGGAGTCGTTCTGGGTGGATTCGTTTTTGGCGTCGCCCGCTGGAATGTCGGACGGCGAATCGGCCGGTTTGGCGGCGGCTTGTTCGATCGGTGCGCTGCCGAGATCGAAGCGGTACGGTTCGCCGTTTCCGCGCGCGGCATCGCGGCTTAGGTGATCGTTGCCAGGCAGCCGCGGTTGGGCGAGTCCGTTTGCCCCGTCGCCGGGCCGCAACGGCACTTCGGCGGAAGCGGGCTGTTCGGCGGAGACCGCTTGTCGTGCCGCAGCGGGGCGAATCGCGTCGCGCGGGAGCGGGCCGCTGCCGACGATGACGCGAAGACGGCGCACCAGCCCGCGGACTTCCGGTTCGATCTCGCTGGTGATCGGCAGGCCATTCTCCATGCTGCGAATGAGGGCAGGCTCGATCTGGATCAAGTATTCCAGTTTGCCGTCATCGGCGTATTTCCAGCCGTAGTCGACGCCAAGCGTAGCGGTGACGACGAGGATTGCTAGGCCGTTCATGGAGATTGAGAGGGGTTCGGGGCGCGGGGCGCGGGAATCGGGGCGACGCTTCGCGGTGAAGGAAAGTGGGACGAAAGTCGCCGCTATTTCTGTTTTCGCTTCTTTGGATTGCGCGTCACCATCATCCTAATCCGCTTGAGAAGCGGGCGTAAAGACTTGCTTTCGTGGGCGTCGGCCGCAGAGAGGCGTTTGCCGGGGGATTTTCCTTCGCCATCGTGCCCTGTGGCGGCACCCGCGTCGAAGTGGCCGATTTCCGTGCGGACCATTGTCAGCAGTGTTTGAAGAAACGCCACGGCCATCGGGCCGACGACGATGCCGATCGGGCCGAGCGCCTGTACGCCGCCGAGCACGCTCAACAGCGCCAGCAACGGATGAAGGTTCGATTGGCCGTGCAGCACGTATGGCTTGATGACGTTGTCGGCCTGTGAAATGATCGCCGTGCCAAATATGCCCAAGCCGACGGCGGCGACCGTGTTTTCGTGCTGGAAGAACAGCCACAAGCAACACGGCAGCCAGACCGACACCGCGCCGACGAACGGAATCATCGCCAGCAGCATGGTCAGCGACATGAGCAGGAACACGGAGTCGAGTCCGGCGATGCGATAGGCAAAGCCCGCCAGAATGCCCTGCACGACGGCGGACAGGAGCGTGGCCGTGACGATCGCGCGGCTGACGTTGACGAACCGCGAGAAAAGCTGCTGCGTGTGTGCCGCGTCGAGCGGAATGAACGCGATGATCGAATCGATCATCTGCGGCCCGTCGAGCAAAAAGAAGTAAATCGAGACGATCATCACGACCAGGCCAAGCAGCGTGCGGGCGGCGATTTGCGCACCGCCGACGATCAGCGGTTGGGCGAACGATTGCAGCCGTTCGAGCGTCGCGTCGGCCAGATGTCGCTGCTCTTCTTCCGTGACCGGCAGGCCGAGTCGATCGACCGACTGGGCGATCAGCGCGTGCAGTGGCGAGCGCGGGCCATTTTTCTGTTCGCCGTCGGTCGCTGGGGCCGGGGCCGGATGGTTGGCGGGTTCGATCGCGTCGTCCGCCGCGGATTTGGCCGCGGAGTCGGAAGTGTCGCCGGCCTTGTCGACGGGACGTTTGCCAAACTCACCCGCGGCTCCGAGATCGCGCGCGATGCGCACGCCTTCGCGGGCGGCCTGCACCATGACGACGCCCAAGGGCACGAGCACGGCGATCAAGATCGTCGCGGTGGTCAGTCCGGCCGCCAAATGACCCCGTCCGCCGCAGCGGTCCATGTACCACTGATGTACCGGCCGAAACACGACGACCAACAACACGGCCAGGAACAGCGGCACGAGAAAGCCGGCCATCACCTGATAGAACACCACGCCGACGGCCGTCAATACGACCAGCAACACGACGAGCGAAATCAACCGCGACATGCGTTGGAGTCCTATTTCTGCTTATTCACCCTATCGGAAAGACCTCGGCGAGCACCATGATTGAGTCCGTGTCAGCGGTTTCGCGTCGGCTGCAACCGTTCGGCCTGGCGGCGGATGGTTGGATCGGGATCGGCCAACGCTCGGCGGCGGAGCGATTCGAGCAGCGCCGCGTCGCCGCTGGTGGCCAATTGAGTCATCGCCGCCAAACGAACTTGGGGGTCGTCGTCGTCGAGCATCATTTCCAGCCAGCGTCCCGGCCGGACGCCTTCGTTGCGAGGCAGCGACTCGGCGAGCCGCAGACGCTGGCCGACGTTTGGATCGGACATGCTTTGGGCCAATGCGATTTCGCGATCGCCGTAGCCGATCGCCCGCAGTTGACGCTCGGCCTCGTCGGCGATGGATGGCTCGGATTGCAGCAACCGGACGAGCGACATTTCGCGCGGCGTAACGGGACCGAGGAGTATCGCCGATCGAGCCGATGGATCGGGCGCATCGGCGCTTGCGGCAGAGGCATCGGCACGTTCGTCGCGTACTATGTTATTCGCTTGACGTACCGCGTTCTTGCCAACGACGTTCGCCGAAGTTGGATTGACGACCGCGGCATCTTCCGGGTGAACGACGGGAAACGGCGCGGGCGGAAGCTCGTCGCCCCGGCCGTCGAGGAGCAGGCGCGGAGCTTGAGAGTCGGCGCCGTCGGTGGCGGGCGCGGTCGGCGGCGGCTGCTCGAACGTGGGCAAACGCGGCGGTTGCGACGGTTCGACGGTGAGTCCTCCGCCCGGCAAGCGTGCAAGTGACGCGAGGTCGCGATCGATCATCGGCGGCGGCGCGATTTGGCGAGTTGCTCGCTCGGTCGCGGATCGATCCGAGCCGTCGCCAGCCGCATCGGCCGCAAGCAACACCGTTTCGCAGTCGAGGACGAGTTGCGTGCGGTCGACAAACTGGCCGTCGACGGTCCACACGAGGAGTTGCTCGGCGAGCGTAGCGGCGGTTTGTCGATCGTCCGGAGCGAATTTGTCGATGTGGCGAGCGAGCAACGCGGACAATCGTCCGGCAGCCGCCGACCGCGCCGAAATGTCGGCGACTTCCCAATTATCGACGAGACGGCGAACGGCCGCGGCCGCGCGGTCGCGGACTTCGGGCCGCGGCGAAGAGAGCGCCGTGACGAGCGGCTCCAAACCCGCGTCGCCGAGATCGACGAGCTGATCGACGAGGGCCGGTATTTGGACAACGTCGACCGATTCCAGGTCTTCGCGCCACGCGCTGGCGAGCCGCCCCGTTTGCCAGTTGGGCCATGCCTGCATCAGCCAAACCGTGGCGCCCACCGCGACCAGCAGCACTAACGCGGGAGCGAGTCGGCGAACGTGTCGCAGGCGAAGGCGGCGAAGGCGAGCGAACATGGTCGTCCCTCCTGGACGGCGCAAGAATTGGCGAACGGCGGGCGTCGTTGCAGCGGGCCGATCAGACGCTACGCTGCGGGCATGGCCGCGAGCGGGACTAGTCGGCGCGCCTAGCGCGGATTCGCCATATTGTCCAGATTCTCGCGTTGCCGATCAATGGCAGTCGCAAGCGGCGGCAACAGAGTTGGCCACGGTCGTATGCTAGTTTGCGGACTCGCTGTGACTTGAAGTTACCCACATCTTTTCCGTGCCGCGGCTGCGCCGCGGAGGAGTAGTTT
>JBBDYI010000109.1:2871-35051 GCA_040901705.1 Pirellulales bacterium | reverse complement strand
GGCTCCCACGCCACCTGCCAACTCCGCGCGCTGTACCTAAGCGAACCATGCCAATGGGAAGCGTTCTGGAAAGACCACCCAAACTAACCCACAATCATGACGCCCACACCGGTGCGAGGACGAGAGACTGGCCTCGACCAGCAGTCGAGCGACGCAGTACGCTGCGGACGCGGGCACGACGCCACGGATCGGGAGGAAACGTCCAATGGTCTTTGCTAGGTACACGTGTAGCGCCGTAATTGGCTGTCTCGTCGCCACGACGGTGGCTCTTTCCGTGCAACGCGGGGCTTCGTCCGACCCAGACCCCAATGCGGCTCCGCCCCTATCGATTCCGCAAGCAATTGAAAATCTTTCCGACGCCGATCCGCAGGTTCGTGCGGCCGCTTGTTCCAGATTGGACGAGTTGGCAGAAGAGCATTTGGACGTCATGCATTATCCATACGAGACGGACGCGACGCGGCGGCTACGCGACGAAGCTGTGCCACTGATGCCCAAATTGATAGCCGCCTTGTCGAGCGACGATCCCCAAGTTCGCACGAGCGGAACTTACGTGCTGGCAGCCATCGGACCGGAAGCCCGCGCGGCGCTGCCGATTCTCAAGCGACGGTGGCGCGCGATCACGGCGAACGCTCCCGACGGCGCTGAGGAGTCGTTGCTGGCGCTCATCCGAATCACGCCCGTGGACGAGCCGGTACTTCCAGTGCTTTATGAGGCACGGCTACAAGGCGAACGTGGCGAAGTCGCAGATATCGAATTGACCGCCGCGGACCTTGCCTCCATCGGTATGGGTACTTTTTATTGGAGTCGGATTTTGGTCAACGCCGATCGGACCGTCCAAGAAGTCCCGTATCTCGTGCAAACCGCTGAAGGTCACAATCCTGTTGCGGTCCGTCTTTCCGCAATCGGAATCCTAGAGAACTTTGGCCCGGAGGCGAGAGACGCAATTCCGGCGTTGCGACGCTTGTTGTGCGATGAAAATGAGGCTGTTCGCATCTGCGCCGGCGTGGCGCTGTTCATTGTCGAAAATGATCGCCGCCACGTTAAGGAAATCGCTACCAAGCTGCGTATGAAGCCAGAACAAGAAGCCGAGTTTATCGAGGAAGCTCGCATGCACTTCGAGCAGCAAGACCAGATGCTTGCGTCGCTTCGGAGTCTTGGCCTGCTTATTGGCGGCAGCGACCCCGACGACGCGGAATATGCTGAGAATCTCGTTCTGTCATACGCCGCCGCGATGGATATGTACAACGGCGCGATGCGACGCCAATACATTGACGCATTGCGCCAAATAGGACCTCCTGCGAAATGCGCCGTTCCTCGATTGACTTCACTGGCTCGCAATTCGGATGCGTTCACGCGCGAGTACGCTGAGAAAGCCCTCTGGGCGATCGACCCGGCGTCCGCTGCGAAACTTGCGTGCGAGGACATGCATTGCCGCAAAGCCCGGCCGCGAAAGTTGTTTTCGCCTTTTCGGTTCCTCTAATGGGGCTTGCGCCGACGCCAATTCACGAGCAGGTGCGCCCGTTGACCGGCATCTATCTTGACAACAACGCGACCACGCCGCTGGCCGAGGCCGTGGCTGCGGCGATGGCCGAGTGCGACCGGGCGGGGTATGCCAATCCGGCGAGTTCTCATGCTGCCGGGCGGCGGGCGCGGCGGGTGATTGAGGAAGCGCGAGACGAGATCGGCCGGTTGCTGGGAGCCGATTCCTCCGGCGTTTCGGGCGATCGGGTTGTGTTTACCAGCGGCGGCACCGAGGCGAACAATCTGGCTGTGCTGGGACTGGCGGCGGCGGTGGGAGGGAGACACGGGAGAGGGAGACAGGAGACAGGAGACAGGAGGGAATTGGCGGGGGACTCCGCAGGGGATTTGGTCGAGGGGTTGCAGCCTCATGCGATCATATCCGCGATCGAGCATCCGAGCGTCGTCGGCCCGGCGGAAATGCTCGCGCGGCTCGGCTGGCGGGTCGACCGGCTGAGCGTTTCGGCAGCAGGAGTTGTCCGGGCGGAAGAAGTCGAACGGCTGATTACGGCCGATACGCGGCTGGTCAGCGTGATGCTGGGCAACAACGAGACCGGCGCGTTGCAGCCGGTCGCCGAGATCGCGGCGATTTGCCGCCAATACGGGATTGCCGTCCACACCGACGCCGTTCAGGCCGTGGGCAAGATCGCCGTCGATTTCCGATCGCTGGGCGTCGATGCGATGACGGTCGCCGCCCATAAGTTCCACGGTCCCCGGGGGATCGGCGCGCTCGTTCTTCGCTCGACAGCCCAAATCGAGCCAATCCTGTTCGGTGGGTTCCAACAAGCGGCGACTCGGCCGGGGACGGAATCGGTCACGCTGGCGGTGGGGATGTGTGCGGCGCTGCGGCTGTGGCGGGCGGACGCCGAGCGGCGGGAGCGGCAGTTGCGCGAACTTCGAGATTCGTTCGAGGCAGCCCTGCGGGCCGGCTGGCCGGGGCTAGTGGTAAATGGCATGGAGGCCGCGCGACTGCCGCACACGTCGAACGTGTCGCTGGTCGGCCTGGACCGGCAGGCATTGCTGATGGCCCTCGACATCGCCGGCATCTACTGCTCGACCGGTTCGGCCTGTGCCAGCGGGTCGAACGAACCGTCGCCGGTGCTGCTGGCGATGGGGTGCGACGATGCGGTGGTCGGCTCGGCGCTACGGTTCAGTTTTGGAATCTCGAACACGGCCGCGGAAGTGAGCGAAGCCGTCAGCCGTATCCTCAAGGTGGCCAACGACTTGCAATCGCGAAAAAAGCGGTGATTTACTGGTTGCGGATACTGCCGCGCGAGGATGGAAATCGGTATAATTCGGACCTGGATTTTCGCGGCTGTCCGTGCGCGCATTTCGATCGTAGGGTGCTCTGTGAGCACCGAGGGGCAGCGCGATACCTGGTGCTCACAGAGCACCCTACTCATACGTTTCGTTCTCCTTCGATATTGGATGGAGCCGAGTGGTCGACGGCGTTACCTACCTTCCGCTTCCTGGCGCCAAGCCTGATGCCGAGTGGCCGCGCGTCCATCGGACGGGCGCGGACCGCGTGTCGGTCGCCGTTCGGTTGCGCTCGTTCGTCGTCGACGAGGCCAACGCGATGGCGCTCGGCGCAGCGAATGCGATGCTGGGCCAACTGTCGCCGTCGTCGACATCGCTTCCGCCGCCGCTGGTTGTGCTGCACGGTCCTTCGGGCGTCGGCAAGACGCATCTTGCTTATGCGTTGGCGCGGTCGTGGCAGGCGACACAGCCGGATGCATGCGTTGTGGCGATCGCCGGCGCAGACTTTGCCCGGCAATGGGGGCGTGCAAATGACGACGGTAAATTCGACGACGACGAGTTCGACGAGAATAATGATGAAACCGCCACACGGCCGAAGCAACGGCGGGTCGTGTGGGACGCCGTTAAGCTGTTCGTGCTGGACAACGTGGACGATCTGTCGGGCAAGCCATCTGCGCAGCGCGTATTGTGCGACGCGCTCGATGCGATCCTATCCGCTGGCGGGCGAGCAATCGTTACCGCGCGACGCAATCCGACGCGCGACGTTCGCCTGATGCCGCGGCTGGCGAGCCGACTGGCGGACGGTCTGAACGTGCCGCTGGCAAAATTGGGGAGAGCCGGCCGCGTCGCCGTGCTCTCGGAGTTGGCGCTGGCGCGCGGTTTATCGCTGTCGCAATTGTCGTTGGAATCGTTGGCCGGATCGTCGCCCGCGAGCGTTGCGGAATTGGCCGGGTTGCTGGTGCGGCTCGACATGGCGGCACGATCGGAAGGCCGCGAGTTGGACGAAGCATCAATTCGCGAGCACGTCACTGCGTGTGGCACGACAGGACCGACGTTACGCTCGATCGCGCTGCGAACGGCCGAGTATTTCGGCGTCAAGATTTCAGAATTACGCGGCCCGTTGCGACGCCGCGAGATCGTAACCGCCCGTAGCGTGGCGATGTATCTGGCGCGGTGTATGACGAACGATAGTTTGCAGACGATCGGGCGGCATTTTTCCGGCCGCGATCATGCGACCGTTTCGCACAGCGTGGACAAGGTTGCCGAACTGCTTGCTGACAGCGACATAGCGACTTGCCAAGCGGTTGGCAGAATTCGAGAGCGAGTGTTGGAGGGTTGATGGCGGAGTTGGTTTAACCACAGAGGTCTCGGAGCAGCCGTTGGCCGCAACTAAGAAAGAGCGAGTTTGTTTTTAACGCGGAGGTCGCAGAGGTTTCGCAAAGGACGCAGAGAAAAGCAGGAGCAAGGCGTCACGGTGCATTGGCAAGCTTCCCAAGAATGCCTTCTCCGCGACCTCTGCGCGATCCTCCGCGTACTCGGCGTTAAAAAGCGAACCAACTAAAACCTATGCAAGCGAGCAAGAAGTTCCGAATTAGCAGCACGGCCGGACACGAAGAGGCCGTTGGGAAAACTTGTTGGTTGGCGGTTCGTGAGTTGCTGCGAAAACGGACTTACCGACACGGCGTGCCGCGGGCCTTGAGAAATACAGCCGCCGTACACGGATGGCGAACATGCTACTTACGCTCGATCGACACGATTTCCGCCGCTTGAGAATCGGCTGCGGCAGGGCCTAGTGCGTTACGCCGCAACGAGTTGCCGCCGACGATATGCGGGTGAGCGACAGCCGGCGGCTTCGCCCTTATAACAATACAAAGATTCAAGAGTTCTATTAGTTTCACCAGTGCCGTCGATTGTTTGTTGGACGATGCGTTGTCCTCGATCGCCGGTCGCGAACTGCCGGTCACTAAGGGATTGAGCCATGAAGATTACTTGCCAACGCGAACGGTTTTTGTCGGCGTTCCAAACGGCCGCGTCGGTGGCGCCTTCGCGCAGCCCGAAGCCGATTCTGCAAAACGTCAAGCTCGAAGCCGCGGCGGACAAGACGACGCTGATCGCCACCGATCTGGAAGTCGGCATTCGCATCGAGGCCGCCGGCATCGACGTGGAAACGCCGGGCAGCGCCGTGCTGCCGGTCGGGCGGTTCGGTTCGATCCTCCGCGAGTCGAGCGACGAAAAGATGCGGATCGAGGCCGACGGACAGGGCATCGTGATTCGCGGCGAGCGGAGTGAGTTTCGTTTGCCGGCCGAGAACCCGGCCGAGTTTCCCGCCGTGGCTTCGTTCAACGACGCGAAATACTTCGAGACGTCGGCGCGGTTGTTTCGCGAAATGATTCGCCGCACCGTGTTTTCGACGGACAGCGAAAGCAGCCGCTACGCCTTGGGCGGTGTGTTGTTGGAGTTTGGCGAGAAAAGCTTGACGGCCATCTCGACCGACGGTCGCCGGCTGGCCAAGATGGAAGGGCCGGGACAATCGGTCGGCGGTTTCGAGCAAGCGGCGGCCGCCGGCGCCGCGCCGATCGTGCCGACCCGGTCGATGCAACTCATCGAACGGGCGCTGTCCGACGCCGACAGCGAAATTCAGATCGCCACCCGCGACAACGACGTGCTGGTTCGCAGCCCGCGGGCGACGATTTACTCGCGATTGGTCGAGGGCCGCTTTCCGCGGTGGCGCGACGTGTTTCCGATGCGATCGGATGCGGCGAAGATCGAGCTTTCTGTCGGCCCGTTTCATTCGGCGGTGCGGCAGGCGATGATCGTCACGAGCGAGGAGAGCCGCGGCGTGGAGTTTCAGTTCGCCGACGGCACGCTCACCCTCGCGGCGCGGGCCGCCGACGCGGGACAGTCGCACGTCGAGTTGCCGATTGCCTACGACGGGCCGAAAATCGCGATCATGCTCGATCCGCGGTACGTCAGCGAGTTTCTCCGCGTGCTCGATTCCGACAAGACTGTGACGTTCGACGTCAAAGACGGCGACGCGGCCGGCGTGTTTTCGACCGACGACGGATACGGATACGTCGTGATGCCGCTGGCCCGCGATCGGTAGCGTTGGCCGTTGAGGTTTTTTCGATCACTCCAGAGTTTCTTGCATGGCGAAAACCAAGGCCGCGGCCAAACACCTGCTGACGCCGGAACTGTCGCGGGTGATCGACGATATCGAACGGGCGCGGGGCAATCAGCGTTACAAGCCGCGGGCGCGACCAAAGAAGATCGGTGATGTGGTGTCGCAGCTTCTGGCTCGCCGCGGTTACGCCCAACAGGCGACTTCGACTGAGTTGGCGGACGCTTGGAAACAAGCAGCAGGCGAAGCGGTCGCCGGCCAAACGCGCGTCGGCGCGGTGCGTCGCGGGACGCTCGATGTCGTCGTGGCCAACTCCGCCGTTTCGCAGGAACTGACCTTTCGCAAAACGCAACTCGTCGCCGAACTTGCCCGACGATTGCCAGATCATCATATCACCAAGGTTCGCTTCCGCACGGGCAACGTGGACCGCGACAACCCGTAGGGTGCTCTGTGAGCACCGTGTATGGATTATCCAACGAGCGGTGCTCACAGAGCACCCTACATGCCGAATCCCGACCCCCGACCCCTGAAGTTTTCCATGTCTGACGCCGAACAGCCTCATCCGAATCCCGACATCGCCCAGCGCCGCCATCTCGACGGCGATTACGAAGCCGACGATCTCAAACATCTCTCCGACCTCGAACACGTTCGGCAGCGGCCGAGCATGTACATCGGCGATACGACCAAGCGCGGTCTGCATCACCTGGTCTACGAAGTCGTCGACAACTCGATCGACGAGGCGATGGCCAAGTACGCCAAGAACGTGCTCGTGACGATCAACGGCGACGGCTCGGTGACGGTGCAGGACGATGGCCGCGGCATTCCGGTCGAGATGCACGCGGACCTCGGCTGTTCGACGCTGCAAGGCGTGATGACCGTGCTCAAGTTCGGCGGCAAGTTCGACAAGGGGGCGTACCACGTCTCCGGCGGTTTGCACGGCGTCGGCGTGACCGTCGTAAATTTCTTGAGCGAGTGGTGCGAGGTCGAGGTTGCCCGCGGCGGGCACGTCTATCAACAGGAATACGAACGGGGCGTGCCGACCGGCGAGGTGCGGCGTGTCGGTTCGACCGACCGGCGGGGGACGAAAACGACGTTCAAGGCCGACCCGACGATCTTCCCGGTGACGAAGTTCGATTACCCCGTTCTCTACAAGCGGCTGCAAGAACTGGCGTTCCTCAACCGCGGCGTGAAGATCACGTTCAAGGACGATCGGGTGGGCGAAGGCGACACGTTCTGTTACGAGCGGGGCATCATCGAGTTCGTCGAGCACCTCAACCGCGCCAGCGAACCGATTCATGCCGACGTGCTTTACCTGGAGACCGAAACCGACGACCTGGGCATCGAAATCGCCATGCAATATTCGTCGGAGTTCACCGAAAACGTCCACACGTTCGCCAATAACATCGGCACGATCGAAGGCGGCACGCACCTGTCCGGCTTTCGCACGGGGCTTACCCGCGCGCTCTCCGCCTATGGCAAGCAGGAAGACCTGTTCAAGGACATCGTGCCGCAAGGCGAAGATTTTCGCGAAGGCCTGACCGCCGTGATCAGCGTCCGCGTCGCCAATCCGCAGTTCGAGGGCCAGACCAAAACCAAGCTCGGCAACGGCGAAGTCGAAGGCATCGTCAACTCGGCCGTCGGCGAGTTTCTCAAGAAATACCTCGAAGAAAACCCCAAGTCGGCCAAGGCGATGGTCGGCAAGGGCATCGTCGCCGCCGAAGCCCGCGAAAGCGCCCGCAAGGCCCGCCAACTCGTCCGCGATCGCAAAGGCGCGCTCTCCGGCCGCGGTCTGCCGGGCAAGCTCCGCGACTGCACGAGCCGCGACGTGGCGAAGTGCGAACTGTACCTCGTCGAAGGCGATTCGGCCGGCGGCAGCGCCGAGGGCGGACGATTGCGCGAATATCAGGCGATCCTCCCGTTGCGCGGCAAGATCATCAACGCCTACAAGAGCCGCGAGGACAAAGTCCTGGCGAACGAGGAAGTCCGCAGCATGATTTCGGCCATCGGCGTCGGCTTTGGCGAGGACGGCGACCTCTCCAAACGTCGCTACAACAAAGTCGTGATCATGACCGACGCCGACGTCGACGGTTCGCATATCCGCACGTTGCTGCTCACGTTTTTCTATCGCCAGATGTACCACCTGATCCAAGGCGGTCACGTTTACATCGCCCAACCGCCGCTGTTTCGCGTCCGCGAGAAAAAGAACGTCTATTACGTCCAGACCGAAGAGGAAATGAAGACGCGGCTGCTCGACATGGGCCTGGAAAACTCCGAGTTCGATCCCCGCGACGGCCGCACGATCGCCGGCGCGGAAATGACGCGGCTATGTCGCGCGCTCTCGGCGATGGAAGAAGCGCTCATCGCGCTGGAACGCCGCGGCATCAGTCTCAAGCTGCACGCCCTCCGTCAAGACCCGGCCACCGGCCGCCTGCCCTACTTCCACGTCTACATCGGCCGCGAAGAGCATTGGTTCAGCACGCGCGAGGCGCTCGATCAATTTCTCGCCCAACGCGAATCGATCCAAGGCGAGTTGCACGTGGAGAATGGGGGCTCGGCACTCGCGGCATTGGGCTCGGGGAATGCCGAACCAGCGGACCCGAATCCTGCTTCTCCGACCTCCGACCCCCGACCCCTGACCCCTGACCCCCAACGCCTGCACATCGTCGAGCTCCACGAGGTCCGCACGATCAACAACCTGCTCGCCGACCTCCGCACGATGGGTTTTGAAATCGACGCGCTCGTTCCCGTCGAACGTACCGGCAGCCAGGACGCCCGCTATGCGTTCCGCCGTGGAGAACAGGAGATCGGACTGGAAGATTTGCGGGGGCTGCTCGCGGCGGTCCGCGCGGCGGGCGAACGCGGCCTGCAAATCACCCGCTTCAAGGGCCTCGGCGAAATGAACGCCGAAGAACTCCGCCAAACCACGCTCGACCCAGCCAATCGCACGCTGGTGCAAGTCACCATGGACGACGCCAGCGGAGCCGACGACATGTTCCGCGTACTAATGGGCGACAAAGTCGAGCCACGGCGCGAGTTTATCGAGAAGCATGCGCTGGAAGTGCGGAATTTGGATGTGTAGCGGGCGTGTACGAATTCGCCCCGCGGCTGATTTTCAGAAGATGATCCGCGCGCTCGTTGTGGTCCATCGCCGCGAACGGCGTCGCGCTCACGCCTTTGCGAGCCGGTCATACGCTGCGAGGACCGAAGCGTCTTTGGCGAATAAGCCGGCGTCCCCAGCGTCGTCGACGCCGCTGAATGTCGACAGGATGTATTGAACGTCACCGCGTTCGATTTCATAGAGCAAAAAATACGCTGCATCCAGTTCCGCGATGATCTCTGCCCGGTCGGCGGGCTTCCATTTATGCGCGCCTGGTTTGAATCCGGCGGCTTCGGCGAGCGGCCGCATGTCGTCGGCCGTACACGAAAGTTTCAACACGCGCTCGGAAATCCAACTGGCGAGCGACTCGCGTTTCTTCCACGGGCACTTGTCCTCGTAGAAATCCGGCGGAAAAGCGGGCAATTGGTTGACGATGAAGAAGTTCAGGTGGACGCCGCCGACCTTCTGACGCGCGACAAAATCGAACGCGAAACTATTGAGATTCGCCAATAGGCAGCATTCCTGACGCGGGCTGATATCGTCGCCCAAGAGAACGAGCGGAGCCGAGTTCACGACGCCGCAACGCGGAATGAACGATGCAATCATCGTCCGTTGGTTCGTCGCGCTCGTTACGTCCTTGTACGCCAAAAACCAGTCCTTGACGTGCTTGCCAAGCGTTTTGTCGACGGCGCTGGATTCGACCCACCACCGCGGTTGCGCCACGAACTCCGGATTCTGATGCGAAACGAGCGAGGTCGCCTCGGTTTGGCCCTGCCGCACCCAGTTCCCTTCCGCTACGACGACGCTGGCGGCCCGGTGGTCGAACGCCTGGACCATCTTCGCTTCATAGAGCGGCAGGAACGTGCGTTTGCCCTTTTTCCAGCGGTTGCCGTCGCATTTGGCGCCGAGGCTCTTGAGTTGCTGTGCGTCGTGGAATAGCTCGGCGTCGTTGGTTTGATCAAACATGCGAACGAACTTGATGCCCCACGGGTTACCGCCCTTCTTGCGCGTCAAATCGACGAGAATCGGCACGCGGCGATAGATCGCTTTGGTCAGCTTCGCGTCGGCGGGCGAGCGAAACACGGGGCACGTCCGCGTATTCGGATTCAACAGCGCCAAGTCCTTGCCCGTCAGTTCGATATGCCGCTTCTTGTCCGCCAAGTCGTCCATCGAGTGCAGAAAGAACGTAAAAGCGGCCACCGCGTTCTTTGTTGCGGAGCCGCCGAACACCAACGTGCAGAATTTGAATCGCCCGTCCACGTCGGGGAAAATGCGACGGCGATTCTCGAAGTCGTGAAAGCGAATCAGCGATTCGCTCTCCATCAATTCCGCGAAGAATTCCTTCGTCGTATCGTCCGTCGCAATCCCCGACGGCACGAGCAGCCCCACGCGGCCCTGGGGGGCGACGATCTTTCGCGCCAACTCGGCAAACAGCGCGTACGTGTTGATGTCGCCCTTGCCGGTCAGCGGGAACTCACCGCTCGTGCGGGCAAACGTCAGCGAACGATCCGCGTCGGCTTTCGCTCGCGTATAACGCTCGAACAGTTCCGGGTTCCGCGTGTCGAGGTCGCCGATCAACTCCCGCCGTTTCGCCGCGCTGACCGCGCCGCCGATTTGCGGCGCGGAGAACGCGAAGAACTCCCGTTCTTGCAGCTTGAGCCGCTCCCACGGCGGATTTCCAATCACGCAGTCGAAGCCCGGTCGTTCCGCGCGGCCGAACACCTGCGGGAACACCTGTTGCCAGTTCATCGCTCGCGCGTCGACGGCGTCGTCGCTCACCAAACTGTTGCCGCACACGATGTTTTTCGACAAATCGGCGAGCGACTTGTCGCGCCGCGCCGAGCGTATCCAAAGCGCCAGTTGCGTGATCTCGACGGCCTGTTCGTTGAGGTCCACGCCGAACAGGTTTTCGCGCAAGATGATGTCGGGTACTTCGGCGGCCAACTCCTTGGCCGACGCGTCGCCGTGGAAGGCCAACTGGGCGACGGCCTTTTCGTACCGCTCCTCGAATGCGCCGTAGGCTGGCATCAAAAAAGCGCCGCTACCGCACGCCGGGTCGCACGCCGTGATCGTCCGCAGCGCCGCGACGAATTCGCGCCAGAACGCCGCATGCTTCGCGCTGCGTTTCTCGATCTTTAGCGCTTCGGCGGACAATTTGTGATGCGCCAGCAACTCCCCTTCGCGCTGGTCGATGATCGCCAACACGGTTTCGCGGACGATGAATTCCGTGAAGTCCGGCGGTGTGTAGTAGATGCCGAACCGCTTGCGTTCGGCCGACTTCCGCATCGCCGGCGACGTTCCATCATCGCCGCCGCTGTCTTCGAATAAACCACCGACGCGAATGCGTTCGATCTCGGATACCGATTTCTCGAAGATATGCCCCAGCACGTCGACGTTGACTTCGTCGCGAAAATCGTAGTTGCCGACGCCGCGGAAGAAGTCGGTCCACCGATCCTCGAGCTGTAGGTCGTCGACTTCCGCATCGCGACGAAACAGTCCGCCGTTGTAGCCGGTCTTGAGTTGCAGAAACGTTTCGTGCCCCACGTCGATGGCTTGAAACAGATCGAGAAAGTTCCGCCACCGCGGATTCGTCACCTTCGTGAACGGCGGCAGCGTGCGGTACGCGCGGTCGATGCACTTTTCCGGCAGCAAGTCGCGATCTTCGCAAAACGCGACGAAGATGATGCGGTCGAGCAGCTTTTGGGCGATATGCACCGCCGTGTCGAGATTCTTGCCGTGCTTCTGCTTCAGGTGAAGAATCAGATCGTACCGATTCTTGCTGTACGCTTCGTATAGTTCGTCGCCGACCGTGCGCTGACGGTTTTCCGTGCGTGCGAGCAGCGATTTGGCGCGGAGATCGAATCCGACGGTGGGGCGCACCAGCCCGCCGATTTCGAACACCGCAAAGAACTGGCGAAACGCCTTGAGGTCTTCGAGTTCTTGAAGCTGGAATTCCTCATAGGCGAGCGGAGTTTTGTCGCGATGGTACAGCCGAATCGTCGAGAAGTTGCTAACGATTCCCCAGGGACATTCCGGTAGCCCGTTGAGATAGTCCCAGCACTGCTGAACCGGTGTGCGGCCGCTGATGCGGTCGCGATCCAGATCCTTCGCCGCGCCCTTGAGTTCGATAATGACCTGCGGCGAGATGCTCTCACCTGCGCGAAACGCGCCCAGTGCCCCATCCGCGGTTCCAATGCCGGGCACCGTGAAACTGCGCTCCAACTCGTACGCGTCGGGGCTGTCGGTTGCATTTCGGTAGCCCAAGGCGTCGCCGAAGATTTCTCGAAGGAAGTCGGCGTCGAGCGACGTTTCCTTGCGGTCCTTGAGATGGCCGTCTTTGTCGAGTTGCGCCCACCGTTTGATGACCTCGAAGGCGTGGTTTTGACGCTCGCCGCGAAGAAAGACTTTCTCGCCTTCGTCGGCGAGGAAGCGAGGCAAGAACAAGCGGCGACGTTTTCGAGCCGCGGACGTAGGGAATAGGGCCGCTTCGTCGGGAACGGGCGCCGGGTTAACTTTCGACTTTGCCATTGTTTGCCCGGACCAACGTTTTCGATGTCATTCAAGCGCAGCGTCGATCGTACACGATCAACGAAATCGGCATATCGGCCGAGCGGCCAAGGTACATGTGGATCAGGGATGCGGCGGACGGGAACGGTCGCGGCGACCGGCAGTCTAGGCGCATGATAGCCAGACGCCTCTGGGGCGGAAAGCGGGTTGGGCGCGAGTGGGGCGGCGTTCGTGATGATGCGAAGCTCGTCGGTCTTGGTCCAACACGCTAGGACGAGACTCTTGCAAGATTTTTCGTAACACGACGAATCGAAATAGGGCGAATCATTTGGCGGCACTGCGCGCACCGGGCGAACGAACCGCAACGCCGCGAAATAGCGCGGCTTTTTCTTTGCGCGTGTGGTGTCTTGGCTGATTTGGCTGGCCGGCGGGTTTGGGGCGTAGTCAAGTGCTGTTTTCGGCATGGTGGATTGGCACCACGAAAGAGGGCGCGTTTCACGTGAAACGCGCAGCGATTCGAGGGGCGAACTGGCTGTGCCGCGGTTCATGCCGTCGACGACAGCGTGCGCTGATAAAGCTCCAGCATCCGCGGCAGCATTTTTTCCAGGCTGTACCGCTCGGCGATCATGGCTTCGCCGGCCTGGCCCAAATGGCGATACGCCGCCGGGTCGTCGAGGACGGCCAGCGCTTGTTCGACGAATTGGTCGATGTCGTAGAACGGGGCGAGGAGGCCGTTCTTTTCGTGCTCGATCATTTCTTCGACCGGCGGCGTGCTGCTGGCCAGCACCGTGCAGCCGCAGGCCAGGGCGTTCATCATCGACCAACTCAGCACGAACGGCACCGTGAGATAAACGTGCAGATCGCTGCGGCTGAGCACGCGGACGAGGTCGTTGGTTGGGATCGTGCCCGTGAACAGGATGCGAGTGAGATCGTATCTGTCCTGGGCCAGCACGTGATCGCGAAACGATTTCTCTTGGATGTAGTTCGTGTCGCCGCCGTAGCAGATGCGGTCGGAGCCGACGCAGAGGACAGCCGCGTCGCTGCGAGCCTCGACGATCCGCTTCGCCACGCGCATGAAAATGTCAAAGCCCCGCATCGACTCGAAACCGCGCGAGACGTAGGTGACGACTTTGGCGTCGGCGGGAATCGTGTGCTTGCCGAGGGCCAGCGGCGCGTCGCGAACCGTCGGGTCTAGCCGCCAGAACGTGGTGTCGATGCCGTCGAAGATCGTTTCCAGCTTATCTTGATACGCGGCGGGAAAGCGGGTCCGCTGATAATTCGTCGGGCTGTAGCCGCGGGTGCAGGTTTCCAGGTCCAACAGCAGCATCGCGTTCCGCGCCCGGGCGCGGAGGCGGTTCATTTCCGACGACGGAAACTCCGGCCGAAAGTCCATGTCGCTGTTCTTCGCGCCGTAGTACCACTCGAAGTAATTGATGATCGGGCAGTCGTACAAGTCGGCCAGGAACACGGTCGAGCCGAAGCCGCTGTGGCCGACGATCAGATCGGGCTTGATGTCGGCGTGGGCCTTGAGGGCTTCGTAAACGCCGTGGCTGTGCCAGACGTAGTTCTCGAACGTGCGGCTGCAATAGTGGTTGGCCTTCGTCGCGCCGCCGGGCGGTTTGTACTGAATCCGCCGAATGCCGTCGACCTCGGCGTCGGGCAGCTCGCTGACGAAGGAGCATTGGAAGCCGTGATCGCGCACGAGATAGCGAGCGATATGGCCGAACTGGGCTGGGAAGTTTTTATGGACGAAGAGGATGTGCATGGGTCGATGCGATTGGTGCGCCTTGGCCGAAGGTTGAAGCACGGAAACACGGAGACACGGAGGTATTCAGAAAGGTCGTTGCCGTCGTGCGCGAATCGCGCGTCCTATCAGCTTCTCCGTGTCTCCGTGTTTCAATGAATCGCTGGGCGTTTCATTGGAGCGTATTGGTCCGGAGGAATCTAATGTATCGGCGGACGCATCGACGACTTTTCCGTCGACCAGTCGCAGCCAGACGTCGGCCAGCCGTTCGGCTTCGTGGCGGTTGTGCGTGACGTGTAGCGCGGTGACGCCCGTGTCGCGTTGGATGCGTTTTAGCAGTTCGATCATTTCCTGCCGCGATTCGTCATCGAGCGCGCTGAGCGGTTCGTCGAGGCAGAGAATCTGCGGATGAAACGAAAGCGCGCGGCCGAGGGCGACGCGCTGCGTTTCGCCGCCGGAGAGGCCGATAACGCCGCGGCCCAACAAGTGTTCGACGCCGACCATCGCGGCCAGTTCGGCGACGCGGTCGTTGCGGCGCGGTTTGGTCCAGCGGCGAATTTCGAGAGCGAAATCGAGATGTTCGCGGACCGTCATCGAGCGGAACAGCGCGCCGTCCTGCGGAACGAAGCCGATGCCCCGTTCGGCGGCTTTGAGTTGCGTGACATCGGCGCCGCCCAAGCGAATTTCGCCGGCCACGACGCGTTTCAGCCCACAGACGGCTTCGAGAATCGTGGTCTTGCCGCTGCCGGTGCGGCCCATCAGCACGGCGTACGCGCCGCGGGGCACGGAAAACGCCACGTCGGAGAGCGAAAACGTACCAGAGACCACGCCGACGCCAGTAAGCTCGATCATCGCAGCGCCCTCCCGGCGAGATCGCGGTGGCCGAACACGCGAACGACGACCAGCACGAAAACGGCGATCAACACCATGCCGAGCGAGATCGTCACCGCGCCCACCAAATCGCCGACCGAGAATTGCAGGAACACGCTGGTCGGCAGCACTTCGGTCCGCTTGGGCGTCGCCCCGGCGAACACGAGGATCGGGCCGAACTCGCCGAGCGAACGGGCCCAGGTGAGCGTGGCGGCGGCGAGCAATCCGCCGCGGGCCTCGGGCAGCACCACGCGCCAGAACGCCTGACCGCGCGTGCAGCCGAGCGTGAGGGCGACTTCTTCCTTGCGGAACGGGATTTCGTCAAACGCCAGCCGCAACGTCCGCACGGCGAATGCGGCGGCGACAAGGAATTGAGCGAGGATCACGCCGGGGATGGCGTAGGGAAAGTCGATCGGCATGGAAAGAACGATGCCGGTCTTGGCGGCGATTGCGGCCGAAATGACGCTGCCGGTTTTGAACAGAATCAGCAGGCTCACGCCGATCACCAGCGGCGGCAGGACGATCGGGATGTCGAGCACCGCGTCGAGCAGCGCGCGGCCGGGAAACTTGAACCGCGAGAGCAGATACCCAATCGGCACGGCGACCCACAGCGCGAGAACCGTGGTGATCGTCGACGACAGGACGCTGAGTTTCGTGGCGTACCAGACTTCTTCGGAGACGAGCACGGCGCGCACGTCGGACCATTTGTCGTGGACGAAGACTTCGATGCAGACGTATGCGGCGTCGGCCAGCAGCGTGATCAGAATCAGCCAGATGTACGAACCGCCGAGCACGATCAGGCAAGCATAGAACCAGCGGTCGGAGCCGACGCGATGCCGCGGCGCGGGGGAATCGGCGGCGGCGTCAGGCGGTAAATCGGGCATCGGCGCTGCGCTTAAGGTTCAAGTTTCAAGTATCAAGGGTCAAGCAAGATTTAAGGTTCAATGCTCAATTGTGAAATTTCCAATGACCAATCAAGCTCCAAGGCACAATGACGAATGCCCGTTTCACTCGCGGCGTTTTCCTTGAACCCTATGCCTTGAATCTTGCTTGAGCCTTGAAACTTGAACCTTGAACCTTCGACTCTCACTTCCCCTTCCCGCCTTCGAGCCACACAAATCCGTCGTGCTCGAACCGCTTCCGCGACGTTGTCTGGCGGATCGCGTCGAGTAGCCGCTCGGCGAGGTGCGCGTGCTTCGATTGGCGGGCGACGGCGTAGGGCTGTACCGCGGGCGAGTCCGCTTCGGCGATGGGGACGATCTCGACGTTGTCGCCGCCGCGGAGCGCGTTGACTTCGTACACGACCACCGCGTCGAGCAGCGACTCGCCGCCGCTGGGGCCTTGCAGTTGAACGACCAGCATGTCGGCCGTGGGAACTTGCGTGACGATGTTCTTCTTCACCGTGTCGAGCAGGTTGTGGCGGGCGAGAAGTTGTTCGGTCAATGCGCCGAGCGCGCTTTGCTTGGCGTTGGCGACGCCGACCTTCACGCCTGCTTGGGCCAGGTCCGCGAGTTTCTGGATGCCCTTGGGATTTCCCTTCGGCACGGCGATGACCATCCGCGTTTGGCTGACGTTGACCGGGTCGAGAAACAGGTCGGAGACCTGGGACATGAACGAGATGTCGCAAGCGAAATAGGCGTCGGTCTCGCCGCCCGCTTTGAGGCTGGTCGTCAACGCGCCGCAGCCGTTGAAGTTGCGGACGATCTCGACGCCTTCGCGTTTTTCGAACTCGGCGAGCGTTTCGGAAATGACCGGCATAAGGATGTTGCCCGACATAAGTTTGAGTGCCGGCACGTCGGCCCAAGCGTCGCCGTCGATCACGTCGTAGTCGTACCTGGCGAAGTTCTTCAGTCCGCGGTCGCGGGCCGTCAGATAGCGGGCAAAGTGCAGCGCACGACTCGGATTCTCGGTGGTGGTCATCACGCCGATCGAAATGTGCAGCGGCTCGTTGATTTCCTTGGCGATCGGAATCACTTTGAGTTCCGGGTATTGCGCGGCGGTGCCGTCGACGAGAATCGCCACGTCGATCGTGCCGAGTTTGATGTCGTTGGCGAGTTCCTGAACGGTCGGTTTGAAAACGCCGCGGCTCTCGACGGCCGATTTGACCTGCTTCCAGATACCGGCCCGCTCGAGGATGGCCTTCGATGCCTTGCCGATAGCCGGTCCTTCGGGATTGCCGAGGCCGATTTTCAGGCCCTCGCCGGTCGGACTCTTGCCGAGTAGCGACCGCACGTCGGTGATGTCGAGGCTGGAATCTTTGCGAATGGACAGCACGGGCCACTGGACGGCGACATCGAGTCGTTCGGCGACGGCCCCTTTCTCGTAAGCCCGGTCGACGTAGCTGGAGTCCGCCGCCAGGAACAGATCGCCTTTCTGGCCAGCTAGTACTTGGGTCAACAACTGTCCGGAACCGCTCGGCATGACCTCGACGCGGACATTGGGGAACTCGCGCTGGTAGTCTTCGATTGTCTCGCGCACGGGAGCCCGAACGCCGGCGGCGTAGAACAGAACGATCGTTTCGGGTCCGTCGTCGTGGGGCGATGGCCGCCGCAGCAGAAACGCCGCCCCCGCAACGACGGCGACCGACGCAAGCACGACGACGGCAAAGCGGGCTTTCATTTCGTCCCCTTCTTTCGGAATCTTGGAGCCGGACGCGCTGGGGTGAGCGCGACGCGGTTGTTTTGCGGCAATCAAGGGCGTAAAACCAAACTACACAACACGTTAGCGATGGTCAAGCAAGGGCCGGGCTGAGCTTTTTCGCCAACTGGCAGCGGGCAGTCCGGCGGGCTCGCACAACGGGCCGGCTTGCGTAACGCGGCCGCCGCCGCGGTCATAAACCATGCAGGCTGCAGCGTCCCCGCCCGGTGCCCAGCTTTCGCCGCTGGGCAATGACTCACCCGGCAGGCAAGATAACCCATCAACATTCGTCTACATGTTATTGCAATCAGTGTGCGCCAATGGGATAATCCTCGCTAGCACCCTCCCCGGCCGCTAGACCCAAATCGGCCGGCGAATGCCTACCTGCAATTGCCTTCCCCGTTGGCATCCTACGTTTTTTCGGACTCTGGCATCACAAAGCGGGCCTGCGGTCGTCGCTGCGCGTTCGCGAAAGGAGACACGTTGATGCGTCGTTCCTACTTGGCACTGCCGTATGGGATCGCCGTTGCGATCGCGGCGTTCGGCTGGACACTTTTGGCCGTGGCCCCCGCCGCCAGGGCAGCCGACCCAGCGCCGACCGCGCCCGAACCGGACGCTGCGACTCCCGCGACGCCCGTTGCCGACGCACCAACCGCCGCCGACTTGGGCCAAGTGACCGAAATCGTGCTCGAGAACGGTCGCATTGCCGACGGTCGCTTCACGCTCGCCGGCCGCGACGCACAGCAACAACTCGTCGTGGCGGCCAAGTTCAGCAGCGGCCAGACCCGTGACGCGACGCGATCGGTCAAGTATGCCGCCGAACCCGACGGAATCGTATCGATCAGCGAGTCGGGCTTCGTCCGTCCCCTCGCCGAAGGCGAAACGACGATCACGATTTCACATCCCGCCAGCGTGAGCACGACCGTCAAGGCGACAGTTAGCAACATCGCCCAAGACCTGCCGGTCAATTTCCCGAACCAGGTGGTGCCGATCTTCACCAAGCTCGGCTGCAACGGCGGCGGTTGTCACGGCAAGGCCAGCGGGCAGAACGGCTTCCGCTTGTCGCTGTTAGGATTCGAGCCGCAAGAGGATTTTGAGCATTTGGTCAAAGAAGCTCGCGGTCGCCGGCTGTTTCCCGCCGCGCCGGACCGCAGCCTGCTGCTCCTCAAAGGCACCGGCCGCGTGCCGCACGGCGGCGGAACGCGGATCGTTGCCGACTCATACAACTACCGCATGATTCGCCGTTGGATCGAGCAAGGCATGCCCTACGGCAAGCCGGAAGATCCGGCGATCGAGCGGATCGAGGTCTTCCCGCGCGCGCGGACGATGGTCCAAAATGGCGAGCAGCAGTTGCAGGTCACGGCCTATTACACCGACGGCTCGACCGAGGACGTCACGCAAATCGCACAGTTCGACCCGAACGATACGGAAATGGCTGAGATCAGCCCGACCGGGTTGGTCAAAGTGAATGAACTGAGCGGCGACGTCGCGGTGATGGCCCGGTTTCAGGCGCAAGTCGCCGTTTCTCGCGCCACGATTCCATTGGGCATCGAAATCGCCGAACTGCCGCCGGTGAAGAACTTCGTCGACGAACTGGTGTTCGCCAAGCTCAAGACGCTCGGCCTGCCGCCGTCCGGCGTGTGCGACGATTCGACGTACATCCGCCGCGTGACGCTCGATCTGGCCGGCCGGGTGCCCACGCTCGAAGAAACGCAGCAGTTCCTCGCCGACACCGACGCGGCCAAGCGCGACAAGCTGGTCGACCGCTTGCTCGCCAGCGGCGACTACGCCGACTACTTCGCCAACAAGTGGAACGCCATCCTCCGTAACCGCCGCACGCAAGACCAGCAGAAGAACGCCACGTTCGCGTTCCACGATTGGATTCGCCAGAGCTTGTACGAGAACAAGCCCTACGACGAATTCGTTCGCGACATCATCGCCGCCTCGGGCGAGATCGGCGAGAACCCGCCGGTCGCCTGGTATCGCGAAGTCAAGGACTCCACCCAACAACTCGAAGACACCGCGCAGTTGTTCCTCGGCATGAGAATCCAATGCGCCCGCTGCCACCATCATCCATACGAGAAGTGGAGCCAGCAAGATTACTACGGCTTCGCGGCGTTCTTTTCGCAGGTCGGCCGCAAGCCGGGCGAAGAGCGCGACGAGGACCGCATCTATCACCGCCGTGGCAACGCGTCGGCCCGCAATACCAAGACGGGCGAGAACGTGCCGCCGACCGGCCTGGGCAGCGGACCGATGACGCTAACGCCGTACGACGATCCGCGTCATGCATTGGTCGACTGGATGGCCGCTCCGGAGAATCCGTTCTTCGCCAAATCGTTGGTCAATCGCTATTGGAAGCATCTGTTCTCGCGCGGGCTCGTCGATCCGGAAGACGACATGCGCGTGACCAACCCGCCGTCGAACCCGGCGCTGCTCGACGCGCTGGCCAAGCGGTTCATCGACAGCAAGTTCGACATGAAGGACTTGCTCAAGACGATTTGCACGTCGACCACCTATCAACTCGACTCGCTCCCCAACGCCTACAACGCCAAGGACAAGCAGAACTTCTCGCGGTACTATCCCAAGCGGATGCCGGCCGAGGTGCTGCTCGATTCGATCGACCGCGTCACCGCGTCGAGCACGCGGTTCGGCGGCGTCCCGGCCGGCACGCGAGCCGTGCAGTTGCCCGACAACGCGTTCAACTCATACTTCCTCACCGTGTTCGGCAAGCCGGAAGGTTCGAGCGCGTGCGAATGCGAACGCTCCGGCGACGCGAACCTCGCCCAAAGTTTGCACCTGCTCAATTCGAGCGACCTGCAAGGCAAGATTTCCTCCGGCGACGGCCGGGCCGCGAAGCTCACGCAGGATAAAGAACGCTCGCAGGAAGACCGCATCAAGGAGCTATACCTGACGGCGTTCTCGCGCGTGCCCGACGGCGAAGAGTTGGACATCGCAAAGGCCCACCTGGCCAAAGCCGGCGACGATCAAGGAAAACTCAAGCAGGCCTACGAAGACCTGATTTGGGTCGTTATCAATACGAAGCAGTTCCAGTTCAACCACTAAATACGGCGGATTTCCGGCTTGTGCCTCAATCGTGAGGTCGACTCGATTGATCCAACGCAGAGGACGCGGAGGGCGCAGAGGGAACGCAGAGAATGCACTATTTCTCTGCGTCCTCCGCGTCCTCTGCGTTTAAAAAAACTTCCAACAATCACTGCGTCGCGTCCCTTTTACCAAAAGCAAGCTCCCATGATGCGGAACTGCTCAAAATCCTGCGCCGCGCTCGCGCTCCTCGCGCTGCTAATCTCTCCCGCGAACGCGCAGCTTCCCACCGCCCAACTCAACACCATTGCTCCGCTCGGCGGCCGCCCCGGCGCGACCGTCGACGTGACCATCTCTGGCAAGGATCTCGATTCGCCAAGCCGCCTGTGGTTCTCGCATCCAGGCATCACCGGAGCGGCCAAGGAGTCGGCCCCTAACGAATTTCTCCCCCCGCGGCCCTCGGCCAATCAGTTCACCGTCGCCATCGCCGCCGACGTGCCGCCGGGTGTGTACGACGTCCGCGTGGTCGGCAAGTACGGCGCGAGCAATCCGCAATCCTTTGTCGTCGGCACCGTGCCCGACGCACTGGAGACGGAGCCGAACAACGACGCGGCCACCGCGATGAGCGTGCCGCTCGATTCGGTCGTCTACGGCACGGCCGACGGCGAAAACTTCGATGTCTTCAAGCTCGCCCTCAAACAAGGCCAGCGCGTGATCGCCGACTGTCAGGCGTATCGGCTCGACACGAAGCTCGACGGCACGCTCCTGCTGCTCGACGCCAAGGGGAACGAGCTTGCCCGCGGACGCGACAACGTCCGCCGCGATCCCGTGATCGACTTCACCGCACCGGCCGACGGCGAATACTTCGTCAAGCTGTTCGACCATACGTATCGTGGCGGCGACGAGTACGCCTATCGCCTGGCCGTGACGACGGGGCCCGTGATCGATTTCGCCTTTCCGCCGTGCGGCGTTCCAGGCACGAAGCAACGCGTGACGCTCTACGGGCGGAATCTACCGGGCGGGTCGCCGGCCGAGGGCGTAGCGATCAAAGGACGTCTGCTCGAAAAACTCGACGTCGAAATCGACGTCCCCGGCGACCCCGCCGCGATGCAGAGTCTCGCCGTGAGCGGCTTGATCGAGTCGGAAGAATCGAGCGTCGACGGGTTTTCCTATCGACTGACGACCCCGCAGGGCCCGGCCACGCCGGTGACGATCGGCTTCGCCACCGCGCCGCTGGTCGTCGAACAAGAACCGAACGACGACCCGGCCGCCGCGCAGAAAGTCTCGCTGCCGTGCGAATTCGTCGGCCAATTCTATCCCAGCGGTGACGTCGATCGCATCGCGTTCGAGGCCAAGAAGGGCGACGTGTATTGGATCGAAGTGCTCGCCCAACGCCTCGGCACGACGGCCGATCCCTACGTGCTCATCGAGCGCGTGACCAAGAACGACAAGGGCGAAGAACAGGTCTCCGTCGTGCAGGAACTCGACGACGACAAGGAGAATATCGGCGGCAATAACTATCGGCGGTTCCGCACCAGCAGCGGCGACGCGAGCTACCGCTTCGCCGTGCCCGAAGACGGAACGTATCGCGTGATGGTCCGCGATCTTTACTATCGCAATCGCGGCAATCCGCGGTTCGTCTATCGCCTCGCCATTCGCCCCGAGCGGCCGGACTTCCGCCTCGCCGTGGTCTCGCTGCCCGACGAACCGCAGCAAGATCAGAGCGCGGTGCCCGCCGCGCCGCCGCTGTTGCGCAAGGGCGGAGCGATCGCGCTGGAAGTGCTGGCGTTTCGCCGCGACGGCTTCGACGGCGAAATCGAATTGTCGGCCAGCGGCCTTCCGGCCGGCGTAACGGCCGCGCCGTCGATGATCGGCGGCGGCGAGACGCTGGGCGTCGTGACGCTCATCGCGGAAGAATCCGCGGCCGATTGGGTCGGTGAAATCACGATCACCGGCAAGGCCAAGATCGGCGACGCCGAACTGACGCGAACGGCGCGGCCCGGAGCGGTCGTCGTGCCCGCCCAGAACGGCAACGAAACGTCGCGCTCCCGCCTGGCCCGCAGCCTGGTGCTGGCCGTAACCGCCGGCGAAACGGCTCCGGCCGTCGTGCGGGCCGGCGAAGGCAAAATGTGGGAAATGGCGCGCGGCGGCAAATTGCAGATTCCGGTGCAAGTCACCCGCAACGGCGAATTCAAGGGAGCGATCAATTTGCAGGCCGACGGGTTGCCAAACAACCTGGGCAAGCCGAACGTGAACTTCAACGCCGATCAGGCGTCGGCAAATATGGAATTGGCGATCAACGCCAACGCCAAGCCGGCCGTGTACAGCTTCGTCCTCAAGGGCCAAACCCAGTGGCCCAACTATCGCCGCAATCCCGAAGCGGCCGAAGCAGCGAAGAAAGACAAGGAAGACCTGGAAAAAATCGCCGGCCAGGTCGCCGACGAAGCCAAGCAAGCGCAACAGAAGAAGCAAGACGCCGAAAAGGCGGCCAACGAAGCCACCACCGCCGCGAAGCAAGCAACCGATGCCGTGACGGCCGCGGAGAACGAACTCAAACAGACCCAACAGCAAGCCGATGGGGCCGCCGCCGCCGCGCAAAAAGCCAAGGACGAGGCGGCCGTCAAGACGGACGATCAGAATCTTGCCAGCGCCGCGGCCAACGCCCAAAAAGCCGCCGAGCAGGCCACCGCCAAGCTGCAGCAAGCGACCGAAAAGAAAACCACAGCCATGCAAGCTGCGACCGACGCCGCGACGAAATCCCAACAAGCGGCCGAAGCCAAAGCGGCCGCCGACAAAGCCGCCACCGATGCTGCCGAGAAATCGAAACGGGCCGAACAGGCCAAACAGGCGACCAACAAAGCCGCCGACGATCTCAACAAGGCCGCCAATCCCAAGAACGTCAACGTGGCGATCTACTCGACGCCCGTGATGATTAAAATCGTCAATTCGCCGGTGACGGTGTCCTTCCCTTCTCCCAGCGTGGCCGTCGATCAGAACGGCATGGTGGAATTGCCGGTCAAGATCGAGCGGAAGTACGAATTCAACGACGAAGTGGAAATCGTGCTCGTGGGCGACAACGCCCGCGGCGTCAGCGCCCAGTCGATCAAATTGCCGGCCGGGCAGAACGAAGGGAAACTGGTGCTCAAGGCCGACAACGGCGCGGCGGCGGGCGAGCGGACCCTCAATGTCGAAACGCGGTGCAAGTTCAACGGTCAGAACCTTCAGGACCGCAGCGAGTTTCGCGTGGTGGTGAACGAGAAGAAGGCGGAAAACAAGTAGCGTCTGGCAGTAGCGTTACGGAATGCTCACCGCGGAGGCGCAGAGACGCAGAGAAATTGTAAAGCGGCCCGATCATGCCGTATTCATGTCCTCCGCGTCTCGGCTTCTCGGCGGTTCGTCATCCGTGCGGAACCTAGGTTTGGTGCGAATCGAGGATTGACAATGCGAAGTTCATTGCTGGTGAGTGTGGCGGCGTTGGCGTTTGCCCTGGGATCGGCCGATTCGGCGCGCGGCGACGACGCGAAAATCGTCCCGCTTCCCGTGGCCGAATTGAAACGCGACACGCCGGTCGACTTCGAGCAGGAAGTGCTGCCGGTGCTGGCCCACAGTTGCCTGGCCTGTCACAACGCCACCGACGCCGAATCCGACGTCGTCCTCGAAACGCCGCAGACGATCGCCAAAGGCGGCGCGGAAGGGGCCATCGTCGCGCCCCTCAAGAGCGCCGACAGCCGCCTGTTTCAAGTCGCCGCCCATCTCGTCGATACGATCATGCCGCCGGCCGACAACAAGGTCGGCGCCAAACCGCTCTCGCCCGAGGAACTTGCTCTGCTCAAGCTGTGGATCGACCAGGGCGCCACCGGCGAAGTCAAGGGCCGCGGCCCGACCAAGTGGCAACCACTGCCGGCGGGCGTCAATCCGATCTTCGCCACCGCCATCACCGGCGACGGCCAGATCGTCGCCGCCGGTCGGGCGAATCAGATTTTTCTGTACCACGCGCCGTCGGGCTTGTCGCTGGGAAGGCTGACCGATCCCGATCTGCTCAAGACCGGCGTCTACACGCAGCCCGGCGTCGCTGACCTGGATTTGATCCAATCGCTCGCGTTCAGTCTCGACGGCGAGCGGCTGGCGTCGGGCGGATTTCGCACGGCGAAAATCTGGCGGCGGCAGCACGACGTGCGGCTCGGTGAAATCGCCCTGGCCGCGAACACCGCGCGGTGCATCGCCCAAAGCAGCGACGGCAAGTGGATCGCCGTCGGCGAGGCGGGCGGCAAGATCGAATGGATCGACGCCACGCAGAACAAGTCCGTGCGGACGCTCGAAGGCCACGCCGGCCCCGTGATGGGCGTCGCCATTGCCGCCGACGGAGCAACGCTCTACAGCGGCGGCGAGGACAAGACAGTCCGCATCTGGAACGCCGCCGACGGCGCGCAAAAGGCGCAGTGGGAAACGCCCGCGCCCATCGCGGCGGTCGCACTGGTGCTCGGCGGAAAACAACTGGCAACCGCGCATGCCGACAACGTGATTCGCCTCTGGGATGTCGCCGCCGAGATCAAGCCCGACGCACCGCCGATGCCGGTCAAGGAACTCAAAGGCCACGGCGGGCCGGTCACTTCGCTGGCCCTGGCTTCGGCCGACGGCAAGCAACTCGCCTCCGGCAGCCGCGACGGCACGCTCCGGGTGTGGAACGTCGAAGGGGGTAACGAGATTCGCAATCTCAATCACGGCGCGGCCGTGCTGGCCATCGCCGTTCGGCCCGACGGCAAGCGACTGGCCACGGCTGGTGAGAACAACACGGTCCGCGTCTGGAACGCCGAGAACAATCAATCGCTCGGCGAGGCGAAGGGAAATCTGTGGACGCAGATGCGGTTCGAAAAAGCGGGCCGCGTCGTGGCGGCGTCGAAGGCGCGGCTCGAAGAACGCAAACAGGCCGTGCCGCAAGCCGAGACGCTCGCCAAGAACGAGGCCGAAAGCGCCAAGAAAGCGGCCGAAAGCAAGACCGCGGCGGATAAGGCGCTCGCCGAAAAGCAAGAAGCCCTAAAAAAGCCGGCCGATGACAAGGCGATGGCGGAAAAGGCGCTCGTCGATTCGAAGGAAGCGGTGGTCAAGGCCACGGCCGACAAAGCGGCGGCCGAAAAGACGTTCGCCGACGCCGAGACGAATCTCAACAAAACCCAAACCGCCAAGCAAACCGCGGACAAAACGGCCAACGACGCGCAGACCGCGGCCAACACCGCCAAGCAAGCTCGCAACAACGCCGAGCAGGCGACCAAACAAGCGTCCGACGCGGCCAAGCAAGCCACCGACGCAGTCGCCGCGGCGAAGGCGGCCCTCGACAAAGACACAGAGAATCAGGGCCTGAAAGACGCGCTCGCCGCGGCCGAAAAGAACCTGGCCGACGCCGACGCCAAAAACAAGACGGCCCAGGAGGCATTTGTAGCGGCGGAAAAAGCGAACGCCGACGCCGAAGCGGCGCTCAAGGCGGCCCAAGACGCCAAGACCGCCGCCGAAAAAGCACTGGCCGACGCCACCAAAGCCCGCAGCGACGCCGAGCGCGACAAGCAAAAGGCGACGCAAGCCGTCCCGCAGGCCGAAAACACCGTCAAGCAAAGCGAGCCGAAGCTCAAGCAGGTCACGGAAGTCTTCCAAAAAGCCGACGGCGAAGTGCAAACGGCGATGTCCACCGTCACGGCGTCGATCAAGGCGATCGAAGTCACCGCGGCCGCGGTCAAAGCGGCCGAAGAAGCGGTGCCGAAAGCCAAAATGGCCGTTGAGGCCGCCGAAGCCGTCGTCAAACAAGCCGAAACCGATCTCGAAGCCGCGCAAAAGGTCGCGACCGAAGCCGAGAAGCCGCGGCGGGCGCTGGCCTACTCGCCGGACGGATCGCGGATCGCGGCGGCCGGCGACGACGGCGTCGTTCACTTGTTCGGCGGCGAGAACGGCGCGCCGCTCGAAACGCTAACCGGTCACGGCGGCGCTGTGGCGGACGTGGCGTTCTCGCAAGACGGATCGCTCCTTTCCGCGGCGGACAAAACCGTGATCCGCTGGGACGCGAACCCGCCGTGGGTCCACGAGCGAACGATCGGTAAACCCGAGGATGGCGTAACGCTCGTCGATCGCGTGCTGGCCGTCGCGTTCAGCCCCGACGGAAAAACGCTGGCCACCGGCAGCGGCGAACCGTCGCGCAGCGGACAACTCAAACTCTGGAACGTCGAGGACGGATCGCTCCAGCGCGAGTTCCCCGACGCCCACAGCGATACGATCTTCGCCCTCGACTATTCGCCGGACGGCGCGCTGCTGGCTTCGGCCGCCGCCGATCGGTTCATGAAGGTCTGGAACGTCGCCGAAGGCACGCTCGCCCATAGCTTCGAAGGCCACACCGGCCACGTGATGGGCGTCACCTGGAAGAGCGACGGCCGGCGGCTGGCCAGTTGCGGCGCGGACAACGCCATCAAGATTTGGGACTTCGTCACCGGCGAGCAGGTCCGCTCGATCGCCAACGCCCAGAAGGAAGTCGTCTCGATCACCTTCATCGGCGACGGCGACGAGATCGTCTCGGCCAACGGCGAAGGGGCCGCCCGCGTCCACCGCGCCGGCGACGGCAACAACGTCCGCAACTACGGCAGCAGCGACTTCCAATACGCCGTGTCCGCCAGCGAAGACGGCAAGACCGTCGTCACCGCCGGCCAGGACAGCAAGCTCCGTATCTGGAACGGCCAGCAGGATAACAAGATGCTGTTCGAGTTGGCGCCGTAGCGCCGGTTTACTAGCCTTGTCTTCTCGGCGCACCTCTGCACTGTTAGCGTTTTGAATCTTAGACATCGCAGCCACGATCAAGAGAAGGATTATCCGCAGAAATCGCAGATTGCCACAGATAGGCGACGATTTCATTTCATCTGCGAACATCTGCGCCATCTGCGGATGATTCGTTGGATGCGGACATCGGCTGCTCTGTGTCCTCCGCGTCCTCCGCGTTAAATCGAACCCGCCAGAATCGGCAGAACGGCGGACGTGCGACGGCAAATGAAACGTTCCGCGGCGTTGCATCACTCGCGAAAGTGCAACTTACTTTCGAGCGAGCTTGTCGACGACTTGTAACGCTTCCTCGCGAGTGCCGACTTCGCCGTCGAGTTGCGCGTCGCGGATCTGGTCGAGCAGCAGCTTGTACCGCGGGCCGGGCCGAACGCCGTGCGCATTGAGGTCGTCGCCGGAAATGAGCGGCGGCGGGTCGAGTCGCTCGCGCGGCCAGGCGAGCCGCTCTTGGCATAGCGCGACTGCGTCCGCGTTGCCGTCGCCGATACACGCTCGTGCCGCGTGCACCGCGACGAGTTCGGTCGCGAACGGATGGACGAGCATCCGCTGCAATTTGGACCACGGCATTTCGGTCGCTGCGTCGAGCGATTCGGCGTGCTCGGCCAGGTAGTGCGAACGATCGATCTCGTCGTTCGACAGCCGCCAGCGCCGCCCGATCGCCGCGGCGGACCTGGCGAGGCCAAGCGCATAGAACGTTGCACCGAGCGCCAGCGCGAACGACGGCGATTCGAATGCCGCGATGAGCCGACGCGCTGCGAGCAGTGGCGGCGACGATGGCCGAACGCTTTCGCCCGCTTCCGGAAGCAGCACGCCCAGCAGGCCCGACTCGGCGAGTAGCTCGATCGCGCGGTCGCGGCGGGCGTCGACGAGCATCCGCCGCAGTTCGGCGGCGATCCGTTCCGCGCTAACGGCGTCGATCTCGGCGGCCATCGCGCGGACGGCGGCAAACGTCGCCGCCTCGACAACGAAATCGAACGTGGCGGCGATCCGCACCGCCCTCAACATCCGCAGTTTGTCCTCGGTGAAACGAGCCGTCGGATCGCCGATCGCCCTCACGACGCGCCGCTTCAGGTCGTCCTGTCCGCCGACGAAATCGTGTACGCGCTCGTCGATGGGGTCGTAGAACAGTCCGTTGATCGTGAAGTCGCGGCGCTGGGCGTCCTCCTCGGCTGTGGTAAATGCGACCGCATCGGGCCGCCGGCCGTCGCTATAGCTCAGGTCGCGGCGAAACGTGGCCACCTCGACGGGACCGATCCGCTTCGGACCGAGCACCGCGATCACGCCGAACGCCGCGCCAATCGCCAGCGTGCGGCGGTGGCCGAACACGCCGCGAACCTGCTCCGGCGTGGCGTTGGTGGCGACGTCGTAATCCTTTGGCACGAGACCGAGAAGTTCGTCCCGCACGCACCCGCCGGCCCACACCGCTTCGTAGCCGGCGTCGCGCAACCGCCGCACTACGTCGACGGCGAATTCGCGCTGTGCCGAATGAATGGTCATTGGACTGTTGTTGGTGCTGCTGGCCGGATGCGAGCAAAAATCGAGAAGCGTCAAAAAGAAGACGCCCGCGTCGCGCTCGTGTTCGCGCGGCGGGGCGTCATTTTATGGGATCGGCCCGGCGATTGCGACGCCGCTCACGCTACGGTCGAAGTGCGGCTGCCGCGGCGACGGGCAAACGCAAGCGCCACAACGCCCGTCAGCACCAACAGCGCGGCGTTCGGCTCCGGCACCGCGAAGAACACGTTGCCTTGCAGATTCGTGATGCCCGTGTTGAGGCGGATTACGTCCGACAGCCGCGTCGATTCGAGCATCGCGATGTCGGCCGCCGAAAGCTCCGGGTCGATCGCGTACCAGAAGCGGTCGCCGTCGCGGGCGCGGGCAAACTGATCGGCCAACGCCGCGGCCACCAGCGGCCCCACGCCGCTCCCTTTGACGTGGTCCTCGGACAAGGCTCCGACCCAGGCGTCGATGTCGTTCACGTCGTTGTAAAGCGACGCCAATGCCGCTTGCAGTTCGGCGTCGCTCGTGATTTCGGCAAAGCTCGTCACGGCCGGCAACCCGTAAGCCATGCGGATTGTATTGTAGTCTGGCAGCCCGTGATCCCGGCCGCGCTGAATGTTCAACGCCGCCAGATCGAATCCGCCGGGCATTGGCTCGCCGAACAGAAAGTTGCGGACGTCGTCGACGATGAGATGATCGACCTGCTGCTGGCATTGCGTGGCCAGCCCCTTGAGCAGATACCCCAGTTCCGTGTCGTCGGCGATGTTGTGCGGAATGAAAAAAGCGTCGCGTAGCGCGACAGGTCCGCCGGGAGCCGCGCTGCCGTCGTTCTCGATTCGCAACAAATTCGGCGGCAGCATCGTGTGGCCAACGCGAAACAACGCGGTCGAGAATTCCGTCGCCACCGTGGCGTCGAGATTCGCGTCGTAAATGCTCGTCGCGGCTGGAGCCATCGTGCCCAACAGCGCCGGCAGGAATTCGTTGTAAGTAATGACCTGAATCTCCGCGCCGACGATCTTCCGCGCCCGCTGGAAGATCTGCTCGTCGTCCCAAGTGGGATTCGCGCCCGCAATTTCTCCGGCCAGGCGGTTGTGCTCGCGGACGAACAGCGTGTGCATCGCGGTCAGGCCGATCTGCTCGTTCGCTCTCACGTCGCCGGCCGCGAAGAACGAATCGGCGATGGGGCTTCCGCCGGTGCCGTTTTCCAGTCCCATCGTGTTCATCGGCAGCAAGTTGTCGCCGCTCGTTTTCATCGTGCCGCCGCTCATCGTGCGCAACGCAAGCGCGCGGCTTTCCGACGAACCGTACACCATCGAACCGTCGATGTACGAGGTGATCGAATTGACCTGCTGCCGCGGGTTGCCGGGAAACGTGCCGGTCGCCGGATCGAAATTCGACCGCTGGAACATCATCGTCTGCGTGCCGGTCGATGTCGGGTCGAAGATCGAATCGCCCATCGGGATCGCGATCGGCATCGACTCGGCCGGGGTCGCCGAGCCGGTCAAGTCCATGTCGTGATCGATGAACTGCCCCCACTGAAACACGAAGCTGCTCAACACGCGCGAATCGTCGATCATCACGCTTTGGGCGACGATGGCGTTGCTGATTTCGCGAGCGCCGGCCCGCGACGCGCCGGACGGAGCGTACATGTCGTCGGCATAAGCGGCCGGGGCCATGCGCATCAAGTTCGCGCCGGCCGCGCCCCAGGTTGGATTGAGCAAGTTGTTGCCCGCGCCGTCGTAAGAGCGATCTTCGGCGCAGGCCGCCGTCGTCAGCGCGACCGCCACGAGAGCCAGCGCCGCCAGCGAAGCTACGGCGACGAAACGGCGCAGGCCGCGACGCGGCGGCGTGAAAAACTTGTTGCGAATCATGGTGAGTTCAACCGCTCGATCGAGGTTGAGGGGCCGAGTTGAAATGCGTAAAGTCGCTGCTGGTTCCGTCAAACGGGATCGCTTGCGCAACCGTCGCGAGACGATCCGCGCGTTCGTTTAGTATGGTCGAGAATGGGAAAAACGCGAGAATTGAGCCGCCCGATCGGACTATGCCGGCCGATAAACCGGCGTTTTCGCCGCCACCGACCGGCACCATCGGTATAACCCGGCGAATTCGCCACGGCAAGTCGCCGCGGAAAGAACGCCAAAGAACGCCGATTTACAGGATCGCCAGCGGATTGCGGCGCTCTTCCAGCGTGCCGCGGGTGACGCCGACGCGGTTCGCCGCCCGCAACTCGCGCCACACGGCCTGTCCGGTTGTCCGCCCGGCGAGCAGGTCGCGATACAACCCCACCGTGCGGCGGATTTCGTCGGGCGTATCGCTCAATAACTCGATACGAAAGTCGGCCAGCCGGCGTTCGATCAGCAGCGGCACGATTTCCGCCGCGCTTTGTGGAACGGCGTTGAATAGCGTGTTGCGGCAACCGACGTCGGCCGTCAGCGGGTGCTCCATGCCGATGTGGTCGCGCAGGTGAACCTCGTGCCGGTCGCAGGGCCGGCCACAATTCGTCTTGTTCGTGCCCGGCGACAGCACCGCGCAGAACACGCAATGTTCCATGTGAAACATCGGCATGTGTTGATGGACGACGATTTCGAGCCACTCGGGCGGCACAGCGGCCACCAGATCGAGCAACTGTTCGCGATTGAGGTCGTACGACGCGGTCAGCCGAACCGCTCCCCGCTCGCGCAGCCACGCCGCCGAAAGCTCGTTCGTCGCGTTGAGCGAAAAATCGGCCACGGCCGCGACGCCGCGCGATGCGTAATAGTCCAGTCCGGCCAGATTGCGGACCAAGCTGCCGTCGGCCCCATGCCGCGCCAGCACGCGGAAAATGCCCAACTCGTCCGACTTCTGAATCCGCGGCGTGGCGAGAAATATCGTCGCGCCGGCGGCGTGCGCCATGTCGACGGCCGCGGCGTATTGGCGAATGTCTTGGAAATCAGCGTACAGTTCGCCGACATCGCAAGCCAGCGCCGCTTCGAGTTGCGAGAACGAACGAACGAGAACGCGGATGGTCGGTTGCTGTGGGAGGCGAGTCGTTGCTCGCTGTAGGAGGCGAATCCCTTCGCCGATGACGCTACTTGGCGGCTCGG
>JBBDYI010000109.1:0-2861 GCA_040901705.1 Pirellulales bacterium | reverse complement strand
GGTTCGGTCGGCGAAGGGATTCGCCTCCCACAGTCTTCGGCATCGCGGTCTTCGCCTTCGACCGTCAAGCGAAGTTGCGGCAACACCGATTCGGCGGCAATCGTCCGCGCGGGCACAGTGCCGGCGGCCTGATCGAGCAACTCAAGCATCTCGCGGCGTAACTTTCCAAGCACCGACAGCGGAACCATCGGCCGCCCATCGATGCGCGCGGCAAGCTCGCCAAGTTCGTAAGGACTCGCCCCCAGCCGGCCGAGTTGTTCGCGCAGCACGTCGGCCGTGAGCGGATGGCGCTGCGCCTCCTCAAGCGGCTCGGCCGATTCGACCCAGCACGACTCGCCCGACGCGGCCACGGCGCGAATCCTCAGCACCGCGCCCACCGCCGCGTCGACCGAAACATCGAGCCGCGTGCGGCGCAACGGATCGGCCGCAGTAAATGTCCGCCGCAGCCGCGCGGTCAATTCCGGATCGTCGGTTTTCCAAACGTGCTGGCCTGCCGCGATCCGCGGCCAGTCGATGGCCTCGCGTGCGAACGACAGCGCGACCTCTCCTGATAAAACCGGTTGCTCGATCGAGCGCCCGCGCTGAAAGACTTCATAAACGCGGCCGCCTTGCCGTTGTTTCTCGTCGCCGCTGCAATCGAACATCACGCCGTCGCCCCGCTTGATGCTCGCCGCCAGTTCGACCACGGCCCGCTGCCCGCCGCGCGGATCGTGCTCCACGCGGCGCACCACGCCCAGCGGCACGCCCCGCTTCGCCGAGCTAAGTCCCGGCACGAGCATCTTATGGTCGCAGCCGCCCAGCCAGCCCGGCGAAAAACCGCGCGAAAACGATAGCTCCATGTCCTCGATGTCGCGCGGCGAAAACTCCACCGGCCGGCCCGCCACGGCGGCGTCGATCGCCGTGCGATAATGCCGCGTGATGTTCGCCACATACTCCGGCGTCTTCAGCCGGCCTTCGATCTTCAGCGAACAAACGCCCGCATCGATCAACTCCGGCACCAAGGCATACGCCGCCAAATCCTGCGGGCTGAGCAGATAACGCACGTCATCAAGCTCGACCAACTCGCCGTCTTGCAACACTTCATAAGGCAAGCGACAAGCCTGCGCACACTGCCCACGATTCGCGCTGCGGCCGCCCAACGATTCGCTCGTCAAACACTGCCCGGAGTAGGCCACGCACAACGCCCCGTGAACGAACACCTCCAGCGGCATCGTCGTCGCTTGATGGATCTTCTTGATCTCGCGGATCGAAAGCTCGCGGGCCAGCACAACCCGCTCGATGCCCAACCGCGCGGCCACAGCGATGCACTCGGCACTGGTCAGCGTCATCTGCGTGCTGGCGTGAATCGCCAGTGCCGGACAAATCGCCTTCACCAACCGCGCCACGCCAACATCCTGCACCAACAAGGCATCGACGCCCGCGACGGCCAGAGAGCGGACCAACCGCTCGACCTCGGCCAACTCGCCAGGAAAGGCCAGCGTATTGACGGTCACATACGCCTTCACGCCGCGGCGATGCAGCATTGCAACGATCTCGGCCACGTCATCGACGGCAAAGTTTTTCGCCCTCGCCCGCGCGTTGAAACCACTGTCGAGACCAAAATAAACGGCATCGGCCCCATTCTCGATCGCCGCGCGCAAACACTCGCGATCGCCGGCCGGAGCGAGCAGTTCAGGGGCACGGCGATCGGCTGGTGCGGGCATACGACTGACAAATCGGCAAACGGGCATCCACCGCCGAGGCACGGAGACGCGGAGAAGTTCGAGCGGCACAGCACAGCGACCGGCAGGGCAAATTGCAGCTTAATGCAATCGCCGCTTCACAGTAAGGCACGCGGCCGACGACCAAATTGACGAAAAACGACAGCCGACAGGGGTGCGACGGGTCGGTTGTCGGTAGAATTGCGGTGAGGTGGTGACTCGTGGCGGACGAACGGGAGCGACGAACGGACATGCGGCGAAAGTGGATCATCGCGGGCGTGCTCTGTTTCATCGCCGCAATTGCGTTGGGCGTGCGTTACGGGCCGCATTTGGTTTTGAAGATTGCTCTTTCCTTTGCGTCGAACGACGTCGACGCGATTCCCACCAAGCCGCTAGTCGTCCCGCCAGCGGGCGAGCCAACGTTGATCTGCACGATCGGTCCCGTTTCCTTTGCGGTGCCGACGAGCATGACGAAAGACATCGCGTTCGAACGCGGCAGCCACGTGTATGTCACTTTTCAAGACGCGAACCGCAGCGTCATCTTGCTCATGCCGCAATCAGACGACCACTCGCTTCAAGACTCCATCGTCGGCTTTCCGGACAAGGCCCGGCTGACGTTTTCGAGGCTATACGTGGAAATCTGCGAAGCCAAGAGTTCGGACTTCTCCTTCGCCATGTCGCGGCGCGAGCTTAGTTGGCATGGTTGGCTGATGGCGCAACGTGTGTTGATGCCCGACCTCGAAATCATCGAGTATCTCTGGCGCGACGACATCGATGGGCACCTGATTGTCGTTGCCGGCGCGCCGGTGTATCAGTGGAGTACGACCGATTCGCAGTGGCAAGGCTATCTCTATTTTCGCGATACAAAGGCGTCCTCCGCAGCAACCGACTGGATGCGCCGCACGAGCGCAAGCCTCGCCATCAACGGCGATCCCGCGGTATTCGCCGGGCTGGACGAGCATGCCGTCGAGGCGATGATGGTAATCTCGAATGGGAAAAAATAGGCACTCCGCTATTCTCGGCGAAACATGTCGCATCAACATCATGTAATTGGAAAACGTCGACTATTAGGCCTATGGCCTATTGGCGTAATCGTCGGTTTGATCGGTAGCTGTCCATTCTCTGAAACCGGCGCTGCGTGATTTGGCCGAACTGGTTATC
>JBBDYI010000108.1:0-35200 GCA_040901705.1 Pirellulales bacterium | reverse complement strand
TGACCGCTGCGGTGGCGACGTCGCCGACGCACGGCTCGCTGACGCTCAACGCCAATGGTTCGTTTACTTACACGCCCAACGCCGGCTTCGTTGGCGTCGATACATTCACGTATCAGGCCAACGACGGCTCGGCCTCGTCAACGGCGGTGACGGTCTCGATCACGGTGCTCGACACGAACGTGGCTCCGACCGCGACCGCCGACTCGTATTCGACGTTAGGCATATTGACCGTCAATGCCGCGCAAGGCGTCCTCGCCAACGATTCCGACTCCAACGGCGACGCAATCACCGCGCTGCTGTTCTCCCAAACCAACAGCGGCAGCGTTTCTCTGTCGCCGGACGGTTCGTTTACGTATACGCCAGCCGCCGGATTCACCGGCACGGAAACATTCAGCTACACCGCCAACGACGGCGCGGCGTCGTCGGCCGTGACGACTGTGACAATTACGGTCATCGCGGCGACGACGAGTAACGTGTTCGCGCTGGCGGAGAACAGCCCGAACGGTACGGTCGTCGGCACGGCGACGCCGCCGAGTTCGATGACGGGGCCGCTGCTGTACGACTTTACCGATGTTGTGACGGGCACGCCCGCGCACTTGCAACTGGCGGCCGACGATCACTTGATCGGCGATCCGTCCGCGCCGGTGGTGCTGATCGAATATCTCGACTTCCAATGCCCGGTGTGCTTGACGTACCATCCGGTGATCGAGCAGTTGATCGACGCGTATGAGGGTGAATTGCTCATCGTGCAGCGGCATTTCCCGCTCAACGTGCCGCATCCGAATGCCTTCGAGGCCGCCCAAGCCGCCGAGGCCGCCGATCGCCAGGGCAAGTTCCACGAGTTTGGCAACCTGTTGTTCGACAATCAGGACGACTGGGATTCCGAAAGCGATCCGACGCCGTTCTTCGAGCAATACGCTACGCAGCTTGGCTTGAACGTCGACCAGTTCCGCACCGACATGCAAGACCCGGCCGTCGCGGCTCGGATCAACCGCGATCTGGCGGTGGCCGACGACATGGGCTTTTCCGGCACGCCCACGTTCTTCTTGGACGGCCAGGCGATCGACGTCGCAGCCGACGTCATCGACTTTGCCGACCTCATCGACGACGAGCTGGCAGACGTCGACAATGCTTTCTTCATAGACCGCAAGACGGGCGAAATCACCGTCGCCACCACGGCAGCGCTGAATTTCGAAACCAGCGGGCCGTTTACGCTGAGCATCAACGTTCGCAATGCTTCGGGCACGGCGTCGACGGTGACCTTGACGATCAACTTGACCGACGTCAACGAAGCGCCGACCGCGGCGGCGAATACATATTCGACCAGTCGCGACGTTATGCTCAGCATCGGCTCGACCCAGGGCGTACTGTTCAACGATTCCGACGTCGACGGCGACACGCTCACGGCGCAGATCGTCAGCAATCCAACCAACGGCACGCTGATTTTCAACGCCGACGGCTCGTTCGCCTATACGCCCAACGCGAGCTTCTTCGGCAGCGATTCGTTTACGTACCAGGCCTTCGACGGTTCGCTCGTGTCGACGGCGACGACGGTTACGATCACCGTCACCGATACGAACACGGCCCCGACGGCGTTTCCCGATTCCTACGCCACTGACGAAAACAACGTTCTTAACGTCAACGCGGGGGCGGGCGTGTTGGCGAACGACACCGACGTCAACGGCGACGCGCTGACGGCCGTCCTCGTGGCCGCACCGACGCACGGCACGCTGACGCTCCACGCCGACGGTTCGTTCAGCTACGAACCCGACGCGGATTTCATCGGCAACGACGCCTTCACCTATGTCGCCAACGACGGCACGACCGATTCGGAGTCGGTCGTCGTCGCGATCTTGATCACAGGCGTCAATACGGCCCCGGTGTCCGTGGCCGATTCGTACATGGTCGCCCAGAACGGAACGCTCAGCGTCAACACGGCCGGTGGCGTGCTCGCCAACGATACGGACGGGGACGGCGATACGCTTACGGCACAATTGGTCAGTCAAGCCGCCAACGGCACTGTCACGCTGAACTCGGACGGATCGTTCACCTACACGCCCAGTTCGGGTTTCAGCGGCAACGACTCGTTCACCTACCGCGCCAACGACGGACAAACTAACTCGAACGAAACCGCGGTGTCGATTGCCGTCGCGGCCAACAACACGTTTGCACTCGCCGAGTCGGCCGCGGCCGGAGCGGTCGTGGGCCAGGTCGTCCCGCAAAGCGGCTTCGGCCCCGCGGCGGTGTTCGAGATCGAAGTATCCGGCCAGCCGAGCCAACTTCAGTTGGCGGCGGACGATCACTTCACCGGCGACCCGGCCGCCTCGGTCGTGTTGATCGAGTACATGGACCTTTCCTGCCCGCATTGCCGCGACATTCACCCCGTCGTCGAAGATTTGCTGGCGAATTTCGACGGCGAGTTGCTGGTGGTGCGGCGGCATTTGCTATTGTTCAATTCGACGACGAGCACGTTTGCCTTCCCGAATAGTCTGGCGGCGGCCCGCGCGGCGGAAGCGGCCGGACGACAGGGCAAGTTCGACGAAATGGTCGACAAACTGTTCGACAACCAGGACACGTGGCGGTCCGTGTCCATCCCGTCGACGTTCTTCAATCAGTACGCCCAAGACATCGGCCTCGACCTGACGCAGTTCGCCAACGACCAGAGCGATCCGGCGATCGACGCGAGGATTACACGCGATCGCGACGCAGCCACGGCGCTGAGTCTTGCATCGACGCCGTCGTTCTTCATCAATGGGCAACAGACGACTAATCCCGGCACGCTGGCAGCGTTTACGCCGCTGATCGTCAACGCCATCGTCGACGCCGACGCGGCGCTGGCCATCGACCGCGAAACCGGACAGTTGTTCGTCAACAATCCGGCGATGCTCAACGCGTCGACCGCGCCGACGATCCAGATCAATGTGCGGATTACCGATTCGGCCGGCGCGAAACAAACGGTGCCCGTGACCGTCAACGTTCATGCCGCCAATAATGCACCGGCCGCGGCGAACGACTCGTACAGTCTCACGTCCGGTAGCTCGTTGGCCATCGATGCGTTGATGGGGCTGTTGGCGAACGACATCGACACGGACGGCGATTCGCTCTCCGCTCAATTGGTTAGCGGACCGACCAACGGCACGCTCTCACTGAACTCGAACGGTTCGTTCACGTACACACCCAACGCCGGATTCACCGGCAGCGACTCGTTCACCTACGTGGCCAAGGACTCGGTAGCCATGTCGCTCCAGGCCACGGCGTCGATCGTGGTGGAATCGACGAGCGGCAGCGCGGCGGCGATCGAGGCCGGAACTTCCGAGGACGACGAGGAGTCGAATCTCGATGGCGAACTGGTCGACGCCGCAATGGACGAAGAGGAGCAGTGGGTCGAGGCCTGATGAGAGCGGTCGGTTGATTCGCCGACGGACGGCGGTTGCCGGGTTTGTAAGACGGATTTCAAAGCCATCCTGCGGAGGGGAACTCCCGGATAGTGGCTCAAATTGCTTCCGCGCCAAGCGGAATCCATTGTGGCCGACGACCACAGATATCGTGGCCAGTAGGATTTTGACGGCCAACGGTGGTCAGGCTTGACCGCGACCACCAAGGACTAGCGAGGAAAAAGACTTAATCCGTGACAGCACGCCTGCGCCGCGTGAGAAGGAAATCCCATGAACAACCATGTACGTTCCCTGGAATCGAATTTTGTCAACAACCAGCGGGACATATTTTCCGAGGATTTTTCGAGCGATTGCCATTGTGTCCGCGATCCACAATTCTCCTCCTGACGGCATCGGAATCGGCGACAAGTAAACGGTCCATGTGTCCTCCTTCCAAGCGGCAGCCTCCGCGCTTTCGTCGCCTCGCTCAAGATGGACCTTATATTCTCTTTTGTCGGCTGTGGTGTATGTAATCGTAAAGCGAACCGACCTAGAGCACCCTGGCGAAAGAACTGGGTACGTGCTCAGTATGTCACGGTGTGGTGGAAAGCGACCGGAAAAAATTGTATACCGTATCGACGAATCGGTTAAGCGAGCTTCGTAAGACAAATCAAAGTCCTTCCACGACTCTTTAGACTTCACGATTGACGTGGGGAGAGCGCCACCGTCAGCTTCCAAATGCTCAAACTCACCACTCTCTTCCTGTTTGCGCCACTGTTCGCCTAGAGGCGGCGAGCATCCCGAACCCTGTACGCGCTGACCTATCGCTGCCAGCCTCCATGAGCGACCCCATGTCCCTGGTGGTGCTGCGACGACAATGATTACTGCGAGACCGACAACAACCAGCGCTGTCCGTAAGCTATCCCAGTTCGCGTAAGACAGTATCAGGTCGACGGTTTCCATTGCTGCCTTCGTGTCGCTCGGAAATCCAAGCCAGCTGATGAGTGCAAGGGAACCAAAAAAAATCGCGATTGCCTTCGCCGCGAACGAACGCCTGGGCTTCTTTTGCATGGATTTCTCGGCTTGACAGCGCAGCCGAGAAGAGTACCATGCAAGCAACAACCCAGCATGGTTCTCGGCCAAGAGAATCACGGAAGGCCGCGAGCGGCAAACTCGCGGCCTTCATCGCTTGATGGGCATTCTACGCCGTCATCGCAGCGTCGTACAGATCGACGAACCGCCACAGCCGATCCGTCACTCCCGCCATCATAGCAGCCGTCGGCCGTAGCTTCCCAGGGCGTCCGCTATCGTCGGGATACCGCGTCCGCCAGACGAAATTGTAGAACGCCATGAACACGTTGACGGCGGCCTCGTGGTTTTCGAGCTTTTTCGAGAATCCGACCGACAGCCGCGTGAAACGCTTCATCAACGTGCGGATCGTCAGGTTGTGCCGTTCGACGTGCGACGTGCATATCGACCATTCGGCGGCGGTTTCTATTCCGGTTATGCCGCGGCGGACGGTCCCTATCATTTCCGGTGGTGCGTAGCGGCCGGGTTGCTCGGCGTTACGATAATCCTTGATGAGCGTTCCGAACCGAGCATACGGGCCGAAGGCTAGGTCGACCGCCTCCGGGTATCCGGCCCAGCCGTCCGTCGAAATCTGGATGATCGGCTGATATCCGCCCTGCCCGTAGCCGTGGGCGTCTGCGGCGTGCGGGTTCGGGAATCGCAGCCGGCCGGCGAGTTGCACCATGAGGCGACGGGCGTTGTCCGCCGACCGCTTGCCGACGACGTGCGCCGCGATCAATTTCGTTTCCTGGTCAAGGCAAGTGAACGTGTACACGTCGCCGATATCCGACCGTTCGGCTTTTTCTTCGTCGGTTAGTCGGCCCTGCTTTTTGCCGACGTAGGACCAGATTTCATCCGTCTCGACGTGATCGAGCGTGAGGCCGCGCAACTTGCTGTCCAGAAGTCGCTGGCAGCCCTGGCCGAATTGGACCATTAGGGCCGTGATCGTATTGCGGGCGACGCCAGACAGCCGCGACGTGCTGCGGAGCGTATTGCCTTCGACTAGATGGTGGAGAACCGAGATTTGCTTGTCGCGGGGGAGGATGTTGGCCATTTGAGAGTCGCCTTTTGTTGCGGCTCTCGCTAGAATGGGCTTGTGGGAGCGACCTAGCGAAAGCCTGGTTGTTCTTGGCCCCGCCCGTCGTTTCAGCGGCGAGCGGGGTTTTCTTTGTCGCTTGTTATTATATCTACAATAACGTGCCGCGTCAATGAGTTGACAGGCAAGTTTTTGTAGATATATTTATGGGCATGGCACGACCACTCAAAAAACCCGAAGACCGCAAGACCGCCAAAATGCTGATCCCGATGACGGACGAGGAAAAGCACCTCATCCAGTCAGCGGCAGAGGCGGACGCGGCAAAGCCGGTGACGTGGGCGCGGAATGCTCTCGTTCGAGCCGCAAAGCGAAGGGCCAAAAGTATCTAGCGGAGAGCGGGGGAATCGAACCCAATCCGTTTGGACGGTCCCCTTCGGCAGTTTATAAGACTGATACGCCGACCAAGGCGCGGGCCGCTCTCCGATTAGCGGCGAGACAGAGTGTCTTAGAATGTCGGAGTCATGCAAGGAGGGACACAAAATGCGATGGTAGGTTCGCGCTATGTCAGAACCCCAGTGGCCCCCGATTGACGTATGGCATGGTCGCAACTCCGATGGCGACGGCGGAAAAGAAAGCGCCGAGAATGAACCACCAGACGGCTGGTATGAGTTCTTCCGGTTTGATCCTGCTGGCTTTTACGCCTTTCACAAACGCCAAATAGAAAGCTTCCGCTGCACCAAGGACAAGCGCGATTACTATGCAAACGCGGCCCGCAAAATGCGTGATTGGGCCTTTAGGAGCCGCACCGGGATTCTCATTTCGGTCGCGGCGATGGCGTGCTTCCTCGTCCTTGTTATCTACCTTCCCGATGCAGTCGTTGCGCTTTTCACGGTCGTACTCACCGTGCTCGCCTACGTCCAATGGAAGACGATGGACGGTGAGCTTGAGCAAGTTCGCAGAACTGCCGACCAGACGGACAGGATGATTCTCCTCGACCAGCGGCCTTGGCTGAATATCGGGCCGCCGGCCATGATGCCGGCCATAAGCGAGTGGAAAGCTGGTGAGCAGCTTAAGCTGACGATGACTGTGAAGAACACGGGAAAGACGCCGGCATATATCGAATGGCAATCCGTGGTTGCTCTGTGCGGGAAAAACGCTGACAAAAAGGCGGTGTCTGAGATCGCAGCCAATATGAGTCCGGCCCATCGCGCGGAAGTTTGGGTCGTTGCGCCGCATAGTAGCATTACGATAAATGCTGATGGATGTCCGGTCCTCGACGAAATCCTGATCGAGAGGGTAGCAAGCGATTCGTGGAAGATTGTTGTCGTCGCGAAGATCGTTTATCAGGATTTCTTCGGCAACCGGCACACTTCGCAACGATCCTCCATATACAATCCCGCCGTGAACGAGTTTTGGACACACCAAGATCAGGGACCAATGGACTAACAAGAGAACGGCGAGCAGCAGCCTAGCGGGGTTCATCGCGCACCCCGCTTTCCAAGGAATTCTCCAGATTCTCCTTGCGCCGCCGGCGAACTGAGCCACTTCCAACTCCCGACGAAATGCTGGCCAAATGGGCCAACGAGGATACCATGAAGGAACCGGCTTTGGCCTGGGATTTGGGGAGCGAGAACCTTGTCATCGGTTTCGCCTCCATGCCGGAGAGGCCGTGCAGCGAGCCAGCCGCGATCGACACCATTTCGCGCGTGATGAACATGATCGAATCGGTTGATAATACCTGCGACGTTGGCGAGAGCGCCGACCGCGACGCCGAAGACTTGATCCGCCGCGCCCGGCTGGGCGAGACGGCGGCGCTCGGCTGCCTGATGCAGGTGTATCGCAACTACTTGACGATCCTTGCCACGACGCAACTCGACCACCGATTGCGTCGTCGCGTCAGCCCGTCGGACGTGGTGCAGGACGCGCTGCTGGCGGCGCATCGCGACTTCGACGGTTTCCGCGGCCAGCACGAGCGCGAGTTTTTGGCCTGGATGCGGCAGATTCTCATCAACTGTCTGCATCACGCCTACGAAGTGCATATGCAAGCCAAGCGTCGCGACGTGCGCTGCGAAATATCGCTCGATCAGGTGAGCGCGGCGTTCGATCGCTCGATCGTCAACTTCGCTCAGGTGCTGGCCGATCGGGGGCCGTCGCCGAGCGCTCCGGTCCGGCGGCGAGAAAGCGTGGCGGCGCTGGCCGATAAGCTCGCCCGACTGCGGCCGGAGTATCGCGACGTGATCGTGCTGCGGAGTTTGCAGGGACTGTCGTTCGACGAGGTTGCCCAGCGGCTCGGCAAGCGAACTGGCGCGGTGCGCATGCTCTGGCTGCGGGCGATCGAAAAGCTCAACCAAATCGTCAAGAACCCCGATCGTCTGGAAGGCTAAACGCGAAGGTTGGATGGCCATGCGATCGATCGACACGGGCGACGTGAGTCTGGAACCGACGCTGCTCGGCGCGCTGTCGCTAGAGCAGAAGGAACGTCTCGCCGACGTGCTGGATCGGTATTTGTCTTCGCTCGACGAAGCGGTGCCGATCGACCGCGCGGCTTTGCTCGGCGAGCATCCCGACCTGGCGGAGCCGCTTGCCGCCTATCTCGACCGGCTCGACGAATTGCACGACGCGGCGGCCGGATTCGCCGGGGGCGACCGTGACGTGTCAGCCGAGGCCGCCGCGTCCGTCGACGGCGAGAAGCAGATCGGCGACTTCAAGTTGGTGCGAGAAATCGGCCGCGGCGGCATGGGCGTCGTCTACGAGGCGTGGCAGGTGTCGCTGGGCCGGCGCGTGGCGCTCAAAATTCTGCCGTTTGCCGCGGTGCTCGACAGCAAGCAGATCGCCCGCTTTCGCAACGAAGCGCAGGCCGCCGCGCAATTGCACCACACGAACATCGTGCCGGTGTTCGCCGTCGGTGTTGAACGAGGCGTACACTTCTACGCCATGCAATTCATCGATGGGCAACCGCTCGATCAGGCGATCGACGAGTTGCGCACCGCGACGGGCAACGAGTCGGATTCGGGCAAGAAAGGCATGGAGACATCGCCGTCGCGCGCGTCGACGGTCGTGTTGGGGGCGCATTCGGCGGACACCTGGCGGAGCGATCGCGCGTCGCAGGGGTCGCTGCTCAAGCACGACTTCGCCAAACGGGGCAGCTTCCATCGCACGGCCGTGCGGCTGGGCATCGAAGCGGCCGAAGCGCTGCACGCCGCTCACGAATTCGGCGTCGTTCATCGCGACGTCAAGCCGTCCAACTTGCTGCTCGACGGCGAAGGCAAGTTGTGGGTCACCGATTTCGGCCTGGCGCGGATTCAATCGAATCCCTCGCTGACGCGGACCGGTGATCTGGTCGGCACGATGCGGTACATGAGCCCCGAACAAGCCACGGGCAATGCGGCGCTGGTCGATCAGCGAACCGACGTCTACTCGCTGGGCACCACGCTATACGAGCTGCTCGCGCTGCGGCATGCCTTCGAGGGGGATGACGGACCGACCCTGCTACGGCGAATCGAACAGGAAGAACCGCGGCCACTGCGGCAGTTGGCCCCGCGCGTGCCGGCGGATTTGGAAACGGTCATTCACAAGGCGATGGCCAAGTCGCCCTCCGAACGCTACGCGACCGCCAAGGACTTTGCCGACGACCTGCGCCGCGTGCTCGATGGCCAACCGACGATGGCCAAGCCGCCGACCGTCGTCGATCGATTGAGCAAGTGGGCGCGGCGGCATCGTAGCCTCGTGCTATCGGCGGCCGCGGTCGGGTTGTGCGCAATTATCGCGCTGTCGGTTGGAACTGCGTTGATCTTGCGGGAGAAGGCCGAAGCGGATCGCAATTACCAGCGGGCCGACTCGTATTTCCACCAGGCCCGCGACGAGGCCGATTTCGCCGACGCGAACTACCGCCAGGCCCGCGACGCGGTGAATGTGCTTGGGCTGCGGATGGCCCATCGATTGGCGAACGAGCCGGGGGCCACGCACTTCCGCCGCGAACTTTTGGATCTGGCGATCGGATATTACCAGGAGTTCATCGAACGAGCCAAGGGTGGCCGTCACGCGAACGATCCCGGCGTGCGCGTCGATATGGCGCTGGCCTACGAAAACATCGGCAAGCTGACGGAGTACTTCGAGGGCGCCGCCAAAGCGTTGCCTTCGTATCGGCAATCGCAGCAAATACTCGAAGATCTAATCGCGGCGCCGAGCGAAGACTCGGATCACGAGAAACACCGGCAGTGGCTGGCGACGGTGCTCAATAATCTCGGCAAGGCGTGCGTGAGCGCGGGAGAATTCGCCGAGGCGCATCGTTCGCTGGACGCGGCGATTGATATTCGTTCCGAATTGGCTGCCCGCGATTCTCGCGATGCCCAGCAAAGCGGCGACCTCGCGATATCGCTGTCGAACTTGGGACAACTGATGCTGGCGGAAGGGAAGGATGCGGCCGCCGCGGAGCAAATGTTTCGCCGAGCGCTCGCGATCCAGCGCCGTCTCGTCGAGGCCGACCCCGAAAACGGCGAATTGTTGGCGACCGTAGCCGCGACCTACAACGGCCTGGGCGCGGTATGCCAAGGCCGCGATCCGGTCGCCGCTCTGGACTGCTGCCGGCAAGCGGTCGACCTGATGACCCGCGCTTACCGGGCACACCCTGAGAATATTGACTACCGAGCGAAGCTGGCCACGATGTATCGCAACCTCGGCGCTATTGAAGCGAGCTCGTCGGATTTCGCTGCTGGCGCTAAGTGCTATAGAAGTGCCATCGAATTGCTTGGGCCACTCCAAGCAGAGGCCGCCGATAACAAGACGCTGCGGTGCGAACTGGCGGCGATCTTCAACAACCAAGGATTGCTGCAGACGCGGATGCGGCAGCCGGGGGAGGCCCAGCGGTCGTTCGACAAGGCTTTGACCCTGTACACACCGGTTCGCGAACTGTATCCGAACGACCATTTGTTGGCGAGCAGCGTCGGCGGCGTCTACAATAACCTCGGATTCCTGCTATCGGGGTTGGGTCAGGATGAGGCCGCCACCGCGGCGTACGAATCGGCGATAATCCACCAAAAAGAAGCATGGAACGAGGCGCCGCAGGTCTCGCAGTACCGGCAGTTTCTGAGCAAGCACTACTTCAACTACGGCGCGGTGTTAAGGAAGCTGAATCGTCCGCAAGACGCCATGCGGGCCGCCTTGTCGCGACGCGAGCTTTGGCCCGACGACGCGGGGCAGTTGGTTTCGGTGGCCGAGGAGTTGGCGCTGGCCTGGCGGATGATGGCGGAGCAGCCGAAATTGGCCGCGGCGGCAGAGACTTGTGCGGGGCGGGTTGTGAGTACACTAAAGGAAGCCGGTCGCGATGCGATCTTGGCGGAACATATCGAGAACAACGCGGCGTTCGTTGGCCTGATCGATCGGCCGGAGTTCGCCGAAGTATTGAAGAACAGAAAGTAATCGCGACTTGCGTCGCTAAGCCGATCTGACACCGCGATGGCCTACAAACCCACAACCCGACGCGGACGCAGCGTTGCCGCGGGCTCGGTGCGCCGACGTGCATTGGCCGTCGAGCCGCTCGAAGCGCGGTCGTTATTGGCCGCAACGGGACTCGAAGGCGGAATGGATGGCAGCGCGTGGAACGTAGCGAGGGCGGGCGAGACCTCCGCGGCGTTTCACGGCTTTGCCTGGCGGTTCGGTGACATTTTCGGCGGGCGCGAATCGAACGGAGCGCCGGGGTTTTCGCCGTTCTCGCCGCGGTTTGGCGCGATGATCGTATCGACGCCGTCGGCAGGCGGCATCGATTTCGCCAAGGCGTTCGTCTTGTCGACGCCCGAGGGCGGATCGTTCCATTGCGTCGTGATCGTCTGTTCGACTTCTTCGTTTGGCGATTCGGCATCGCAAATCGCGGCGGACCGATTGAACCTCGACACACTCGCCGCGGGACACAGTGCGTATTTGTCGAGCGTCGACAGCGTTTTTGACATCGCCTACGACTCTTCGACGCAAATCTGGCGATTGAGCCCTTCCCTGACACTCGATCGGAAGCTTCACGACGCTTGGGCGGGCGATCGTCACAAAGACACGGGCATGTCGTCGATGCCGAAGGGAACGACGATGGGCGGCGATCGAACTGACGCCGACCTTGGCTCGATGCACGATGCTGGGCAAGGAATGGATGGCGCGGCCGGCAATATGCCGGGCGACCGGATGACGGGCGACCGGATGACGGCGGACAAGATGACGGGCGACGCGATGCGGCCGATTGGCTTGCCGCCGTTGCTTCCAGGCTTGGGTGGAGCGATCGGCACCGTCAAAACGGACGGCGGCGATGCCGCACGCGGCGGTTCCGGCGGCGAAATCGGCGGATTCATCGCGTTTTCGACGGCGAGCGACGTCATGATGTCGTCGGCGGTGGCGAATGTGTTCGCCGAAGCCGCGCAGCGCGCCGCCACGACGGTCGTGCTCGGTGGCGGAATCTCCGCGAACGGCCAGACGACTCAAGACGCAAACAGCGGCGCCGCCGCGGAAACGTTGTCGCCCGGCATTGTTCGGTCTCAAACCGCGGACGCGCCGGTTTTGCCCTCGCGTTCGCCGGACGCGATTCACCGAGACGATACCGGCGGCGGCGAACTACCGACACAGCAGCCGCCGATCGAGGCAATTGGCGCAATCGGCGAACGTCCGGCCACGACGGCAACGGGCAGAGTCGCGACGCACGCCCACGATGCGTTTGCAGATGATCGTGCGGCCGATGCGATCGCCGAGGAAACAAATGCCGACGACGGCCGGCACGACGCGACCGCCGATTCGACCACAGCCGCGGTGGCCGACGCTTTTGCCTGGGCACACCAACCTGAGGGCGGCATGATCGCGTTGGCCGTTTCGTACTTGCCCAGCGAAGTCGACCTGGCGCATCGGGCGGAGGAAGCGTGGATCGTCGAAGACGCTCGGCCACGCGGCGACGGCGAATCGGACGAGCCGCGGTTCGAGAGCAACGTCGGGCTTTACCAGGTGTTCGAAGTGGCAACGACGATGCCGCCATCTGTCCGCACGGCAGAGTATCCGCGGCAAGCGGCCGCCGCGTCGATGCCGATGCCGCCGTGGAGCGCAGCGGAGAGCAGCGAAACGGCATCGCGTACCGTAGCCAGCCATAGCGAAGCCTCGCTGGGTGTTGCTGGTTGGGTCGGCCCCAACTATGCCGCGGCGACGGCCTCGGCGCTGGCCTTCGCGGCCGGAATCACGTTTCGCGTATCGCGTCCGCTCTCGACGGCCCGGCGAGTGGTCGATCGGTTGCGCGACCGCGCTCGGTCGGACAGGAACTCGTCCGGCAAGAAATCGCTGGGCACGAAATAGTCCGTCGGCCCCTGGCGGCTCGTTAACCGGGCGGGTCCGCGGCTGCCGAAGCGGCGCTGGCGGCATCGACGGCTTCGGCTTCGTCGGCGCGTTGCTCGAATTGCTGCTTGAGCTGCGCAAGCCAATCGGCGGCCGGCCAGCCATAGGGGCGGAACTTCTCGAGTCGGCCCTGTTCTTCTGTGTACAACAGCGCCCGATGTGGGCCGAGCTTTCCGGCGGCGGGCGAATCGATCAGATTGCTCGAATCGACGCCCGTCATGGCGAATAGGACGCGGATTTCAAAGTCCTTGAGAGCGTGGCGGTCGAGCGTGCGGGTGACGTTGTTGTAGGTGTCGCACCAGATGAGCGAATGAACGCCGACGGCTGGGCCTTCGCGAAGGATATGCGTGAACGACTTCGACGGGCTGGCGGCCTTTGGTTCGCCGCCGCCGAACGAGGAAAAGCCGAAGTCGTCGTCGGCCTTGCGCAAATCGCGGAGCCGTCCGAGGTCGTGGATGAGCACGAAGATCGGCGGCGCTTCGTCGGGGCGGTCTTTCTCGCGATCGGCGACGACGGTGTCGATTTCGGCCACCGCGGCGGCCAGATCGCGAGGGGCGACGACCGTGATGTTGTGCGGCAGTTCGGCGGCGAGTTTTGCCAGCGTACCGTAGTCGGGCGAGTCGGCCGGCGTGCCATCGAGGATGTAAAACCGCGCTGCGGCCGCGCCTTCGCCATTCGGCGGATACTGCGCCACGAGGCTGAGCAGGTTGGCGGCGAGCAGGCCCAGGGCGGATTGCGGCTGCTGGCCGACGATGAGCACGTTCGCGCCGCTTTGACGGCGGAGAACGGCCGCGGTCGGGTCTTTGATCGCCACGGCCGCGCCCAGCCACGCAACGGGCGCGATGGGCACGTCGGGCCAGGCGTCGGCGGCGAGCCAGCTGCGCAAGATCGGATTGAGCGACAAATCGGCGGCCACATTGCCCTCGAAAACGATCGGCGGCGGCAGGACCAGTTCGCGCTCTTGTGCGAGCCGGTTGAGCTGGCGGAGGTATTGCTCGCGGCGGTCGTCCCCCAGCCATACGACCTGGAACGGATGGTTGCCTTCGATCAGGCCGTTGGCGTCGTTGTAAATCGCCTCGCCGGGACGAGAGAGCAGCCGGGCGGCGGTGTTGTCTTCGCTGAGGATTAGGTGCGCGTCGGACTCGCTACATTGCAGGGCGATGCGGACCGCCATCTGGCCGAGCGTGGTGCGGGCGAGCGAATACGCGCCGCCGAGCGTCTGCGAACCGAGCAACACGTGGATGCCGAACGCTCGCCCTTGACGCACCAACCGGTCGAGCAGCAGCGCCGCGTCCTGGGCAAGCTTGTCGTCCTCGACGAACAGTTCCTGGAATTCGTCGACGACCAGCAGAGTGCGTGGCATGACCTCGGCGGGCCGCGCCTGGCGATAACCGGGCAGATCCTGCACGCTGGCGTCGCGAAACAGTTCGCCGCGGCGTTTTAGTTCCGCATCGAGCCGCTCAAGCACCGACAGGCCGAACTCGCGCTCGCTTTCGATAGCGATCACCCGCGCGTGCGGCAGTCGCTGCGTGGCATAGACCTTGAACTCGACGCCCTTTTTGAAGTCGATCAGGTAGAACTCGACCTCGTTGGGGCTGAACCGCAGCGCCGCGTTGACGACCAGCGCGTGGAGCATCGTCGACTTGCCGGAGCCGGTCTTGCCGGCCACCAGAACGTGCTGCGAAGTGCCACGGCCGAGCTTCAAATGTTGAAGATTCGTCGCGCCGGCGCGGCCGAGCGGCACGTCGACGCCCTTGGCGGCCGATTCGGTCCACCAGCCGTCGCTCTTGGGCGCGACGACCTCGAACGGCACTTCGACGCGCTTCGAGTCCTTGGCCGCCTGACCGCAGGTGCGGACGATTTCCGTGCAGCGTTCGCCCGTCGGCGGCTGGTCGAGTTCCAGCGGGAGCCGCTCGAAGTCCGGATGATTCCAACGGAAGCGGCCGTCTTGCCAGCGGAGCACCGTGGCGTGCTGCTCGATTTCGGCAAGCTGGAAGTTCACCGGCATCGGCTGCTTCGTGTCGACCGTGATCAGCGTGAACACGCCGCACCGCGGTCCGGCGCTGGCGATGCTGGCCAGGCGACGAAGCGAGTTTTCGTTGAATCCGGCGGGAAAATTCGCCACCACGAGAAAGCGATACGGCTCGGCGACTTCGCCGGCTTGCTGGTTGTATTCTTCGAGCGTCTTGTACTCGTTGCGCAAGTACTTCTGGATCACATTCTCCATGTGCTCGGTGATGTCGGCCAGCCGCTGTTCGACGTGCGACGGCTCGGTCCAGATGCGGCTGGTGACCAGCGCTTCCTCGAAGTCGGCGAGGTGCATAAACGCCGAAAAGTTCTCGCCCAGGCCGAGGGCGTCGACGATCGTGAAACGGATCTTGCCCGGCGGAACGGAGGTGAGCAACCGGAGCATGACCGATTGGAGCGTGGCGGTGGCGGCGGCGCGGGCATCGCCGGCGGCTTTGATGATGACCGAGCCGCGCTCGGGGAACGGCAACAGCGCGGGGAGCAGGAACCGCGTCTGCTTCGGCCGCAGGTTGGCGTCGTCGGAGATGCCGCCGCGGATTTGGGCGAGATTGACCTCGAACTGGCCGAATCGCAAACCGCGCGGAACCGAATTGGGCGGCTGCCAGACGGGCAATTGCTCTTGCGTCCAGTCGAGGAACAGGGCGTCGCTGGCGCTGCGAAGGTCCGCCACGCCTTGGTCGAAGCGGGCGATGCCGGCGGTCCAGCGCTCGACAAGCTCTTTGTACGCCTGATCGCGCTGGGCAGCGGTGCGGGCGACTTCGGCGTCGTGATGTTTCACGACGCGGTCGATGTCGGTCTGATACGTGGCGTCGTATTCGACGAGTTTTGGCGGGTAGGTCGCTTCGGCGGCGGCGAGTTGCTCGTCGCGGCGGCGCTCGGCGGCTTCGAGTTGCGGCCGCAGCGCGGTGTCCGCGGCCGCATTGCGGGTTTGCTTGTCGTCGTTGAGAGTTTGCAGAGCGGTTTGCAGTTCGACATCGACCTTGGCGATGGCCGCATCGCGTTTGGCGAGCGATTCTTCCTGTTGGCGCTGGCGTTCAGCCGTGGCGGCGGATTGCCAGAGCGCACCGGCCGCTTGGGCGTCGGCGATGGTTTGCTGGAGCGCGCGGTAGGCTTCGCCGCATTGCCGGCGGGCGCGCGGACGGAGCCAGACGTACAGCCCGACGGTGGCGGTGACGGCCCAAATCAAACTGACGACCGCCCACAAGTAATTCGTCCAATCGAGCGCAAATCCCAGTGGAACGACGGCGACGACCAGCGCGATGGCGAATACGAGGGCCGGCATTGCGCCGGCGCACCACTTGGCGGCCCCAACCGCGTCGATCCGCGTAACGGCCGCCCTGGCCGCGGCGACGCTTTCCATGACCTTGGCTTGGGCCGCCGCGGCGTCGCCGATTGCGGCCGGCGGCGGGTCGATCGCGTCGACCTTTTGACGCCGCGCGGCGAGCAGCTTCTTCGCCGCAGCATCAACTTCGGCAAGTTGCTTGAGCGTCTCGGCGACGCGCTTCTTGACCGCCGTATCGCGCTGGGCCGGCTGGTGCTTCGACGTGTCGTAGAGGGTGGCGATTTCCCAGCGTTTTTCTTTGTGCTTCGCGCGGGCCGATCGGAGGGCCGCGTCGATTTCTTCGTTTGTTTCCCGCGTCGCCGACTCATACGCGCGGCGGGCGGCCGTTTCCGCGGATTGATACTCGACCAACGGACGACGGCGAGCGTCGTCGAATTCTTGCTGAAGTTGCCGCTTGTGCTTCTGGTGTTCTTCCGTGACCTGTTGGCGGCTGACGCGGTATTCGTCCTCGACGGCCTTGCTGCGCTTCTCGAAGCGGCGGGCGATTTCTTCTTCGCCTTTGGCGCGGCGAACGACGAGCGTCGAAAGGTCGGCGATCAGTTCGCGTTCGCCGTCGTAGGAAAAGGGAGTGCTCATGGGCGGCAAGTCGCGACGCGAGGGAGAGACGTGACGGATGGTGCGATTGGCGTGACGCTAGCGATGCTTCGTTTTATGTCCACGATCGCGAGGCGAGGATTATTCGACCTGGCCGCGGCTGGCCGTGGAGGGCACCTATACTATTGTGGCATTTTTCGGCGGACGGCGTCCAGCCAATGACGCGGCGAGCAGATCGGATTGCGCCGATCGTGCGGCGTGGTGGGGTCGGCGCGACGATGGCGGATTCACGTTTCGTCGATTCTGGCCCCGCCGACAGCGGGGCGCACGACGCGCGGTCGCCAGCCATCGGCGATGGCCCTCGAGCGAATCGTTTCTTCCAGTGTCGCCGCGTGCTGTTCGTCCGGCGCGAAGGCAAACAGCGTTGGCCCCCACGACGACTGGCCGGCGGGAGCGCCCAATTCGCCGAGACGCCGCACCCACCGCGCGGCGACGGGGGACGCATACGGTCCACCCTGCACGGCCGCGAAGCAGTCGCCCGATATGGCGTTGAAGCGACTGACGGCGGCGGCGAATCGCTCGAACTGGCTCGCCGCAGCGGCGGGTACGATCTCGTCGGTCGCCAGGCGGCGCAATTCGCCGCTCGTGTCGCTCGAAATCGGCGGCAGTTGCGCGAACGCGCGTTCCTCAGCGTCGCCGGAAAGGCTTTGCGATTGCGCGGGCAAGAGCAACAGCACGCGCCACTCTGGCGGAAGCGCGACGCGCGCGGCTAGCGGCGCGACCGAGTCCGCGGATCGTTTGCCGGCATCGACGAGCAAGCCCCCGCTGGCGAATCCGTGCGTGCCGATCGCGGAGCGGCGTCCGCGACCGAGCAGCGCGGCCAACGCTACGGCGTCGGGAGGCGTTATTCCTTGCGACCGGAGCACAGCGACGGCCACGGCCAAGGATAGCTGTGTTCCCACGCCCAAACCGCCGTGCTGCGGCGGAGCATCGACAACTTCCAAGCGACAACGCGGCGGCTCGGCGAGCAGTCCCGCGTCAACGAGACGCGCGACGACCGCCGCCGCGCGATCGGACGCAGGCCCGCTGACCGAGAGCCGATCGGCCTCGCACGCTCGCACGCATACGTGCGGCTCTTCGATCATCATGCCGGCGCCGCCGAAGCTCGGTCGTCGACCGCCGCCGCCGCTGGCGTCGAAGGCGAACAGCCCGAAGTGCAATCGGCTCGCCGCGGTGACGGTGACGCTGCGCGGAAACGACATCTCAATCTCGCCACTTAGCCAACGTGCGCGGCCAACTCGTTGCGGGCGAAGGCTTCGCCCAGCGAGGCGTCGAGCACGCATTCGTAACCCTCGATGCGGGCGATGAGCCGGCCGGCCGGGTCACAAAACTGGATCGTCGCCTCGGCATGATGCGGGCCTTGCCGATCGATGCGAATCGCGATACTCAATTCGCCTTCCGGAAACGTGCGGACGAATTGGCGGTAGCGGGCGAATCGCGTGGGAAGCGAACCGATGCCGCGCTGCTCAAAGCACCACACGATCATCAATTGAAACGCCGCGTCGAGCGCGAGCGGGTCGGCCAGCCAGCCGCCGCGGAGCGGTTGCTCGATCCACTCGGAAGGGTGCGGCGCAGTGCAGGCCTGAGCGAAGATGCCGTCGGGGCCACAACTTTCGACGGCAACGACGCCGTGCAACTGCGGACCGTGGAACAGCCGCACGCCGTCGTAGACGTTTGGGTCGGCAAGCGGATTGCCGCGCGGCGGCGCGAGCGATGGCGTCGCGGTGGCCAGATCCGATCCGAGCACGACGCGGGCCCGAGCGTGGAGCGTGTTGCCGGCGTGCAGTTCGACTTGCACGACTTCGGCGCCCTCGTGGGCTTCCGGCGCGGACGCCATGGCGCGGAGAGTGACGTGGGAATCGGATTCGAGGATCACGCCCTTGAACACGCGGAGGTCGTCGAGACCGACGAACTGGAGTCCTGGGTTGTCGTGCAGCGCGGCGTGGGCGAGCCATTCGACCATTAGGGCCATGGGGAGCACGGCGCGGCCGTTGATGACGTGGGAGCGCAGGACGGGGCACGTTTCGACGCTTAGTTCGCGCTCGAACGCCGTGTACATTCGAGCCGCCGGTTTCGTTTCCGATGGCGTCACGGCGGTGGACTTTTCGGTGCCGGACTTCTCGGCGGCGGACTTCTCGGCGGCGATGGTCGCGGGGCCGGATGGGGTGGCGCTGGTCGGATGTGGGCCGAGAACGACGATTTCGACTGCCGCGGAAGGCGGGGCGGCAAGCTCGTCGGCGAAGTAATTTGCGCCGGCTTGGAGGTCGATCACGCCGACGCCCTCGGCGGCGAAGAGCTTTTTGAGTTGGGGTGTGACCATGCCGCCGTCCCACGGTCCCCAGTTGAACGACACGACGCGGCAGTTTGGCCGGCGGCGGGCTTCGCGCCCGGCGAGTTTGTTGAGGGCCTCGTTCGCCGCGGCGTAGTCGATTTGGCCCTTGCGGCCGAACCGCGCCGTGGACGACGAGAAGAACGCCAGCGCGGCGAGGTCGTCGGACGCGGTCGCTTCGAGCAGCGCCGTCGCTCCGGCGACTTTCGTCGACCAGACTTCCGCGAATTGTTCGTCGGTTTTGTCTTCGATCAATCGATCGGCGAGCACGCCGGCGGCGTGGACGACGCCACGAATCGGGCCGGTGTGTTGACGCGCTTCGGCAAGCACGGAACGCAACGCCGCCGCGTCGCGAACGTCGAGTGAGCGATACATCGCGCGGCCGCCGGCCGATTCGATGCGGGCGATCGTGCGGACGATTTCCCGGCCGGCCAACAAGCGGCGGCACTGGAACTCAACCGCCTTGGGCGCAAGCGGACCGCCGTGCTGGGCGACGATCGTTCGTTTGATTTCGACGTCGGACGAGAGTCCGGCAGCCCAGTCGGGCTCGGGCGTCGGTTCGGGGCTGCGTCCAAGCAGCAGCATCGTGCAGCCGTATTTTGCAGCCATCGCGACCGCGGCTTCGGCGGCCACGCCCCGCGCGCCGCCGCTGACGACGACGATGTCGCCGGACGCGAGCGGTTGCCGCGAGAGCGATTCGTTGTGTCCGGCCGCGAGTTCGTCGACGAGTTCGAGGGCGATCGATCCCGCGGCGGTGATGCCGATTTCGACTGGTCCGGCGGCCAGCAGTTCGTCGGCGATCCGCTCCGCGAGCGATTCGACCGACAGGGCGTCGTCGACGTCGATTGCTTTGGCCTGCACCTCGGGCCATTCGAGCGCGGCCGTTTTTGTCAGCCCGGCGAGCGCGCCGGAGACGGGATCGCTCGGCAGGCGGTCGCCGAGGCCGAACCGCCCGTCGAGGCGCGACACGGTGGCCAACACCGCGGCGGAAGTGCGGCCGGTTTCGCGCAAGCCGGGACCGACTCGCTGGATGATGCGGAAGGCGTCGGCAATGAAGCGGTTCGTATCGTGGACGGCAGCGTCGCGTTTGGTAGGGCGGCGTTTGGTCTCGCCCGACGACGACGACGTGCTCTGGCCTATCGAATCGGGAGCGAGCACGCACAGCCCGCAGACGGGGTGATCGACTAGCACGGCGTCGAGCGGAACTACGCGGGCGACGATTCGGCGGGCGATCAACTGCCGGCGGAGGGCTTCGGCCAGTTCGCCGCCGTCGTCGGCGATCCAGAATTCGGCGGCGCGATCGAGCGCGATCGGCTGGCGCGAGCCGGGGACGGGGACGGGGCGAAGCACGCGGCGAATCAGCTCGGCCGATGGTTGAGCGGACGGCTCGGCTGGCCGGATGATGTTGCGTATGACGGGAGCGGGAGCCGCAACGCGGATGGGCGAGACCGTCGATGGTAGCGCCGCGGTGTCGTTTCGGGCCGGCGGAATCGCGGCGCTAGGCGACGCCGCCGGCAAGCGAGGGTTTACGACGGTTCCCGTTGTCGCCGGGCTGCTAGCCGCGGAACTTTGGTCGAGGAACGCCACGATCTGCCGCAATGTTTGCAAACGGCCGAGATCGTCGGGGCGCACGGTCGGTGCGTCGGGCATCCGTTCCTGGAGGGCGGAGAGGATTTCGACTCGCTTGATCGAGTCGATGCCGAGGTCGGCGTCGAGGCTCATGTCGAGTTCGAGCGTTTCGACCGGGTAGCCCGTCTTGTCGGCGACGACTTCTAGGAGCGTGCTGGCGAAGTCCGGCGTGGGTGGGCTGGGCTTGTTCGCCACACAGGACGCGGAGGACGCGGAGTTTGCGGAGGGAAACGGTGTGGGGGATGCGAGCGGCGGCGGTGTTTGCGCGGCGGGGGCGAATGAATGCGTGCTGAGGAAGGCTACGATCTGGCGAAGGGTTTGTAGGCGGCCGAGGTCGTCGGGGCGGACTGCTGGGGCGTCGGGGAGACGCTCTTGGACCGCCGACATGATTTCGACTCGCTTGATCGAGTCGATGCCGAGGTCGGCGTCGAGGCTCATGTCGAGGTCGAGCGTTTCGACGGGGTAGCCGGTTTTGTCGGCGACGATTTCCAGGAGGGTCGCCGAAAGGTCCGTGTTGCTTTGTGCGGTCGAGGGTGGTGCTTTAACCGCAGAAGAAACGGAGGACGCAGAGGGGATGGATGGGGAAGGAGCGGGCGGCGGCAAATGTGTGACGGGAACTGCGGCGTTTGCGAGTGCGTCGACAGTGGACGGAGTAGGTATTGGATGTGCGATCGGCGGCGCTGCACGCGGCGGCAACGACGTGGTTGCGGTCGGTGGAGGCTGACGGTCGACTGCGGCCACCGCCGTTTGTGGTGGCGGTACGAACGGCGGCGGAGCGTTTGCCGGAGCATTTGCCTGCGCGCCGAAGGCCGCAGCGAGGAGCCATTGTTGCTGCTCGACGAGTTGTTCGACGGTCCGTTGCGAGGTCAACTGACCTTCGAGGTATTGGCGGTGCAGTTGAGCCGTTTGCTCTTGCATCCGCTCGAGCGCGAGGATGCTCTGTTCGTTCAGACGTAGGGCTTGGTCGAGTTCCATATCGGTGCGTTGACGTGGGGAAGGACGCGCGGGGCGGGGCGGGATGGCTGGCGATGAGTTCGCGGGCGGCGGGGTGGTCGGCGCGGGGTTGACTTCGTCGCGGTGGCGTGGCTCCGCGGCGATCAATTTGGGTGGCGATTGCGGTGGCGACTTTGGAGCTTGAGCCGCGGGATAGATAGATTCTACCGTGCGAGGCGCCGGAATTGGGCGATGTTGTGCGGAATCTTGGGCAGACTTTTCCAAGGGCTCCGCCAGGCGCACGGACGCGGACGCGATTCTTGGCGGACGCGGCGGTCTGGGCTTGATGTAATTCGCGCCGGTAAGCGGCACAATGAGGCCTGGCTTCTTGGCGGCGGTGGCGTTTTCGGCCGGCTGCGGATCCCAACCTGGTAGATCGACGGTATGATCTAAGATGGCGAGTTCCGCCAGGGCCGATGCCAAATCGAACTGGCCCGAGCGACGGCCGGAAGTGGCGTCGATCGACACCGCGGCGTGAGGCCGATCGGCGAGGATCGAGCGAACCAGGCCGACGAGCTTTGCCTGGGGACCGACTTCGAGGAAGGTTCGCACGCCCTGGGCGTAGAGCGATTCGATTTCGCGGACGAATTCGACGGGGCGGGCGAGTTGCGCGGCGAGCAGGTCTCGCGCGGCGGCAATGGCGTCGGGGTAGACATCGCCGGTCGTGTTGGCCAGCACAGGCTTTGTCGCGGGACGGAACTCGACTCGATCCAGCACCACCGCGAACTCGGCCTGTGCGTCGGCGACGAGCGGGCTGTGAAACGCCGCCGCGACCGGGAGTTTGACGGTGCGGACGCCAAGTGCGGCGAACCGGTCGGCCGCGCGATCGATTTCGGCCGTTGCGCCGGAAAGGACGACCTGCGTCGGGCCATTGTGATTGGCAATGGTGAGATCGAGCGCGGCGTCGTTCACCGTTCGACGGACGTCGTCGACGGTGGCGGCCACGGCGAGCATCGAACCGCGGTCGCCGGCGCCAGCGGCCATCAGGCGGCCACGTTCGACCGACAGTCGAACCAAATCTTGCTCGCCGATTCGCCCTGCGGCGCACAGAGCGACCAGTTCGCCGAAGCTGTGGCCGGCAAAGGCGTCGGCCGAGATTCCGAACGATTCGAGCAATCGCCACGCACCGAGGCTGACCGCTCCGAGGGCCGGTTGGGCGAACTCTGTGCGGCGGAGGTGGTCTTGCTGTGCGGCGCGATCGGCGTCCGTGAACACTGGCGGCGGGAAGATGATGTCGCTTAGCCGCTGACCGTGTTCGGAGCGCCCGAAAGCGCGATTGGCGGCGTCGACCTCGGCGAGCATCTGCGGGAACTGGCAGGCCAGCTCGCGCTGCATGTAGACGTACTGCGAGCCTTGGCCGGGGAACAGGACCGCGAGCTTGCCGGGCGTCGGGCCGGATGCGAAGTGAACGCCGTCGGGCGTGGACCAATGCAGGGAGACGGTTGTGGGTGCGTCGCCTTTGGCCGCCAGCGTCCGCCGCGCGGTGGCAATCGACCGGGCAAGGTCGCCGCCTTTTTCCACGACGATCGCCAGGCGGCACCGTTTCGCGGCGTCGAACGAGGACCGCGTCGCAGCGGCGAGCGAGCGAAGTTCTTTCCACGAGGTCGCGGCATTGAAGCTAGCGAGTTGCGAATCGATTTCCGCAGGCGTCGATCCGCGGAACGCGAGAATCTGCACGCGGCCGTCCCAGCGGACTTCGCTGCGCGCTGGCTCGGCTTCTTCGAGCACGCAATGGAAGTTGCTGCCGCCGAAGCCGAATGCGCTAAGCGCGGCACGGCGGGGATGATCCACGGGCGCAACCCAGGGCCGCGCGAGCGTGTTGGCGTAGGCCGGTGAATTGCCGGCGAGCAGCGGTTCGAGCGGCGCGGCGACCTTGAGCGTGGGCGGCAACACCTTGTCGGACAGCGCGAGCGCGGTCTTGATGAGTCCTGCGACGCCGGCGGCCGCCTTGGTGTGGCCGATCATCGACTTGACCGAGCCGACGGCGCACCAGGTGCCTGCGCCGCCGTCCTGGCGAAACACTTCAGCCAGCGACGTCGTTTCGGTCAGATCGCCGACCTTCGTGCCGGTGCCGTGAGCCTCGACCAACTCGACCGACTTGGGCGAAACCCCGGCGGCGCGATACGCGGCGCGGAGGGCTTTCATCTGGCCGGTGGAACTGGGGGCGTAAATCGCGTTGCCCCGCCCGTCGCTCGAAGAACCGATGCCGCGGACGACGGCGTAAATGCGGTCGCCGTCGCGGCGGGCGTCGGCGAGCCGCTTGAGCGCGACCATGCCCAGGCCCTCGCCGAGGATCGTGCCGTCGGCGTCAGCGGCGAATGGGCGGCTATCGCCAGTCGGCGAGAGGGCGGGCGTCTTGCTGAAGCACATGTACATGAAGATATCGTTGAACGTGTCGAAGCCGCCGGTGAGGACCATGTCGGCGCGGCGGGCGTGCAACTCCATCGCGGCCATGTGCAGCGCGCTCAAGGAACTCGCGCAGGCGGCGTCGACGACGCAGTTCGTGCCGCCGAGATCGAAACGGTTGGCGATCCGTCCGGCCGCCACGTTGCCGAGCAGGCCGGGGAACGAGTTCTCTTGCCAGGGAACGTAGCCATCGGCGATTCGCTGGACGACGTCGTCGGCGACTTCCTTCGCGACGCCGGCTTCGGCGAGGGCCTTGCGCCACAGCGGATGGCCCAATCGCGCGCCGAGCGGGATCACCAGTTGCAGCGTGCCGGTGACGCCGAGAATCACGCTGGTGCGATCGCGGTCGAACGGGCGGCCGTCCGTTGCGTCGCGGCTGGTCGCGTAACCGGCATCGCGGAGGGCTTGCTCGGCCACGACGAGGCCCAGCAATTGCGAGGCGTCGGTGGCTTCGAGATTGTTGGGACTGATGCCGTAGCGGAGCGGGTCGAACGGATAAGCGTCCAGGAATCCGCCGCGGCGGGCGTAGGTCATGTCGGGCGCGGACGGATCGGTGGCGAAGTAGTCCTTCGTGCTCCAATGCGTCGGCGGGACTTCAGTGATGCAATCGACGCCGGCGCGGATGTTCGCCCAATAGGCGTCGAGCGAATCGGCGCCGGGAAACAGGCAGCCGATGCCGACGATGGCTAGTGGTTCGGCGGCTTGCGATTCGGCTGCGGTGGTTTTTGGGCCGATCGGATGTTGCGCGTCGCTCATGGCAGATGCTCCTGCAACTCGGCCATGCTGCGCGGCGCGACTTGCGTGGCTGCTGCGGGAAGCGCGACGCCTTGATTACGGGCAGCGGCGATCCGTGTGGCGACGGCCGCGCCGTACAGCAAGTTCCAGGCGAGAACGGCCGCGTGGCGCTCTTCCGGCAGCGCGAGCGGCGTGCCTTTGGTCCACTCGTTGAGCGCTCCCATTGCCGGGCCGCACCAGACCTGGTAGTCGACCTGCCGCGACGGTTCGCCGCGGTTGGCCCATACGCTCGACAGGCCGAGGTACCAGCGAAACACGAGCGCCATCTTGTGTTTGGGATCGGCGGCGGCTCGTGCGACCTGGGCCGGATCGCGCTCGGAGAAGAAGACTTGCGTCTGTTGCCAGATTTCTTCGAGCGGCGCGCGGAAGATCGTCTTTTCCAGCGTCGCTCGGTCAGCGGCGGGAATATCTTCGAGCGATTCGTGCGTCCGGTACAGTTCGTAGAGCCGTTGGGCCCGCATGGCGAACATCGTGCCGCGGCGGAGGACTTGCAGCTTGACGCCCATCTCGAACATGTCGGCGGCGGGGGCCATGATGACGTCGGCCTGTTGGGCTTCGGCGAGCATCTTGCGCACCAGGTCGCTGGAGCCGGATTCGACGCAAGCCTGATTGACAGAGCCAGTGACGATATAGGCGGCCCCCATCGCGAACGCGGCGGCGGCGGAGGCTGGCGTAGCGATTCCGCCCGCCGCGCCGACGCGGAGCGGAACGTCGTAGGCGAATTCTTGCTGCAAGCGATCGCGGAGCGCGAGCAAAGTAGGCAGCAGGGTGATGGCGGGGCGATTGTCGGTGTGGCCGCCGGAGTCCGCCTCGGCGGTCAGGTCTTGGGCCATCGGAATGCGGCTGGCCAGCGACGATTGTTCTTCGGTGATCTTGCCCGTGCTGGCGAGTTCGGCCAGCAACTTTGCCGGCGGCGGACTAAACCAGCGCGTGGCGACTTCGACGCGCGACGCCTTGGCGATGATCCGGTTGGGCGCGAGGACGCGGCCCTCCGCGTCGGTGTGAATGCCGGCCACGCGGTAGCGCACGACGGGCAGCGTCAGGTCGAGGTACGCCGATGCTTCCACCAACCGCACGCCACGCCGCAGGTATAGGTCGACGACCGCGGCTTCGTGGGCCGGTTCGTTGGGACTGTGGATGAGGTTGAATGCGTAGGTGCGGTCGCCAAGGGATTCCAGGCGGTCGATCGCCCTCGAGACTTCGGAAACGGTCAGGCCGGCCGCGCCAAACGACGCGAGCAAACCCTCTCGGGCGATGGCCTCGACGAGTTCGCACGACGCGATGCCGTTTGCCATCGAGCCGGCCATGTACGCGGCGCGGAGTTGGTGGTCGACGAGAAATGTGCGGTCGCCGAGGCGATCGAGCGATAGCGGCGGCACAACGGCCGAGAGCGGGAATTCTTCGAGGCCCGGATCGCCGGCGAGCGGGTCGGGAACGGCGGCGTCAGGGAGAGACGCGATGCGGGCTTCACCGTCGGTCGTGGCGGCGATTTGGCCGTCGCGGTCGACGAAGAATATGGTCGAACCGACTTCGCCGAGCAGGCGGGCGATCTCTTGGGGCTCGCCGTGGGTGCGTCCGTCTCCGCGATGAGGGCCGCGCCAAAATCCTAACGAGCTACAACGAGGTAGCCGGCCGAGGCCGCCGGCCGATGGGCTTTTCGGCCAGATTGCAGCAGGCGATACGTTCACGAAACGATCCTTGAACGACGCGCGAGAGGACGCATCGAGCGATTGCAACGGCGAGGGCTATAACTTCGTCAAACTAACGCTCAACCGCCGCTCATGCTACCCCCGGCGAGAATGGGTGGCGCTGCCAATGATTGGCGAGAATCTACACCGGCGAGGGGGCGCGGTAGTGCGGATCGCAACGGTTTGACCAGCGGCGCGTGCGATCGTGCGGTGGGGACGGGCGTTTGCGGCATCCCGTAGCCGCGACCGGGGCGGGATAGAGTAGGTTTTTATTGGCAGCGCGGCGGCGTAGCGACGAATCCCCGTCCGGCCATCAGCCGGGGAGTTCCGATCTGATGACGCTGCTTGGACAATCCTACGGCTGCAGGCCAAACACCATCGCCCCCGAACGCCATGTCCGTCTATCACGAACCACTCGTTTCATTATCGGATTCGACGCGTTTGGCGTCGCTGGCGGAGCGTGCCAGCCGGATCGCCGACGCGGTCGAACAGATCTTCGACGTGACGTTCTGCGTCTACGACGGCGACAACGCGACGCTGGCCTACGCGCCGCCGGGAACGCCGCGGGGAAACACGGATGTGCGCGGCGAGGTCGCCAGACAGGTCGCGGCGCGGCGGCAGGCGGAAGCCATCGAAGAAGATGGAGGCCTGGTGACCGTGGCGATTCCGTCGGTCGAGTCGGACGGTTCGTCGCTGGTCGCGGTGGCGACGTTCGTGACGACGAACGCGTCCGTTGAGGAGGAAGCCGCGAATGCCGCGAGGCTGCTGGGGATGGACGAAGCATCCGCGCGGATTTGGCTCGTCAAGCAGCCGTTTTGGCCGGCCGACGCGTTGATGCGGACCGCGCGGTTGGCGACGGAAAAACTGGCCGGCGACCAGCGTACGAATCGGCTGCGCGGCGAAGTGGCGGCTTTGTCGCACAACATTTCGGCGACCTACGAAGAAATCAGCCTGCTCTATCGGTTGACCCAGAACTTGTCGTTGGCGATCAACGACGAAAAGTTAAGCCGCATCGCGCTCGATTGGTTGAGCACGACACTGCCGGTCGAAGGCGTCGCCGCGCTGTTGCTGCCGCCGCCAAATCTTTCGCCGACGAATCGGGAGGCGCGGCGCGAACCGTTGTTGTTGACGGAGGGGGATTGGACGCTGTCCGTCGACGAGCTGAACGATCTGCTGTCGGCGGTCGAAGCACGCGGCGCACGACGCCCGGTCGTGTTGAACCACCTGATTACGTCACGCGAATCGTGGCGCTTCCCGTCGATTCGCCAATTGATCGTGGTTTCGCTGTGCGAAGGTTCGCGGTGTTTCGGATACCTGGTGGCCGTCAACCACCGTGCCGGCAAGGAGCTGGGTACGATCGAAGCCAATTTGCTGGCCAGCGTAGCGAGCATTCTAGGCATCCATTGCGGTAACAGCGATCTGTATCGTCGCCGGGCCGAACTGCTTACGGGCATCGTTCGCGCGTTGACGTCGGCCATCGACGCCAAAGACCCGTACACGTGCGGTCACAGCGATCGCGTGGCCCGCGTGGCGGAGCGGATCGCCAAGCATCTGGGTCTCGATCAGCGGACGTTGCATACGATCTACCTGTCCGGGCTGTTGCACGACATCGGCAAGATCGGGATCAACGACGAAGTGCTGCGTAAGCCGGGACCGCTTACGCCCGAAGAATTCGAGCACATCAAGACGCATCCGGAGTTGGGCTACAAGATACTTGTCGACTTGAACGAGCTCGACGAAGTGTTGCCCGTGGTGCTGCATCACCACGAGAACTGGGACGGCAAGGGGTATCCTCACGGCCTTGCGAGCGAGGAGACGCCGCTGCTGGCGCGGATCGTGGCCGTGGCCGACGCCTTCGACGCGATGGGAAGCGATCGCCCCTATCGCGAAGGCATGCCCGACGAAAAAGTGGACGCGATTCTTCGCGCGGGTGGTGGCAAGCAGTGGGATCCGCAAGTGGTCGAGGCGTTCTTCGCGGTTCGCGAAGACATCCGCGAGATTGCACGGCGCGAGCGCGAGTCGCTGGAACTCGACATGCGGCAGTGGCTGTAGGCAGTAGCGAGTAGCGAGTAGCTACTCGGAGATGTCCATTGCATCCAGCATCGCTTGCCAGTCGCGGGCGGAGTGAATGACACGCAGCACCAGGATACCGTCGTCTAGTTCTTGATACGCGATGACATAAGCGCTGGCCGTGAAAAGCCGCACTCGCGGAAGGGCGTGGACGAATCGTTCGCCAAGTCGAGGCATCTTCGCAAGTCGCTCGAACAGCTTGGCGAGCCGATGGACAAAGCGAACCGCGGCCGAAGTATTCTTGCTCGAAACGTAATCCCAGATTGAGTCGATGTCGAGCTGCGCTGGTTCGGATATCCTAATGCGCGCCATCCGCCTACTTCCGTTCGCGTTGCGCGAGTCTTTCCCTGCCGCGTCGAATGGTATCTTCGGGATTCCAATCGAAAACGCGGCCTTCTTCGACGGCGCGCACCCCTTCGTCGATGGCCTGTCGGAGCCAGTCTCCCATCAAGTGAGTCGCTGCTTCGGCTTCGATTAGCAAATAGTCCTTCTGCGACTGCTCGTCGTGAATTTGCAGCGGCTGGCCAGGATTCTGGCGCAGCGCCTCGCGCAGTTCGTCGGTGAGATGGAGTTGCATGCCGTTATTATACCTCAATGCGATCGTTCCAAGCACAGGGCCGATGCCTGACGTTCGCGCAAACATTCACTGCCTGGCGACCGTCACCTCCAGTCTACCGCCTCCGGCCGCCGGCCTGCAAAAAAAACGACCGCCCGACGATGGGGAATCGCCGGGCGGTCGTGCAGCAAGGAGGAGAAGGAGTCATCCTCTCTCAGGGTGGCGGGAATAATCCTTGGGCCTGTCCTGTTGGCGCGGCGGAGTGGGACGCGTTACCAGGGACCGCGGATGTAGTGGACGCCGAATTGCGTTGTATCCGATGGCCAAGGAGGCGGGGTGAGATAAGCGCCGCCTTGTACGGGATAGCCCGGATGATGGCGGCCGAACTGATGGTAGATCGGCGTGATGCGGTACGAACCGACGCCCCATCCGTATTCGCTCGTGTTGCCGGCGGTCGGCGGAACGACCAGGGCCAGCGGCTGGCGATAGACGGGATGGTTGTACGGACCGTGCCAGGGGAACTGCATCGCGTATTTGTGCGCGATCGTGTCGCGGATCGTGGCTTGGGCCGGCGCGGAGGCGATGGCGGAGACCGCTGCCACCGCGACGACGCACGCCGCTCGAATTAAGTGGGAACGCATGGGAGGAAATGGGGGCTGGAGGTTAGGGATTGGGGGCTGGGCGAACGCGACTTCCTTGCGCTCGCACTACCAATACCAGACGCGGGTCTTGGTGTAGTTGCCGCCGCGATCGTGCCACTTGTAGTAGGTGCGGTGATGCTTGTAGAGCATCTCGTGCGGCATGAGCGCCTGGTTGGTGACGTAGGTGTGGCCGACGTAGGCGGGGACGGGAAGCGGGCTGACGTACAACTGGACCGGGATGCCGGCGCCGTTGATCGATCCGCCCGGCCCGCACACCGGCGGCGGGACGTAATAGTTCTGGAAGATCGGCGGCGCGGTCTGCCGCCACGGTTCTTGGTAGTAAAAGCTGTAGTCGTTGGCCACGGCGGCGCCGGCGCCGCCGAGCAACATCACGGTCGCCGCCAGCGCGGCGCGCAGGTTGAGACAGTTCATGGCTCGGTTTCTCCTTGCTTGCTTGCTTACAAACGGGTGGGACTCGCGTGGGGAGCGGGCCGGCGATGCAAATTGCTGCAATCTTTAATCGCCGCGCAGACCCCACGCTCGCTTGAACGGGCGTGAGTCGATGGTGGGACGGAAGCGCAACGAATCTCGCGTTTGGCTCGCTTCGTGGCGGGCTTTTCGCTCGATGCCGGCCTCCACTACTTGGTTCGGCAAATCCGGATTCGCGGGTGAATCTTTGTATGACGAAGATGCCATAAACGCCTATTGCAACGGCAATTACGTCGATCTCGCCTGGGCATAACCGACACAATCGTTATAATCGCACGGACCGCTACGGCCGCGGAGGAAACCGCACGCCTCGCCGCAACCGACAGCCGAACGGCAAATGGTGAATTGCAGGCGGTGAATGCCGAATTGTGAATCGGCGACTGGAGTCCAGCCGCGAGCCCGTCTCCGCCGCCGCTCGCAATTTACGATTCGCCATTTTCGATTCACAATGCTCCCCGAGAGAATACGCAGACTGTTGAGGAGTAAAAGTCTTGTCCACCGTCAAAGATTCCCCAGCCGCCGACGCGCACGATTCCGCACACGAGAATAATGGCAACGGCAAACTCAATGGGCACGCGGCCGATGGCAACGGTTCGAACGGCCGCAGTCCGAAACGTCGCCGCGCCACGGCCGAATCGATGGCCGCCAGCCAGCGCGATATCTCGGTCAGCGAATTCTTCGCCAAGAACCGCCACCTGCTCGGCTTCGACAATCCGCGCAAAGCCCTGCTCACCACGGTCAAGGAAGCGGTCGACAACTCGCTCGACGCCTGCGAAGAGGCCGGCATCCTGCCAGAGATCTGGGTTCACATCGAATCGACCGGCGCAAACCGCTACAAGGTCGGCATTCAGGACAACGGGCCGGGCATCCTCAAGAAACAGATTCCGCTGATCTTCGGCAAGCTGCTGTACGGCTCGAAGTTTCACCGCCTGCGGATGAGCCGCGGGCAGCAAGGAATCGGCATCAGCGCCGCCGGCATGTACGGCGTGCTCACCACCGGCAAGCCGGTGAAGATCATCTCCAAGGTCAGCCAGCGGAAGCCGGCCCACTATTACGAAATTCAGATCGACACCAAGAACAACAAGCCGGAGATACTCAACGGCAAGGGCGAGGGAATCGATTTTTCGCCCGGTGCCAAAGGCCTCGCGGAAATGGAGAAACTCGGCATCGAGTGGGTCGACGCCAACCCGCAAGGGCACTCGGTCGACCACGGCACTCGGGTGACGATCGAACTCGAAGCCAAGTATCAGCGGGGCCGCGGCAGCGTCGACGAATATCTCGAACAAACAGCGATCGCCAATCCGCACGTCACGCTGCACTATCTCGATCCGGAAGGGAAAACGCGGATTTACGAACGCTCCACCATAGAATTGCCGCCGGAACCGAAGGAGATCAAGCCGCATCCCTACGGCGTCGAGCTGGGCCGGCTAGCCGACATGCTCAAGCAGACCCATGCGCCGACAGTTTCGCAGTTTTTGGCGACGTCGTTCAGCCGTGTCAGCCCGGCGGTCGCCAGGCGGATTTGCGAAACCGCCAAGGTCAGCACGCGGATGAACCCCAAGAAGGCCGGTCGGCACGAGGCGGAAACACTGTTCAAGTCGATCCAGGACACGAAGATTCCTAACCCGCTCACCGATTGCCTGGCGCCGATCGGCGAACAGTTGATTCTCAAGGGCTTGCACCAGGTCGTGCCGGGCGAGTTCTATGCGGCAGCGACGCGGCCGCCGGCGGTGTATCGGGGCAATCCGTTTCAGATCGAAGTCGGACTGGCATACGGCGGCTCGCCAACGGCCCAGCGCGTGCCACGCGATACGCTGCAAGAACTGCTCGCCCAGAGCGACGAACGGACGCTGCGGCAGTTCTTGATCAACACGTTCAACGGCCTGGGGCCGGAATCGGCCGACAAGATTCTCGGCGAAGCCAAGGTCGGCACGCGCGTCTCGCCGGGTAAGCTCAAGGCCGCGGAGATCACCGCGCTGCACGCCGCACTGCACAACGTCAACCTCGCCGAGGGCCAAACGATGAACGTCATGCGGTACGCCAACCGCGTGCCGCTGCAGTTTCAACAGGCCGGCTGCGCGATCACGCAGACGATTCTGCAAACCAACTGGCGGAGCTACGGACTCAGCCAATCGCGCGGCAGCTTCCCCAGCGGGCCGATCTCCGTAATGGTCCACATGGCCAGCGTGTGGGTGCCGTTCACCAGCGAATCGAAAGAAGCCGTCGCCAGCTACCCGGAAATCCAAAAGGAGTTGCGGCTCGCTCTCCAGGCCGTCGGCCGCAAGTTGGGCATGTATCTGCGGCGGCGGCTGAAAGTTCGTCACGAAGGTGAGCGCCGCAATATCTTCCTCCGCTACATCGGCGAAGTCGCCACGGCGGTTTGCGAGATCAATCAGCAGGATCGCAAAGCGATCTACGATCAGCTTATGACGCTTGCCAAAAAGAAGACCGCCGAGGCCGATACGAAGCTCGACGACCGCGGCCGGGCGGTCGCCGAAGACGACGAGGACTTTGGCGACAACGTGCTGATCGTCGACCCAAACGCCGCCATGCCAGAAGCACAGGCCGACAAGTAAACTGCAATTCCAACCTTCGCCGGCATCCCCGACACCATCTTCGACATCAACGCCACAGTCGGCAAAACCATCGCCATCGTCGACAAAACCATCGTCGACAAAGCCATCGTCGACGCCATCGTCGGCATGGAAGGCCACGGCCCAATCATGGGCACCGCCAAACCGCTCGGCGTCCTCGTCATCGGCGCCAACGTAGCCGCAGTCGACCCCACAGTCGGCCGCCTCATGCGAATCGACCCCAGCCAGGTCGAATACCTACAACTAGCCCACAACCGAGTCGGCCCCATCACAGAACGCCAAATAGAACAACGCGGCGAACCCTGGCAACCCATCGCCACCCCCTTCCAAATCCTCGGCGCCCCACACCAACGAAAATTCCGCCAGCGACAAGCGGAGCTCGTTAGCTAAACGGCAGTAGCGCTGCTACGGTACTACGCAAACCGATGTACGCGCATGCTTCTTGACCAATAACGGGATAAGCAGGACTAACGCACTCGCGAACAGAGCAACGTTGTTCGGTTCGGGAACTGCTACGTAGCGAAGATCGTCCAGTCGCCCATACCGTCCTGCGCCGCCCGGAAAAACTCGAACTTGGTCGAATCGCTTACCGGAAAAGCCAAACGACCTCTGCGTCAAATCAGTTTCACCGACAAATTCGTCGACGATTTGGCCATCCAACAAAGCTTGAAACGTCGTTCTACCTGGCGGCCCGCCGGTAATCTGCTGCCGGTTTGTTGTGAACAGAAAGTCGGCCTCCGCGACGTCCACGGAGAAATTGATGTCCATAAAGGAGTAGTGGACGCTCATATTGAAGTTGGCAATATGTCGGCCCGTTGGTAGATCCCACCCCGGAACATCATAAAACGCGTTCGTAAATGTAACACCATACTCTGCATACTCGTTTGTGATTCGCCCATTGGCACCTAGGATGATCTCGTCGAATGTAAGAAAGACGTCAGCATGAACGGGTGCCTCCAAAAGCATTCCAAGGACTAAGTACAACAATGCTTTGGCAAACAATCGAATCGGCAGACTTCGCATGCGTCGCATTCTCCGAATTAGAGATTGTGATGGGGGCCCGACATAAAGGGGTCGGGAGTCTTTGGTTCGCTCCCACGTGCCAGGTAAGCTATACGAAAATCACTGTAATTCATGTCTACAAAGGCGCGCAGTGCGAGTAGTTCGGATTCCGCTTTGAGCTTGCCTAGTGCATAGGCGTAAATGGATAGGAACTCAGCGTCATTGCAATTGTCTTCAAACAACGCACAGAGCGGTTCTAAGAGTGCAGAATCTGCCAGACGCCCTACAGCGTGTGCGAATTCAAACGGAAAACTTGCTGCCAATTGCAATCCAGATTCGCGGTCGTAAATAAGCACAGCTTCCACTACGCGCGCACGCCAATACTCGTCGATGAGGTTTTCGAGTAAGAAACTAGCGCCGACCGTAGCGACTCGATTGGGATTCCTTGCGATAAGGTGAAGTGCTTCTTGATCGCCTCTCTTCCGGAAGTTATTTGCCAGCGTGGTTGCCAATTCATCAGATAGAGACAGGTCGCGGAACGTTGAATACGCCCAATTGCGGCGTCCCTTTAGACGGTGCCCCAAGTACTGCTCGGCAAACGGTTGGGCCATCTCGGCCGGCAAAATGCGGAGGATTCGAAGAATCGTGCGATCGATGCGAGCCTTCAGTTTCGCCGCTGATGTTTTGCCTCGATCCGAAAGTCGCCAGATTGCCTGAACAAGCGACTCGTGGTCCGACGCGCACAGTTCCATGCGGCAAAGCTGATCGACGTCGGCAGTATCGATGTCTTCATCGAAACCGATGAGCCGTTCAACTAAGTTAGAGACCGTCAGACAGCGACGAAGGGCGTAGTCGATAGTGCCGTCTAGCTGCTCAATGGCAAGAGCGATACCGATCATGTCTCTCGTTATCCCTGTATCATCCATTCGCTGTGACGGCACGGTGGCATTGACGAAGGCGTTGCGCCAACGCTCCCACCATTTATCGTGGGGTGGCATTGGCTCAGCCAGTGCGGAGCCACGATCCCGCTCTCCATCGCCGAGCACGCCTTTCCAAAACCCATATAAATTACCCAAACGTACACGGAAACGCCCTCCCGGCCCGCAAAAAAACGAGTTTGCGTCAAATAATTCCCTCTTCCGGACTATTCGCAAGCGGTGCCGCGGCCCAACCGCTGCTGAGCCGCCCACCGTTATGCCGCGGTCTACCGACC
>JBBDYI010000107.1:0-35212 GCA_040901705.1 Pirellulales bacterium | reverse complement strand
CATGACGATCGTCTGCGGCGACAGCCACACCTCGACCCACGGCGCGTTCGGCGCGCTGGCCTTCGGCATCGGCACCAGCGAAGTCGAACACGTGCTTGCCACGCAAACGCTCCGCCAGTTCAAGCCCAAGACGCTCGAACTGCGGATCGACGGCCAACTCGGCCGCGGCGTCACCGCCAAGGACTTGATCCTCTACCTCATCGGCCAACTCACCACCGACGGCGGCACCGGCTATTGCATCGAATACACCGGCGACGTCGTCCGCGCGCTGACGATGGAAAACCGTATGACCGTCTGCAACATGACCATCGAAGCCGGTGCCCGAGCGGGCCTGATCGCGCCGGACGAGAAGACTTTCGAGTATCTGCGCGGCCGCGAGTTCGCGCCGCAAGATTTCGACGCCGCCGTCGCGCGGTGGCAGAGCTTGCCCAGCGACGCCGGCGCAACCTACGACAAATCGCTCACGTTCGACGGTGCGAACATCGCCCCGCAAGTCACCTGGGGCACCAACCCCGGCCAGGTGACGTCCGCCGACAGCCGCGTGCCCGACCCGGCGGCGTTTACGAACGTCGACGACCGCAAGGCCGCCGCCCAAGCCCTCGAATACATGGCGCTCAAACCCGGCACGCCGATCGTCGACATCCCGCTCGACCGCGTGTTCATCGGCTCCTGCACCAACTCGCGAATCGAAGACCTCCGCCTCGCCGCCGAAACGATCCGCGGCCGCAAAGTTTCCAGCCACGTCCAAGCAATGGTCGTGCCCGGCAGCGGCCAGGTCAAACAACAGGCCGAAAAAGAAGGCCTGGACAAAGTGTTCAAGGAAGCGGGTTTCGAGTGGCGCGAGGCCGGCTGCAGCATGTGCCTGGCGATGAACCCCGACAAACTAGAACCCGGCGAGCGCTGCGCCTCGACCAGCAACCGCAACTTCGAAGGCCGCCAAGGCAAAAACGGCCGCACGCACCTCGTCTCCCCAGCAATGGCCGCAGCAGCAGCCGTAGCAGGCCATTTTGTCGATGTCCGCGATTGGGCGTAGAATAGCATAGGGTTTCAGGGTATTTACGTAATGCCTCGCATATTTCGGGCAATGGCCGTTGATGGGCAGTTACCCTTGATCGGCCCAAGTCGCGACGCGCTTGGCGTCGTTTTCGGCGAGCCACCTACTGGCGACATCAATATCGATAACGCAGGATTGGTTCGCGCCCGGACGGGTGGCATGTCGGTCGCGCCGGAATGGCGTAAGTTGCCGCACCATCGTATTCCGAAGCGTTTGCGTGCTATTTTCCCGCGTGCTTCTGGCAGCAATCGATATGTTTGTTGGTCGTGGGGAGACGGGCCGTTTCAGGACGCGTCCTTGACGAATGTACTGGTTCTCCGCATCGATTCTCCAAATCATGGACTGGTCGAACCGGCGGCGGACATGAGTGCGGATGATTATCAAACCGCAATTGCACAGACTCGATCCGCATGGACCATAATCTCCGAGGACGACCTAAAGTGATTCTCGCCAATCCAGCAAAGACCGATGCAGTCGAAATGTACGTGCGATGCCTCGTGGAACTGCATCGGATTATGGCCGCCGGCAAGGATGATACGCCGGACGCGGAAGTTCTGCGTTCGACGATGGATAGCGCTTGGTATCAGCTAAGCGAAAACGACATAGAGGTCGTCGGGGGATTAAGCGAGGATTTGTACTCCATCGGCGTCGACCGCGAAGATCCGCCTCGTGAATCGGTGCCCGATTCGTTGGCCGTCTCACTTTCGAGATACTTTGCTTGCGACGAGGTCGCACAGCTGTTGCTATTCATCCGAAAGCACGAACGCGAGTTACCGCGGGTCGACGCCGCTGTTTGGCGGGGATACGCTTGGGGGCGTTTGGGGCATCCGAGCGCGTCTGCTGAGTTTTTCGGAGAATCCGCGAGGGTTGAACCAACAAATGTCTTGCTGCGAGTTTCTCACATCGGAATGTTGATTGATTGCGGGAAAATCGATGCGGCCATGCCAATCGCTCGATCACTCGCCGAAAAAGCAGATGCATCGTCGGATGAATTGTACACGGCAGGAACCGTTTTCTTTCGAGCCGTCCTTGCTCAGCCGCCCGGTGAAGCGAACGAAGTTTTGCAAGAAGCGGTCAATGTGTTTCAACGAGCAGCAAGTGCGCAGCGGCCGCCGGTGCCCGACGTTACGAACGCTATCGGTCTTTACGCTAAGGCGTATTCCTATGCTCTCGTTGGGATTTGGATGGGAAGAAGCTGCATTGAATACAACGGACAACTGGAATTAGGTATGTGTTGGGAGGAAATGGGCGACACTGATTCGGCGCGCGCTGCTTACCGAGAAGCAGAAAGCCTCGGAATTGATGACGACCTCGCTGAAATCCTCCTGCACGACTTGGACACAAACCATCCTTTGAATTGCCGAGAGCGATTTCGGCAATGTCACCCTCGCCTCGCGCCGTCAACTGTTTGGGATTTCGGCTTATGTGCTAGATCATAATGAAACTCCAAGCGAGATTCTCAACTCAGCAGAGGGATTGTGGCAACGACAACACGGTTGGAAGTCAGTATCGTGGTAAAAACGTGACGCGCATCGTCCTCGCACGTGCATGCGACGTCCATGTTACGGATCACCAGCCGATTGCCGTCGGTGCCTGTTCAAACGACGTCAATCTCCTACTTCTCCTCCCCCGCCCCCGGCTGCAAGCCTTCCAGCGCCTCGCCCAGCCCGGGAATATCCATCCCCGACGTCATCGACTTGACCGCGTCGGCGTGCAACTGCCGGCTCTTCGCGATCGCCTGATTCGTCGCCGCCGGAATCAAATCTTCGATCATCTCGCGGTCCTGCTGCTCGACCAGCTTCGGATCGATCCGCACGCGGAGCACTTCGCCCAAGCCGTTGACTTCGACCTCCACCAGCCCGCCGCCGGCCGAGCCGCTTGCCCGCTTGGCCTTGAGCTCCTCGTTGATTCCTTGCAGCTTCGACCCCATTTGTTGGGCCTGTTTGACGAGCGACGCGATATTGGCAAGGCCCTTGAACACGGTGAAGGCTCCAATGTCTTGAGGAGGGCGCCGGCGTCGCGCGGCTTGGCGGCCGAACGCGACGCGGCAAAGGGGAAATGTCGAAAGGCGGGATCGCGGTTACGCGACAATGCGGCGGGGATTACAGCGGCGCGACGTATTTCGATTCGCCTGCCGACCAATTCTACGCTACTGCGACGGCTCGTCGACCCGGATCGACGACGCTCCAAACAGTTCCATCGCCCGCCGGACGAACGGATCCTGCGCCCGCTCGGCGGTCCGCGCTCGGGGCGACGCCGTTCGTGCCGCAGAATTCGGCTCGACCGCCGTCTCGTCGACGACAAACTCCAACTGAACCGCGCCGCCGGCCAACTCCGCCAGCCGCCGTGCCAGCGTCGCCGTCTGCTCCGGCCGTTCGCAGAACAACTTGCACGAATTATATTTCCGCGGAAACCGCACGACCACCCGCCGCTCTCCGGCCAACGTCACACCATCCGCCAGCGCCGCCTGATCCGCCACCAAATCGCTCAGTCCATCCAGCGCCCGCTGCCACAGCGTCGACACCGTGTCGCTCGTCAATTCAACCGCTGCATCGGCAACCGCCGGCCCGCCCGCCGATTCTTTCCCCGCGGATTCCGCCGCCTGCGTCGAAGCACCAGCACCGTCCACCGCGTCAGTTACGTTTTTTTTTTGCTCGTAAGCGGCTGAACTGTGCGAACCGGGCGAGGAAGCGTGCGATCGCGCCGGCGGCGTCAACCGCTGTGCTGCCGCCGGCCCCGCGGCAACCGCCCCGCTCCGCACCGCCGCCACCAGCGCCGCCAAATCCTCAAGATTCTCCAAACAACAAATCCGCACCACGGCGATCTCGGCCAAGGTCCGCGAATGCGTGCTCAATCGCAGCCGCGCCAGCGTATGATCGACAATCTGCATGATCGCCAGCACGGTTTCCACGCCCAACTGCTCGGCCGCCGCCCGCACGCGCGGCTCGTCCCCGCTGGTGGCGTGCAAAAAAGCCGTCGCCGGACATCCGACACCCGCCGCCATCACGTCGCGAAAGTAACCGAGCAACTGCTCGAGCATCTGGCCCACGTCCGCGCCCTCGGCGACCGCGCCGTCCAGTTCCGCCAGCGCCCCCGCCGCGTTGCGCTCGACCAGATGCGACACCAACTGCTCGAATCGCTTCCCCGACGCCGTGCCCAACAACCGATGAAGCTGCTCGGCCGTCAGTTCCTTCCCACAGCAAGACAGTACCTGTTCGAGCAGCGACTGTCCGTCGCGCATCGACCCCGCCGCCCGCCGCGCGATGATCTCCAACGCCGACCGCTCGGCCTGTATCCCTTCCGCGTCGCAAATCGCTGAGAGTCGATCGACGATTGCCGCCGTCGCGATTCCCGCAAAATCAAACCGCTGGCACCGCGAATGGATCGTGATCGGAACCTTTTCCGGCTCCGTCGTGCAGAAGATGAACTTGACGTGCTCCGGCGGCTCTTCCAGCGTCTTGAGCAAGGCGTTGAACGCCTCGCGCGTGAGCATGTGGACTTCGTCGATGATGTAAATCTTGAACCGCGCCCGACTCGGCCGCACGGCCACGTTCTGCCGCAACTGGCGAATCTCGTCGACGCCCCGGTTGCTCGCCCCGTCGATCTCCAGCACGTCGACGTCGCTGCCCGCGCTGATATCGCGACAGATCTCGCACTCGTTGCACGGCGTCGTCGTCGGGCCGTTGACACAGTTGAGGCACTTGGCCAAAATCCGCGCCGAAGACGTCTTCCCCACGCCGCGAGCACCAGTAAACAAATACGCATGCCCCACCCGGCTCGACTCGATCGCCCCGGCCATCGCCCGGCTGACGTGGCCCTGCCCGATCAACTCATCGAACGTCTGCGGCCGATACCGCCGCGCGATGACGACATATTGCCCGCCGGAAGCCGCGTCACCTGCCGTCGAACTATGCTCCAAGTCGGCCATGATGATCGAACGTCGTCCTCACAAACTCGCCCAAGCCGCGCACCGCCGCATGGCGTCTCCGCCCGACCTCTGTCCCCTGTCCCCTGCCCGCGCGCAACTACGGCCGCCGATGAGAGACCCACCGCACAAAGAGCGGACTGCTTAGGGCTGCTCCGGTTAAGGCCTGACCCGGTTCACAGGACTCCCTCGCGGGGGCCTCTCATCGGCGGCCGAAACGTTCCGCCTGACCGTTATTTGTAAGCCCTCGCCCACGCCGCGTCAAAGGGGCGCTCGCCCAGCCACGGCCGACGAAGGCCAGCACCACCCGCGGCCGAATTTCCAATTTGTCTCGGTGATCGTGGCGAATGGGGCTCGTCCGAAAAAAGCCGACAAACTCGATGCTGCCGCGAGTATCCCGGCAATGCCACGAGTTTTTGTTTGAGTACTCGGCGAAAAAACTTGTCCGTCCCAAGCCGCCGCCCTATAACGGCAAGTCCTGTCTCTCCACATTGCGCTCTCACGTCACAAGGAGAACGACCATGATCGCTCGCTTCTACGCGATCGTCCACCACACCGACGCCGACCGCGAATGGGCCTACGACCGCAAGTCGGACGGCTGGACAAAGCCCTGGACGAAGCCGAAACTCACGGCTGGACCGTCGTCGACATGAAGCGCGACTGGATCCGCGTGTTCCCCTTCGCCCAATAAAGTCCCTTCGGCGGCCGCGGGGAAGCGAATGATTCGCCCTCCCGTTTAGCAATCGCAGGCCCAGCATGAACAAGTATCTCACCGAATTCATCGGCACGTTCTTTCTCGTCCTCACCATCGGCTGCACGTCCATCAACACGGGGTCGGGCGTAATCCCGCCCCTCGCCATCGGCGCCGCGCTGATGGTCATGGTCTTCGCCGGCGGCCACGTCTCCGGCGCGCACTACAACCCCGCCGTCACGATCGCCGTCTGCATGCGCGGCAAGTGCGACTCGAAGGACGTCATGCCGTACATCGTGTCCCAAGTAATCGCCGCTGGAACCGCCGCCGCGGTCGTCGGCTTTCTCGTCGGCCGCGCGGCGCCGATGACGATCGAAAGCGTCCCCAAGGCACTGCTGGCCGAGTTCCTCTTCACGTTCGCCCTGGCCTACGTCGTGCTCAACACCGCCACCGCCTAGGCCAACGCCAACAACTCGTTCTACGGCCTCGCCATCGGAATGACGGTGATGACCGGCGCGTTCGCCGTCGGCGGCATCTCTGGCGGTGCGTTCAACCCCGCCGTCGCCTTCGGCATCGCGATCATGAAACTCGTCAACTTCGCCGACATCTGGATCCACGTCGTCGCCGAAGTAGCCGGCGGAATCGTCGCCGCCATGGCGTTCAAAGCAATCAACCCCGACGACAAGTAGCAAAACGCCGCAGCGTCTCGCTCGCACATGCCGCTTGCGCCGCATCACGCCGTCTTGATCGCCGTCACGATATCCAACACCGCCTGTTTCCCGTCCGAGAAATACATCAAGCAGTTGTCCGCCGCAAACAGCGGATTGGGAATGCCCGCGAAACCTGGGCTGAGACTCCGCTTCACCACGACCACCGTCCGCGCCTTGTCGACGTCGAGAATCGGCATCCCCGCGATCGGGCTCTTGGGATCGGTCCGCGCCACGGGATTCACCACGTCGTTGGCCCCGATCACGATCGCCACGTCGGTCTCGGCGAACTGCGGATTGATGTCGTCCATCTCCTTGAGCTTCTCGTACGGAATCTCCGCTTCCGCCAGCAGCACGTTCATATGCCCCGGCATCCGCCCCGCCACCGGATGAATGGCGAACAGCACCTCCACGCCCCGCTCCTCCAGCACGCTCGTCAACTCCTTCACCGCATGTTGCGCCTGCGCCACGGCCAAGCCGTACCCCGGCACGATCACCACCCGCCGCACGCCGTCGCAGATCATCGCGATTTCGTCCGCCGTGGTGCTCTTGATCTTCCCCGCATACACGCTGTCGGCGTCGACCTTCGCGCCGCCGGAATCCATCAAACCAAGCAGCACATTGAGCAGCGAACGGTTCATCGCCTTGCACATGATCTGCGTCAAAATCACGCCCGACGCCCCGACCAGCGCCCCGGCGATGATCAGCACGTCGTTGTCGATCACGAATCCCGTCGCCGCCGCGGCCAAACCCGAGTAGGAATTGAGCAACGCAATCACCACGGGCATATCCGCCCCGCCGATCGGCATCACCAGCCCCACGCCCAGCACCGACGCCACCACGCACAACACGAGATACCAATAGTCGTACTGCTCCGGATGGCTCGACCGCTGACTCTCGATCACCAACCACACGGAGACGCCGACCGTCGCCAATCCCAACACGAGGTTGATCGCCTGCTGCCCAGGCAGTCCCGACCACTTCCGCATGAACTTGAATTCTTGCAGCTTGGCGAACGCCACGACGCTGCCGGTGAACGTCACCGCGCCGATCAGTCCGGACAGCGCCACGGCCACGCTGGCCTGTAGCGGCGGCTGCAAGCTCGTCGCCACGTCGGCCCCGGCCACGAGCACGGACGCCAGCCCGCCGAAACCGTTGAGCAGCGCCACCATCTGCGGCATCGACGTCATCTGCACGCGGACGGCCAGCACCCAGCCGAAGAGCGACCCGGCCGCGATCCCGCCCAGCACGACGTAAAACATCGGCATCCGGCCGAACGAGTACAGCTTCCACAGCGTCGCCGCCACGGCGATCGCCATCCCCAGCGCACCGAGCAGATTCCCCCGCGCGGCCCGCCGCGGATGCGTCAGCCCCTTCAATCCCAAAATGAACAGCACCGACGCCACGAGATACGCGATGTTGCACCACGCATCGATCGACAACCCGCCGAAGCGTTGCAGTCCATGCGCCGACATCTCGGCCAACAACCCACACGAAGCGAACGACATCAGGCGCGATCCTTCTTGCGAAACATTTGCAGCATCCGATTGGTCACCACGAACCCGCCGGCGACGTTGAGCATCGCCAGCGCCGCGGCCACGAAAGCCAGTCCCCCGGCCAGAAACTCCCGCCCCTGCACGTCGCCGGAAACGCCAGCCAGAATCGCCCCCACGATCGTGATTCCGCTGATCGCGTTCGACCCCGACATGAGCGGCGTATGCAACGTCGGCGGCACTTTCGTGATGACTTCGAAACCGACGAAAATCGCCAGCGCGAAGATCGTCAGATACGTAATCAGGCGTTCGATCTCGTCGCCTTGCCCGGATGCCGCGTCGGCCTCCGCATCGTACCGCGGATCAGTCTGTTCGTTGGTCTTCGCGTAGGTCGCTTGATCCTTGGAAAGGTCGTCAATTCCTTCGATCTTGGGCTCGGCCGGCACGTAATTATCGAGATCGTCTGCATACGCCGCAGAAGCACCGCGAGAATCCGCAGCCGCGCCGATCAAAACAACCGCCGCAAAGCAAGCCGCCAACACCAACCCAAAAACAATTCGCATCATCGGCTAACCTTCGACAAATGCCACTCGATCGGATTTGCACCGCAAAGTCGCCAAGACGCAGAGTGCCCGCGGTTTGACGCCCCTTGCCACACCGTTCTCGCCCAACTTGTGGCCCACACGATACGCGGATCAGCCGCCGATGGGAAGCGTATTTGACGGCAAAACCGGCAATTTCCGCACCCGCCCGCCCGCTTGCCGCCGGACACCCGCCGCTCGACTGACCTACACTTCCAAATCGACGGCATCGCCGCGGCGCGGACGCCAAGCCGCGCAAACGATGCGGCCGGCAAACCAGATTCTTGAACTTTGCGGTAGAAAAACGCCATGAGCCATAATCAGTGTATCGGCGTATTGACCAGCGGCGGCGACTGTCCAGGCCTCAACGCCGTAATTCGAGGGGTCGTCAAAAGCGCCGAGCAACTCGGTTACGATTGCGTTGGCTTTCTCCGCGGCTACGAAGGCCTCGTCGACCCGGTCAGCTACATCCCGCTCAACCGCAAAAACACGTCCGGCATCCTCAACCAAGGCGGAACGATTCTCGGCTCGACGAACAAGGGACGGTTCGCTGCGACCGTCGGCGTACAGGACCGGCTGAATATCGATCCCGAGTTGCTCGAAGGCGTCGCCACGACGATGCGGCAGTTGAACATCGCCGGCCTGATTTGCGTCGGCGGCGACGGTTCGCTGGCGGTCGCCCAGCAATTTCACGAGTTCGGCATTCCGGTGATCGGCGTCCCGAAAACAATCGACAACGATTTGTCCGCCACCGCGTTTACGTTCGGTTTCGACAGCGCCGTAGCCTGCGCCACCGATGCACTCGATCGATTGAAGACAACCGCCGAGAGTCACCAGCGCGTCATGGTGCTCGAAGTGATGGGGCGTCATGCCGGCTGGATCGCGCTGTACTCAGGCATCGCGGGCGGGGCCGACGTGATCTTGATACCGGAAATTCCGTGGACGTTCGACCGCGTTTGCGATACGATTCTCGACCGCGATCAGGAAGGGAAGCGATTTACGCTCATCGTCGTCGCCGAGGGCGCCGAATTGCCCGACGGCGATATCGTCGTGCAAGAAGAAGCCAAGGAAGGCTGCGGCCAGGTCCGCTTGGGCGGGATTTCGGCGCTCGTCGCCAGGGAAATCGAACGGCGGCTGCGGCGCGAGACGCGGACGGCGGTGCTGGGCCACCTGCAGCGCGGCGGCCCGCCGACGACGTTCGACCGCGTGCTCGCCACGCAGTTCGGCGCGCATGCCGTGCGAATGGTCTGCGAAGGCCGCTTCGGCGAAATGGTCTGCTACAACCCGCCACACATCAACAGCGTCCCGATCATGGCGGCTGTCAACCACCTCTCGCAAGTCGAGCGAGATAGCTCGGCGGTGCAAGCCGCCCGAGCCCTGGGCATCAGTTTCGGCGACTGCGCCACGCAGAATAGTCCCTTTCGCAGAACGGTATTCGTGGGAGCAGCCCGCTTCGAAAGCGCATTGTCCGACTCAGCAGCGGCCGAATCGTTCGACCAATGCGAAACGCTGGTGGACGAGGCGTTGTCGACGTAGTGTTCGGCGTTGGACGCAATTGCTGCCCGTATCGCCGCCACTCAACGCCTATAACCGAGCGGCTCGCTGAACCGCCGCCGATTCTTCCTCCGTCGTCTAGCGCGACTTGCCAGAGCGACTTGCCAGAGCGGTCGCACCACGCTCCTCCAGGCCACAGGGCACGCTACGTCCCCTGCAAGCGCGCCGATCGGCCCGCCAGACGCCACTTGCTGCCGTCCGGTAATGGTTTTAGAATCGATTTTCTAGTATCGGCGAGGATTTCGCTTGCCGATTCAGTCGCCGTTTGTTCACGCCGAGAGGAAATTGCTCTCATGCGAATGTTGCACAGGCTTTGTACGTTGTTCGTCGTCGCGGTGGTTCTGACCGCGTCGGGATGCCGGCCCGCAAGCAAGGGCGAATCCGGAGCAGAGATCACGAACCCGCGAGATTTTTCCTACCCGCTCACTGCCGGCAAGTACACCGTCGTCAATGTTTTTACAGACGACAAGGATCACCCCAAAGCCAAGGCGAATGCGCAAGACGCGTTGACGGCCAATCCCGACATCAAAGTGATGGTCGGCCTGTGGGCGTATAACCCGCCGATGATCTACGAGGCTCTCAAATCGTCCGGGAAGGTCGACGAAGTGAAGATCGTCGGTTTCGATGAGGACGACGCAACCCTTGATGCAATCAAGGACGGCCATATCGTCGCTACGGTCGTGCAGCAACCGTTCGCGTTCGGCTATAAGTCGGTCGAGTTGCTCGCGGCGATGAGTCGTGGCGCCGACGTCAAGTTCCCCGGCGATAAACTCTATACTCCGACGAAGGTCATTCGAGCGAACAACGTCGACGAATTCCGCGCGGAAATCGAAAACATCCGTGCCGGCAAGGGGACTCGGCCGCCGCTGCACTTCGAGAAGCAAGACACGTCGAAGCCCGTTCGGTTGGCATTCCTGACGAATTCGCCTGACGACTTTTGGAAATTGGCCGAGTACGGTTGCAAACTTGCGGCCAAAGACTTCCACGTCACTTGCAAGTTCGACATGCCGACGGGACTGAGCGCCGGCCAGAAACAGTACATCGAAGATTACATTACAGAGAAATATGATGGCTTGGCGATGAGCGTCATCGACCCCAAGGGCCAGACGGAAATCATCAACCGCGCTTGCGAGAAGATGAACGTCATTACCCAAGACGCCGACGCACCGAACTCGAATCGCAAATTCTACGTCGGCACCAGCAACTACATGGCGGGCCGCCAGGCGGGCAAGCTCGTCAAGGAAGCTTGTCCCGAAGGCGGAAAAGTAGCAATCTTCGTCGGCGTGCTCGACGTGCTCAACGCCCAGGAGCGCGCCTTGGGTGTCATCCACGAACTGATGGATAAGGATATCCCCGCCGAATTCGCCGAACAGAGCCAATGACCGGCGAATCCACCGCCAACGATCGCCGGCCGCCGCTGCTCGAGGTGCGCGGCGTCTCCAAACGCTTTCCCGGCGTTCAGGCGCTCGCCGACGTCAGTCTTTCGCTCGGGTGCGGCGAAGTGCTTGCGCTCATCGGCGAAAATGGCGCGGGCAAGAGCACGCTCATGAAAATCCTCGCCGGCGTGCAGTCGCCCGACGCCGGCGAAATCCTGCTCGACGGCCGCGCGATTCGGATCGATTCGGTCCGCGCCGCCCAAGCGCACGGCATCGCCCTGATCCATCAGGAACTCAACCTCGCCGACAACCTCGACGTCGGTGCGAATCTGTTTCTCGGCCGCGAACCGCGCACGGCGATTGGGCTGATCGACCGCCGTCGCATCGAACGCGAGTCGGTCGAAATCCTCCGCCGAGTGGGACTCGACGTGTCGCCAAACACGATCGTCGGCACGCTGTCGATCGGCTATCAGCAAATGGTCGAGATCGCCAAGGCCCTGTCGGCCAACGCCCGCATCCTGATCATGGACGAACCGACGAGCAGCCTCACCTCGGGCGAAGCGGCGCGGCTGTTCGACGTGATCAAGGACCTGCGCGGCCGCGGCGTGTCGATCATTTACATCTCGCACCGCCTCGGCGAAGTGAACGAGTTGGCCGACCGTGTAACGGTGTTTCGCGACGGCCGCCACGCCGGCGACCTTGCACGCGAGGAAATCAGCCACGATGCAATGGTGCGGCTGATGGTCGGCCGCGATCTGGCGCAGTTTTACGCACGCACCATCCATACGCCGGGCGAAGCCGTGCTCGAAGTCGACGCCCTGCGCGTCGCCCCGCGCGGCCGGCATGCCGTTTCGCTCGCGATTCATTCCGGCGAGATCGTCGGCATGGCGGGACTGGTCGGCGCAGGGCGGACCGAACTGCTCGAAGCGATCTTCGGCGTTCGCCCACCGCTGTTGGGCACCGTTCGTGTGGCGGGAAATCCGCTTCGGCTCGATAGCCCCGTCGGTCCCATCGCCGCCGGCGTGGCTCTCGTGCCGGAGGATCGCAAGCTGCAAGGCTTGGTCCTGGAAATGAGCGTCCGACAAAACATCAGTCTGGCCAATCTGCATCGACAGGCCACCCGCGGCTGGCTCGACGCCTCGGGCGAGCGCCGTCTGGCCGCCGAGATGATCGACCGCCTTCACGTTCGCACGCCCAACGATCAGCAGATCGTGCATTACCTTTCCGGCGGCAATCAGCAGAAGGTCGTGCTCGGCAAGTGGCTCGCCCTGCGGCCGCGCGTCCTCTTGCTCGACGAACCGACTCGCGGCGTCGACGTCGGCGCGAAACACGAAATCTACCGCATCATGGAACAACTCGCCGCCGACGGCGTGGCCGTGCTGTTTGTCTCCAGCGACATGGAAGAAGTGCTCGGCATGAGCGACCGCGCGCTCGTGATGCACGAAGGTCGCATCACCGGCGAGTTGGCCCGCGCGGATTTGAGCGAAGAAGCGATCATGCAGCTGGCGACCGGCCGAGACGTGTCGGTGGGCCGAAAACCGGCGGCTGCGGAAACGGCGAGGAACAAATGAACAAGATTCTCGGCATTCTCGGCTTGTTGATCGTCGTCTGTCTGGCGACGACCTTGGGCAACCCGCGATTCCTCTCGCCGGGCAACGTCGAGAATTTGATTCGCCTCACCGCGCTGTTCGGTCTGATCAGCGTCGGCGTGGCTTTCGTCATCATCACTGGCGGCATCGATTTGTCGATCGGCTCGACGATCGCCCTGACCGGGTGCTTGCTGGCGATGTTTCTCGAAGTCGATTACGTACCCCGCGAAGTGCCGACGACCGTGACGGAGGTCCGCACCGAACCGCGGGCCGTCGTACTCTCCGGCGACGCGGGCGATTTGGCCAAAGGCGACCGGCTCCACGTTCCGACCGGCGTGCCTGGAAAATTCCGGTTTCTCACCGTCGATTCCGTCGCCACGGAGCAGGACCGCACCGTCGCCGCGGTGGTCGAGTCGCCCTCGATCGTATCCGCCGGCGGCAAAGTCACCGTCGCCAAGCTGCATCACATGAACGTCATTCTCGCGGTCGCGCTCGTGCTGGCGATCTCGGTGGGGATTGGCGTGCTGCACGGTGTATTGATCACCAAGGTGCGATTGCAGCCGTTCGTCGTCACGTTGTGCGGCTTGCTGTTCTATCGCGGCTACGCGCGGTATCTGACCAACGAGCAGACGCAACACTTCGACGCCAGCCTGGAAGGATTGAAATACCTCGCCTCGGGCCAGCCGTTCCAAGTGCCGATTCCGTTTCTACGCTGGATCGGCGACGGCAGTTGGAGCCGGTTTCTTTGGGATCCGACGGCGGGTAAACATGCGTTGGACGCTCAAGGAAATCTCATCCCGCTCGACATGATCGCCTGGGTCGCCGTGCCCATGCCGGTCATCATCATGCTGGTCGTGGCGGTGCTGGCGGCGGTGTTTCTCAATCGGACGATCTACGGGCGCTACTTGCTGGCCCTCGGCCGCAACGAGCAGGCGGCCCGCTACAGCGGCATCAACACCGACCGCATGACGATCCTGGCGTATGTGATTTGTTCCGTTCTCGCGGGCGTGGCGGGAATCCTGTTCGCGCTCGATCTCAACTTGATTCAGCCGGCCAGCCATGCGAACTTCTACGAACTGTACGCGATTTCCGCCGCCGTGCTCGGCGGTTGCAGCCTGCGTGGTGGCGAAGGGGCGATTCTCGGCGTGCTGATCGGCGCGGCCGTGATGCGGGTGCTTTCCAACTCGATCGTGCTGCTCGGAATCTCGACCCATTTGGAGTTCGCCATCATCGGCCTCGTGCTGTTGGCCGGCGTCATCGCCGACGAGATGGTCAAACGCTACGCCGCCCGCCGCCGCGCGAAGCACGAAGCCGTGCTGGCGGAAAAGGGAGCGTGACGCCGTGAGTTTCCGCACGCAATACCCACGCACCGCAAGCGGTCGACCTGAAGCGGCGATCGACGCGCGATGGTTTGCCGATGCGGCGGCCGGAATGTGAACATGGATCCTCCCATGCTGCCAAAGACCATTTCCGACGCCGTCTGCCCAGCTTGTTGCTGCCTGTGCGACGACATCGCCCTCACCGTCCAAGACGGACGTGTCGTCGAAGTAGCCAACGCCTGCCACCGAGGGCGGGCGTGGTTTCTCGCGGCCCCGGAAATCCCCGCAGCATCAGCCGCAGCCAGCGTCGACGCCGCGCCAGTTACTCTCGAACGGGCCGTCGCCGCCGCTGCTCAGTTGTTGCGGACCGCTCGGTATCCTCTCGTATACATCCTGCCGGAAATGGCCTCCGAGGCCCAACGACTGGCCATCGGCATCGCCGACTGGCTCGACGCCGTCGTCGATACCGCCACCAGCGGCGGCCATGGCCCGTCGATCATGGGCTTTCAAAACGCCGGCAAGGTCACTTGCACGCTCGGCGAAACGCGCAACCGGGCCAATCTCATCGTGTTCTGGGGCACGAACGTCGTCGCCACCTACCCGCGATTCTTCACCCGCTACAGCGCCGAAGCGACCGGCATGTTCGTTCCCCGTGGTCGCGCCGACCGCACGTGCGTGGCGATCGACGTCGGCGAAAACGAAACCACGCGGTCCGTTGACCAGTCGTTCATCATCAAGCCGAATACCGACTTCGAAGTGCTCAATACGCTACGCGCCTTGGTCGCCGGCGTTCGCCTCGATCCCGACGAAATCCAGCACCAAACCGGCGTGCCGCTGGCGGCCTGGACCGAACTAGCCGAGCAAATGAAGCAGGCCCGATTCGGTTCGATCGTGTTCGGCCGCGGCTTGATGCACTCGCGCGGCCGGCAAGCAAATTGCGAAGCCCTGTTCCGTCTCGTCGCGGAACTGAACGACCACACGCGGTTCATCTGCCGCTCGATCCGCGCGTCGGGCAATGTCACCGGCGGCGACAAAACGATGACCTGGCGGACCGGGTTCCCGTTCGGCGTGAACCTCGCCCGCGGCTATCCGCGGTACAACCCCGGCGAGTACACGGCCGACGAAGTGCTCGCCCGCGGCGAAGCGGACGCGGCGCTCATCGTCGGCGGCGTGGCGAGCGAACGTCTCACCCCACCGGCCGTCGCCCACCTCGCACAAATCCCCGTCGTGCATATCGCCAGTCGCCACGAACCGCTCGTATCGAGCACGCGGCAAGGGCCAGCCGCCGCCCGAATCACCATCCCCACCGCAAAACACGGCCTGCATTCGGCCGGCACAATGTACCGCATGGACGACATTCCGATTCGCACGCGAGCGGTGCTGCCGTCGCCGTTGCCGAGCGAATCCGACGTGCTGCGGATGCTCGAAATTCGCTTGCGCAGCGTTTGAATACGGCGCTTGAACACGGCGTTTGAACGCGGCGTTTGCCAAAACCGCGGCCGCGCATCCAGCCAAGAACTCGCCGCCCGAGTGTGGTATCCTAAGATCAGGCGAGGGCCGGGGCGAATTCGCCGGGATTCAACGCAATGGCCGCAAACTTCGATCCCTACTACAAGTGGTTCGGCATTCGGCCGGAGGATCAACCTCCGGACTTCTATCGCCTGTTGGGCATCGCGGCCTTCGAGACCGACCTCGACGTCATCTCCAGCGCCGCCGACCAGCGGATGAACCACCTGCGGACCATGCAAAACGGTCCACACGCAATCGCGTCGCAGCGCGTGCTCAACGAAGTGAGCAAGGCCCGCGTGACGCTCTTCGACGCCGATCGCAAACTCAACTACGACGTCACACTGCGAAAAAAGATCGCCGCCGCGGCCGCCGCGAAGCGCGCATCCGCCACGACTTCCTCGGCATTCGGACCAGCGACCCGCGCCGCAAGCGGCCCAAGCGACGTCGAACCGCTCGATAAGCTGTCCGGCGAAGATTCGCTCGACATGCTGGCTGTGAGCGATCTCGACGCCGCCCTAGGCGCCGCGCCAACGGCCGGCTCCACCGCGTCATTGACGAGGAATCGCCGCGGCACAGGTGGAAGCCGCGCTGCGCCGATGTGGATCGCCGCCGCAGTCGGCGGTAGCGTCGCGCTGGTCGTCGCCGTCGTCGCGCTCGCCAGGTTCGCGGGCGTCGATCCGCTGGGACTATTTCCGCCCAGCGACATCGTCGCCGAGGACGACGACAACCGGCAAGTTACCGATGCGCCCCAAGTCGCGCCAGGCGATGCCGACCCGTCAACCACAGCCAAGCTATCCCCCGACGTCAAAAAGAACGGCGGCGAAAAGCGGCCGATCGCCAGGAGCGATGCAAACGCGATACGCACTAACGCAGCAGCCGGCACGGCAACCGACGTCAATAACTCCGCCGCGGACGGTACTAATGCAATCCCCATCGACCCGTTCGAGAATCTTCCCCTCTACGCCGCTCTTCCCGCCGCGACCGACACAACGGCGCATACGTTGGTCGCGCTGCACGGCTCGCCGTCGCCGGTCGTGGATGCGTTGACGCTCCTAGCCGACGCCGCCGCACTCGGCGAAGGGCAAAGTTTCGCCGTCGTCGCCAACGAATACCCGCCGGCGCAACGCTGGCAGGTGCGTCTGCTCAGCGACGCCCCAAGCGCAGCCACTCCAGCGGCCACTTCACCGACCGCCGCGCTGGCCGACGTGTGGATCGCAGGCGGTGCCGTGCAATTCCAGTGGCGTGAGTCCGCCGCGTCGATACCCACCGCCGGCCAATTGCAAAACTGCCTGCTGCAGCTTCGCGCCGCCGGAAAACAAGCGAACTTGCCGCTCCGCGCACCGGTGACCGCCGCGGCATTGGTCCTCGACCTGAGCACGGCGGCCGACCTCGTCGAGATCCCCGTCGACGCGCCGCCGAAAGCCGACAAGCTGGTGCTGGAGATCGGTCCGATCGACGCGCTGCCGCGCGAGGCAACGTTCGCGAACGATCGCCGCCGCGTGCGGTTCACCTCGCCGACGCGAGAAAAAGTAGTCCTGGCCCTCGACATGCTCGACGACGAAAACCGGCCGCTGCTTTCCATCGAGCCGCAAGCGCTTCGCACTGGCCTGCACCTCCGCGTCGCGCCGCGGATCGTAGGCGCCAAGGACAGTTTTCCACTCTCGCTGTCGCAAGTGGCCGATATAAGAAAGAACTACGGCGTGCGGAAGATTCGCACCGACAAGCAATGGAAGGAATTGCAGCAGCACCGCGCCACGATGCGCAAGCAGATCGAGAACATCGACAAACAACTGCTGACGTTTCCTCCGCAGCGCGTCTTGCTGCAACGCGAACAGGTCCGTCTTACCGCCCTGCTGGCCGAGGCCGACGCCGCCTTCGAAAAAATCGACGCGGACAAGACCGAAATCGACAAAATGCTCGACACCATGCCGGCGGTCGAGGAATTGATCGGCGAACTGCACAAAAAGGCGAAAGTTCCCTACCGCGTGTTTGCGGAGGTCGAAGTTTCCCAGGGCAAAACGATCGAAATCGACATCGTCCGGACGACCGAATAAATCGCGCGGCAATGCGAATCCAGCGCCAACCTTCAGCTTGTCCCGCCGCCATCGCGTTCGGTCAATCCACGTCGCGGCGCGCGATGATCGCGATCGTCTTGCGAGCACGGCGCGTAACGATCACCGTCAGTTGTTCGTCGCCCTCGACGGCCAACTCGCGGCGCAACGCTGCGGGATCGACGTCCACGCCGCGCTTCTTGATTTCCAATCGGCCGCCGCGACGCTCTCGCAGGGCCGCTTGCAATCGCCACGCTCGAAACGGAAGCACTTCGAGCACTTCGAATCGCGCCAACAGCGGGTCGTCGACCGGAGCGTCGGCCGTCAAGTAAGGAATTCGCGGCTCGATGCACGCCAACTCGTTCCGCATCGCCAAATCGCCCCACAGATCGGCCGCCAACACCGCGGCGTGCGGCTCATAGACGAAACGCCCGACCGCGGGAGCCGTCGCCGGAGCGATGCCGCGCGAACCAATCAGCGAATGCACCTCGCCGCCGCGCAGCACCGACGCCCGGCGCTCGCCGCTCTGCGTCGTCAAGTCTCCGAACCAGGCCACAAGTTGCTGGCACTGCCGATCGTGCCCGATCCATTCCAGTTCCGCCTCGGCGGCCCAACGGTCGGAGATTTCCGCGGCCGGCGCGAGCTTGACCGCCGCCGCGGGATTCTTCCTAAACAGCGCGTCGATGGCGACGTCGCTCGGCTCGTGCAACGCCGCACGCGTCGTTCGTTTTCCCGCCGGCCGACGGTCGGGGTCGATATGCCACGCCACGCTCTGCCCCACGTCGAACCCTTCGGCATCGCCGCATTCGACGCGGGCATTCTTCAAGTCACCCGCCGCCACTGCCGCAAGATTTGCCCCGGCGAGCACGACCGTCGCCGCGTCGCGTTCGACGCCAACCACCGGCCCCCGCGCCGCCAGCGCCACCAGATCGCCGCCGATGCCGCAACACAAATCGGCAATCGTGCCACCCGCCGCGAATCGCCGCCGCTTATACGTGGCGATCGTTTCGTCCGTCGCTTGCTCCAGGCCGCGGGCCGTAAAGAACATTCGCCCGGCCGCGGAGAACTTTCTCCGCGCCCGGCGACGAAGTTGAGCCTGTTCGAGCACGACCGCGGCCCGCGGCGCGGAGAGTTCGCGGCGCAAACGCTCGGCCCCAGACAGCGGCTCGTCGGCCAGTTCCTCCGCCAACCGCAGCCAACGCGCGGCCGTGTCGCTCGTCAACCAGCGAAAATCGTCGACGGCGGCGTCAGAGGCGTCAGACATGGACGGCGAGAAGTGCGAATCGATTGCGTCGCCGCCGTGCGCAAATCCGCGGTTGCAGTCGGTCTCACACCGTTGTGGCCGGTCTCCCGACCGCACCACCTGTTCGCGGAAACGTTCGTAGAACCCAAAGCCTACCAGCGAACTTCCATGCCCGCGTTGAAACCGTACAGCAGCAAGTACGTCTGTTCGAACTTCGACTGCGGCGTCGCCTGACCGGTCGGCGCGTTGGCCGGCGGGAAGTACGTCGGATTGACGTTGCGGTCGATCTGGTTGCCCGGCCGCGCCACGCGGTTGGCGTACACGACGTTCGCCCCTAAATGCAAGCTTACATAGTCATTCACCTGGAAGGCAACCGCCATCTCCGCTTCGGGCATCAGCGTGAATGCGTTACGGACCTGCCGGCCGATGTTCAAATCCGGCTGCGCGAGAAACCCACCCAGGTCGGGACTGGGCACAAAGCCCAGCACGCCGCCGGGGTTGATCGCCGTATTGCCGCGAACGTCGACGCTTTGCTCCGTATTGCCCACTGCCAGCTTGCCCAACATATCCAAAGACCAGCGACCGCGGAGAATCTGACCCGAAAGGCCCACTTCGCCGCCGTGGAAGTCGTTCGTCGTGTCGAACTCGTCGATGCGGCGGACCAGCGTGCCCGGCGCGATCGGGCCGCCCGACGGATTGTTCAGCGTCGCCACGTCGGTGATGGCGATCCCTTCGTCGAGTCGGAAATAGCGATATCCGAGCAGCCAATCGGTGCGAATGTTGCGTTCGAAGTCGGTCCACAGCACGTGCCGCCGCGTCAGGGCGAACGAGTGAATGTCGCTGGAGGTCGAAATGTTGATCGATCCGTCCACGTCGTAGGTAAACGGTCCCGTCCCCAGGTCGATCGTCAGCCCCGGACCGGAAAGCAGTGAAGCGTCCTCGGCCCCGATCGACGAATTGAAGAACGGCCGCGCCAGCAGCGGTCCGGCCGAAGTACTCGTAGCATTGAAGTCGTTGCTCTGTCCTTCCAGGCCAAAATACTCCGCCTGATAGCCGACGAATTGCCCATCGACGGCCCACCATCCCAACCGCGCCCGCCCGCCGTTGCGCCAGTCGCCGGCGAGCGCGTCGTCGCCGAACAGTATCTCGGCGTCCGGCAAACGGCCAGCAACCGCCGGATTCGTTCCGACAGGGCTTTGCGTCACTAGCGCGGGCACGCTGTATCCTCGAGCGCGCCACCGCAAGTAATCCAACTCGACCCACCAGCGGTCGTTCACGCCCTTGTAGTCATCGTACAATTCGCCTGTTACGCCCGCGCCCGGCGAGAAATCGCGCATATCGCGCGGCCCGCAGTCCGGCTCGAATGTCGTCACGACGTCCTGCCACTTGCCCTCGATCGGCAACGGACGCGCTCCGGAACGCGAGGTCCGTTCCGAAGCGACCGGCATGGCGCCAATCTTCGGCCGCATTTCGATCAACTCTCTGTGGCTTGCCTTCTGGTTGCTTGCCTCGGCCGCCTCGCTTTCGCGTAGCGGCGATTCGCTCGCGGCGATCTCGCTCCTCCGCGGCGACGGCGGCGGCGCGTCGTACGCCGATGGCGCTTGTCCTAACGCCACCGAAACGCCGACGAACCCGGCGACGCAAGCGAAAGAGATTCCCAGAAGGGTTTGTCGTGCAATCATCATGTCGCGGGCCCACCCTGACGGTTACGGAACGCAAAGGGAATGTGTGCGCGTCGTATGGATCGTGTCCACCATATCGTTTCGGCAGACTGGGAAAGGAATTCCAATGTTTCGGATAATTCCGATAAAACGGCCACCGGCGGTACATGCCGCTGGCAACGATAGCGGTCGGTGACAACGCGCTGCGACAGCCGCGCGTCAACGCTCTGCATTGCCGAGCCCGGCCAACTTCGCCACATCGCCCGCCAGCAACGCAAGCAAGAGAAAATCGGCGCTCTATACGAACCGCACGAGACGCCCGGCCCTGCGCACCGGCACACGCCGCTGTGGCCGGTCTCCCGACCGAGCCACCTCCCCAGAAAAAATCAAATCGCAGCGTGGCACGCATGCTCGACGAGGAGATAAACTCCATCGCGAAACATCCGCGCCGCGCTGCGACCAGTCGGCCGATTATCGAAAACGGAAGGCACGCACGGCGAGACGCGAGGAGCGATCGTCGTAGAGCGGGTAGGCGTCTCTCGCCGGGGCAACGCCAGTTGCGCGTTCGTGGTTGGATGACCAACGTCGTTGCCTGCGGCTGTCGCTTCGGCTCGCCGTGCGTGTTCCGAGGATTTGCTGGAATTGCCCGTCCCGCGGCCAGTTTGCCGCGGCGTTCGGCGTTGGCCGCCAATCGCATTGCCCGCCGAACACTGGGATTATCGCCGATCGGCGGCACCAGTTGCTTGAAAAATGCGCCCAGTTTCATCGAATTCGACGTACCCGGCTTTCTCGGCAAGATTCGCATAGGGTAGGTCGAACGAAGGCGAGGCCACCACCCATGTCGCGTCGCGTGGTGCGTCTCACCCCGTTCGATCCACCGTGCGAACGCACTACGACCTACGAAACAATTCGCCGACCAGTGGACGACCCACCGCGTGCGAGTTAGCTTGGAACGCTGCGTCGAGGCGGATGTTCCACGGCCGCTTGCCCAGCCATAAACGCATCGACGAACGGCGATCTCCAGAGGCGATACTCTTGTCAAGCGATCGGCGCGAAGAGCGAAAAAACGGCCAGCCGCGGCGCGAAAAGCGTTCCGCGGCCGGCTCGCGCGACGCCGCCGCCGCTTCGAGTCTCACGCCGCCCAAACCGGCGTCCGAACCGGCATCGCAGTCGGCATCGAAATCCAATCGCGGCAAGTCACCGCCACACTCCTCGCCGTCGCGATCTTCGTCGTCGATCCGCATCCGCCCCTTCGCCGCGGGAGAGTTCGAACTGTTGCACCCCCGCTGCGCCCTCGAACGCGCCGAGGACATGGAAGAGGCCCGCGCAATGGTCGCCGCCGGGGAAATCGAGATCGCCATCGACGAAATCCGCTGGCTGCTCTCCGGCTGCCACGATTTCATCGACGCCCACCGGCTGCTCGGCGAATTGGCCCTCGCCGACGACGACCTGACCCTCGCCCGCGGACACTTCGGAATCGCCTTTCAATTGGGCGTCAAGGCATTCGGCAATTCGCGGGGAACGCTTCCCTACCGCCTCGCCGCCAACCAGGGTTTTCACGAGTCCGGCAAGGGCTTGCTGTGGTGCCTCGCCCGCCTGGGCAAAGCCGATTTGGCCGACGAGGTCGCCAAAACCCTGTTGCGGCTCGATCCGTTGGATCCGCTCGCCATCAAGCGGCTATTGTCGGAGACCACCGCGCGCCCAGCCGCGACAGACCGCCCACAAGCCGATTCGTGCGAATAGCCCGCACCACCCGAACTCACAAACCTCCGCCGATGCGGTTCGACGAGCGACGCACGAGCTTGCCACCGCCGCGCCGCCCGCGCAATCGATTCTGCAGATACGGCCGCCAGCGCCGGCTGCATCGCGCCGACAAACATTTCTCACATTGCCCACTCTAGGCAATCGATAAAGGCGACATCGCACGGTGCATCGTCGCGACGCGACTTTTTCGGGGCCACCGCCCGCGGCGATTCCGTATTCCACAGGAGCTGAACATGGCAGCGAACGTCGGCAAGATCTTGATGGACAAGGAAATCCTGCTGGAGAGCGGCACCAACGAGTTGGAAGTCTTGGTCTTTAACATCGCCGAGTTCAACGTCGGCATCAACGTCGCCAAAGTCCGCGAAGTCTTCCCCCGGCCCAACATCACGGCCCTGGCCAAGTCGCATCCGTCGGTCCGCGGCGTGTTTCGCCTCCGCGATCGCGTCGTGCCGTGCGTTTCGCTGGCGGACCACTTGGGCATCGCCACCACCGGCCCCGAAGCCGAGTCGACGATGATCCTCACCGACTTCAACCAGCAGCAAACCGCATTTCTCGTCGATCGCGTCGAGCGGATTCACCGCCTGAGCTGGGAAAAAGTGATGGGCATGCCGCCGCTGGAAGCCCTCCGCCAAACGCCCGTCACCGCCGTCGTCCATTGCGACAACCGCCTGATCGTCATGCTCGACTTCGAAATGATCATCGACCAGGTCACGCAACAGGCCTATCGCGTCGGGCCGATTGCGAACACGCTCAACCTCCCCCGCGAACAGTTGCGGATCGTCATGTGCGACGACTCGCCCACAATTCGCCAGGCACTCAGCACCACGCTCCGCGACAGCGGCTACACGCAATTGGAAATCTTCGAGAACGGCGCCCAAGCTTGGGACTGGATCGAGCAGCGGCTGGCCGAAACCGGCAGCGCCGCCGGCGTCGCGGACCTGATCATCAGCGACATCGAAATGCCGCAGGTCGACGGGCTGCATCTGACCAAACGGATCAAACAGAATCCGCAGCTTCGCGAGTTGCCGGTGCTGCTTTATTCCTCGATCGTCACGCCCGAAAACATGAAGAAGGGCGCGGCGGTGGGGGCCGACATGCAGATCTCCAAGCCCGAACTGAACAAGATCGTCGAGGTCGCCGACGGCATGATCGCCAAAGCCCGGGAAGGCGCCACGGCCGCCGAAGCGGCCACGGCGGCGGTGGCCGACGCAATCGCCGCCGATGCCGCACCGGACAAGCAAATCAACGCCACGGCCGCCACCGTCGCGACGTGCGCATCGCAGCCTTCGACAGCAAAGATTGCACCAACTTGCGACGCCGAGCCGTCGGATGCGCGGGCCAAGCCGGCGTCGAAGGCGGGCTCAAAGTTGACGTCGGGCGAGCCAAAGCCCGCCCGCGTGCCCCAGGACGTCAACCCACAGCTTTGGCAAACGTTCCTCGACGAGCTTGCCGACCACACCGGCGACCTCAACCGCCAGTTGGCCACGGCCGCCGACGGCACGTTCAGCGACGACCAGTCGCAGTCGCTATTCCGCACGCTGCACACGATCAAATCGGCGTCGATGGTGATTCCCTGCGAGCCGATCACCCGCGCAACGCATGCCGTCGAAGGACTACTCGCGCCAATCCGCCGCACGCCCAAGAAATGGCCCCGCGGCACGCTGGCGAACTACGTTTCGTGGCTCGAAAGCGTGACCAATCCAGCCATCGACGTCGACGAAGCGCTCTCCTCGACACAAATGAAGCAGCTTTTCGCAGAACTCGGCGAGACAGTGTGCTGACCGCTCGCCGCGCGACACTACTCCTCCAGCTTCATCAACTCGACCTTGCGAAACTCCACCGGGTGGCTCTCCGACTGTAGCGAGATCGTCCCCCCTTCGAGCATTTTGCCGCCCTTCTTCGCCGCCAGCGCTTTGGCGTGCGCGTCGCGCTCGTCGAGTTGCGGTTCGTGGTATTCGAGCACGGTCTTCCCCTCGACGATGTGCCGGATTACCTTGCTGCCGTGGACTTCGACTTCCACCGTCACCCACTCGTCGCCGCGATAGGTTTTCGCCTTCGAGTTGGTGCAGTGCCGCGTGATGAGTTGGCCGTCCATCACGACGTTCGTGCCCGGCGTGCAAAGATTCGCGGTCGGCCGCTCGCCGGTATTCGCGCCGCCGAGCAACTGCACTTCGATCGAGGCCGGGAAATCCTGATCAACGGTCATCTCGTCCGCTGTTTCGCCGTGGATCATGATGCCGCTGTTGCGAATCGCCCAGCCCGGCCCGCCGGGACATTGCTCGCCGACGAATCGATACTCGACCCGCAAGCGATAGTGCGAGAACGGCTCGTTGTAGAACAAGTGCCCAAATTTCTCGTCGAACTTCTCATACTGGTCGTAGCCGACCTTGAGCAGGCCGTCCTCGACGCGAAACGTGTTGCCGGGATTCTCCCCAGGCTTGGCGTGACGAATCTTCGGCGTCCAGCCGTCGAGATTCTTACCGTTGAACAGCTGAATCCACTTCCCCTCGGCCGCAGGCTTCGCATCGGCAGGCGACTCATCCTCGGCCCGCGCCGCCGGCGCGGCGCACGGCGAAAACGAAACGGCCAAGGCGACGGCAATACGAATAGTCGTGCGAGTCTGCATGAACCTGCTCCTAACAAAAATTCTTCTGAACTTTGAAACTACTTGGGCAAAGCGGACCGGTCCAGATGAACGCAGAGGACGCGGGGGACGCAGAGGATACGCAGAGTGACGCGATTGAAGCTGTTTCCCAATTCGTTGCCCTGCAAATTGTACGGCCTCGTCGCCGCAGTTTGTCGGCAGTTGATTTTTCATTAGGCGACGCGACGTCGACGCCTTGGATTCTCTGCGAACCTCCGCGTCCCCCGCGTCCTCTGCGTTGAAGCACTCGACTCGTTTCTTGATTCCGGCCGAACGGCTTCTCTCGCCGATAGCCAACGCCAAAGCGTTACGGAACCCTTTTCATCTCGACGCCAAGCAACGGCAATTATCGTCCGCCCACATCCGCTTTGCAAATCGTCGCGCCGCCACTCGACGCGACGATCCTCAGCGCGATTGGCCGCCATTGAATGCCGCGGGAATTCTCGTTAGAACCGTGAAATGAACGCGGCAAAACGACTTTCCACCGGTGTGAGCGGACTCGACCAGCAGTTGGGCGGAGGGCTTATCGGCGGCGCGCTCACCGTCCTCGTCGGCGCGACCGGCATCGGCAAGACCCAGTTCGGCGTCCAATTCGCTCAGGCCGGCGCACGCGACGAAGCCGCGCCCGGTGCGTTCTTCGACATGAGCGTCCGCGGCGATTCGCAATCCCACGCCGCCTACGCCGAGCGAATCTTCTCGCGAAGGCTCGAGCAAATCGACGCCGACGCGACGCCCGACCTCGACGACTTCTTCGACCGCCCGTCGCATGGCGACTATCTCCGCGTGTTCGACCACCGCAGCCGCCGCATCACCCGCACCGGCGAGGATTTCTTTACGTGGCACGAGTGGCAGGCCCAGATGAACGCCCGCATCACCACGGCCATCGCTTTCGTCTACGGCAACCTCGTTCGCGGCGTCCGCCGCATCGTCGTCGACGGCATCGAACCGGTCGACCGGCCAAGCGAATCGATTCAGTTCGAGATGTTCGAGTACCTGTACCATCAGGTGCTGCGGAAGGATCCCGAGTGGGTCGCCCGCGATCTGTTTCGGCAGCACTATCGCCGCCACGCCGACGCGGCAGCCCGGTGCCGCTACGATCCGGCCTCCGTCGCCTGCCTGCTGCTGGTCACGTCGCGTGAGACGATGCTCGAAGACCTGATCTCCCGTTCGCTCGACGAGGGGGATGTGCTCTCCGGTGCGAATACCGTTATCCTGTTGGGCAAAATCCGCCAGGGCACGCGGATCGGCCGCGCCATGTACATCGCCAAACATCGCGGCAGCGCCTGCGCCGACGACGTGCTGCCGTTCGCGATCAATGACGACGGAGTACGAATGGCCGACACCGCCGCCGCCGATTGATGCCGCTCAACGTGAACCGCTCCGTACTACAAACGCTCCAAATCGTCGCGGCCCGAGAAGGATTCATGCATGACTTGAAAACACGGAGGCACGGAGGAAAAGGGAAAGTGATGAACGATGAACGATGAACGATGAACGATGAACGATGAACGATGAACGAGCGGCTATGCCACCTTAGGATTGGAAATGCCACTCATCCCTCATCGTTTGCATGTCCTCCGTGTCTCCGTGCCTCTGTGCTTCGAATTGACTTACCGAACCGTTTTGGTTGCGGCCAGCGGCCGCACTAGGTAATACGTCCTGCCCCCGCGTCCCTGTAACGCGAACCAATCGCTCCCGTCTACGTTTGGAGACGAATCCGCATGGCCCGATCGAAAGACGCCGGCGACCGGCTATCGCTTCCCAAAGAACCAGTGCATAAGGTGATCGCCCCGATCGCCCGGTTCCTCCACATTCAGTCGGCCAGCGGCGTCGTGCTGCTGCTGGCGACCGTGGCGGCGCTGATTATGGCCAACGGCGAATCGGCCGAGGCCGTGCATCACTTCTGGATGATGCCCATCGCCATTCAGATCGGCAGTTTCTCGCTTGATCTGACCCTCGAACACTGGGTCAACGACGCCCTGATGGCGATCTTCTTCTTCGTCGTCGGACTGGAAGTCAAACGGGAACTGGTGCTCGGCGAGCTTCGGGAGGTACGCAAAGCCGCACTGCCCATCGCCGCGGCACTGGGCGGAATGCTCGCGCCGGCCGCAATTTACCTCGCCCTCCAAGGCGGCCGGCCCGGCGAGCGCGGCTGGGGCATCCCGATGGCCACCGATATCGCCTTCGTCGTCGGCTGCATGGCCGTGCTCGGCGATCGCGTACCCCACGGCTTGCGCGTCATGTTGCTCTCGCTGGCCATCGTCGACGATATCGGCGCCATCCTCGTCATCGCCATCGCCTATACCGACCACCTCAACTCCAACTGGCTTCTCGCGGCGCTCGTCGGGCTGATCGTCATTCACCTTTTCGCCCGCATCGGCGTCCGCAGCTTCGGTCCCTACGTGCTGATCGGCTCGTTCGTGTGGCTGGCCGTCCACGAGTCGGGCATCCACGCCACGATCGCCGGCGTCGCGCTGGGATTGATGACGCCGGCCCGCAGCTACATCAACCGCGGCATCTTCAACGAACTGCTCGAACGGGTCAGCCACCTGGTCCAGGGCGACGACTGGGATGCAGAGCCACACAAGGCCGACAAGGTCCGCCGCCTGCAATGGGCCGCCCGCGAAACGCTTTCGCCGCTCGAATATCTCGAAGGCACGCTCCACCCTTGGGTCGCCTTCGCGATCATGCCGATATTCGCCCTCGCAAACGCCGGCGTCGTTTTCGACGCGCAGCAATTGACCGATCCCGTGGCGGTCGCCGTGGCCGTCGGCCTGCTCGTCGGCAAGCCGCTGGGCATCGTCGCCTTCTGCTATCTATTCGTGCGGCTGGGCGTCGCCGCCCTGCCCTCCGGCGTCAACTGGGGCATGATCGTCGCCGGCGGATGCTTATCCGGCATCGGCTTCACGATGGCCCTGTTCATCGCCAACCTGGCGCTTCACCCCTCGATGCTCTCCGCCGGAAAAATCGGCGTGCTCTGCGGCTCCACCGCCGCGGCAGTGATCGGCATGGCCATGTTTTTGATGCTGCCCAAACCCAAGAAGCCGGCGGCGGCAAAGGCGTAACAATCGTTGCGGCATCGCCATAGCGCAGGTTGAACCGTAGTGCGATCGTTGGCCGCAGGCGAAAAACAAGCGGGTACGTTTCTTAACGCGGAGAATGCGGCGATCTGAGGACGTCGATAAGTCCAATTCCGTCTGGTTGCGACCGAAATTTCATCTGCGCCCATCTGCGACATCTGTGGATCACCTGGTGTCGGCAAAAAGCGAATTTTCCGCGCCCTCTGCGTAACCTCCGCGCCCTCCGCGTTGAAAAACCATCCAACTCATTCTCGAACGCGGCCAACCGCTGCGCAACATTACTCACCATTTTTAGTTGATGCCGCACCCCAGAAAAACCCGGCTTGGAGCCGACAAGTTCGGCCGTTCTTCGATGCAACCGTTTCCGCCCCTGCGACAGAGAAGTTTGCTCTATCCGCAGAAGTTCGCGCAACCGCACGTTTTTCGCGACCCCTAAATCTTGCCCAGCCGGTACTCCGATGCTCGTTCAAGGACAGGGCGTGCCCGCTACGCAGCCGCGTCGGATACGACCAATGGACACATCAACCAGAGGCCAGGGGGAAATCGCGTGGGCAAAACCGGCAAATCCAGCACTGTCGTTCCCGTCGACCGTCGCCGCGCGAAGGACCGCCGCACCAAGACGACCGATCGCCGCACCAAGCAAGAACCCGTCGTCGTCGAACGGCGGCAACTCGAACGGCGGGCCAAAGTCACCCGCCGCCGCCAGATCGACCCGACCACCTGCGAACGCGACTATTCCGACGCCGAAGTCGAGTTCATGAGCGCCCTGGACGACTACAAACGCAGCAGCGGGCGGATGTTCCCCACGTGCAGCGAAATCCTCGAAGTCATCCTCTCGCTCGGCTACGAGCGGCGTCGGCCCGGCGACGCGGCCGATGCGACCGGCTCGAATGCACCCCCGGCCGCCGACAATAGCCGCGAAACCGACTGACCCCCGCAATTCGGCCGCTTGCCAGCGACGGCGGCGACGCGTAAAAGAGAAACCTCCCACGCCGGGAGTTCTCCGCTCGCGTCCCGTTCCGCCGACCGTCGGTGCGAAATGGCCAAGAAGAAAAACGCCAAGTCCGTCGACCGCGCCCACGACAACGAGCGTGCGATCGCGCTAAACCGCCGCGCTCGATTCGAGTACGAAGTGCTCGATTCGCTGGAATGCGGCATCGAGTTGGTCGGCAGCGAGGTCAAAAGCCTCCGCGGCGGCAAGATGTCGCTCGAAGAGGCTTACGGCCGCGTCAAGGACGACGAAGTGTGGCTCATCGGCTGCGACATTCCCGAATATCCCCAGGCCAGCCTGCTCAATCACGTACCCAAGCGGCCGCGCAAGCTGCTGCTGCACCGCCGCGAGATCCACAAATTCGCCGCCAAGGCGACGGAGCAGGGACTCACCCTGATTCCGCTCAAGATGTACTTCAACAAGGGTCGCGTAAAGGTGCTGATGGGCCTGTGCCGCGGCCGCAAGAAACACGACAAACGCGAAGTCTTGAAAAAGCGCGACAGCCAGCGCGACATCAGCCGGGCCATGCGCCGCGGATGAACATCCGCGATGCAGCGTGCATCGAACGCGATGTAAGTTGGGTCGCCACTTCAACCCGGACGTCAACGAGGAGCCTCGATGAAACTCGTCCCGTTCCGCATCGTTGCCATCAACGTGTTCGCCGCGGCGCTGCTGATGCTCGTCGCCAGTTTCGCCTTCGAAGACCCGATTCGGCTGGTCCTCCGCTGCGCCGCGCTCGCCGATACGCTCCTCGGCATCTTCTTCTGGTCGAAAGCAAACCGGCAACAGCAATCGGCCGCCGGCGACTAACGTGCTCGACGATGCGCCGCGCGACTAATTATTCGCCGTCTTCGACTTCAGCATCCCCACGTAATCCAGCGTCACCGCCAGCGCTTCGTTGAAGTAGTAGTCGCGTTTGACGATCGGGCGGTTCGGATCGTTCTCGTCCTCGATCACTTTTTCGAGTTCCTTGTCGGCGTTCACTTCGGCCCGCTCGGCCAGGAACTTCTGCTCGTTGATCGTGATCGACTTGCGCTCCTTTTGCTCCATATACCGCGAAATCCGCTTGTCCAGCTTCGCAAAGTCCTCCGACGTGGCGCAGCGGCCCTTCGATCGCTCGCGCAACTGCGAAACCAGCGCGTCCTCGACGAAGTCGTTCTGCGCCAGCCGCAGCGCGTCGACGCGGTCGAATTCGATCGCGTAGTCCAGGTCGCTTTCGCCGACGTCCAGATGCGTGGTCAGCGACGGCAGCTCCACGTCCGCCACGACGCCCCGTTTCTGCGTGCTGTCGCCGCTGGGGCGATAGAACTGCTGAATCGTGATCTTCAGCGCACCGAGATTCGGCACGCCAGGACCGTTGGCCCGGAACAATTCCTCGCCCAGGTCGAGCAGGCTCTGCACCGTTCCCTTGCCGTGCGTCGTCTTGTCACCCACGATCAAGCCGCGGCGATAATCCTGAATCGCACCCGCGAAAATCTCGCTGGCGCTGGCGCTGAACTTACTGGTGAGCACGACCAGCGGGCCGGACCAAACCATGCCCGGCTCCGGATCGTCGTAGTGATTCACCTGTCCGCGCGAATCCTTCACCTGCACCACCGGACCCTGGTCGATGAACAGTCCGGTCAGATTGATCGCCTCGATCAACGAACCGCCGCCGTTGCGCCGCAGATCGAGCACGACCGCGTCCACTTTCTTGTCGCGGAAGCCGTCCAAAATCGCCCGGCAATCGCGGGTCGTGCTGCGATAGTCAGGCAGCCGTCGCCGCGCCGCTTCCATATCCATGTAGAAGCTCGGCAGATCGATCACGCCCACCCGGTATGGAGTCCCGTCGGCCTTCTTGCCGTCTTCGATGATCTCGCCGCGAGCGATCTGATCCTTCAGTTCGATTTCCGCCCGCGTGATGTTGTAAGTCTGCCGCTCGCCGTTGCCGCCGGGCTGCACTTCCAACCGCACGACCGTATCCTTGTCGCCGCGGATATGCTTGACGACGTCGGTCAGCCGCATATCGACGATGTCGATGATCTCGCCGTCGGCCCCTTCGCCGACGCCCACGATGCGGTCCTTTTCCTTCAACCGCCCGTCGCGATCCGCCGGACCGCCCTGCACGACGCGATTGACCACCGTGTAGCCTTCATCCGACTGCAACTGGGCGCCGATCCCTTGCAGCTTCTTCTTCATCTCGATGTTGAAATTCTCCACCGACGTCGGCGACATGTAGGAAGTGTGTGGATCGTATCCGCTCGTAAGCGACGAAAGATAAAGCTCCAACAGGTCGTCGCTGTTCGTCTGATGGCGATACTTCGCCCGCGTGTGGTGCCGCCGATCGAGACGTTCTTTCGCCTTGGCCAGATCGAATTCTTCTTTCTCGTCGGCCTTGATGACGAGCAGTTCGTACTTGAGCATCTTCCGCCACCGCTCGTAAACTTCTTCCGGCGTCTTGGCGTATTGGGTCGCGTCGCCGTCAACGGTCACTTCCTCGTCGATCGCAAAATCGAACGGCAACTGCAACAGCTTGTCGACCAACTCCACCCGCTCATCGACCCGCTTGAGAAACTGATCGTGGACCATATAGGCGACCTTGATGTCGCCTTTCTTGACCATGTCGTCCAGGCTGTCCCGATACTCCATGAACTTGTCGATGTCGGACTGCTCGAAATACAGCTTCATCGGATCGAGCGCCTTGAGATACGACGTCAAACAGCGCTCCGAGATCGTGTCGTCCAGATTCTGCTTCTCGCGAGTCAAATGCCCTTCTTGCATCAGATTGGACACAACCAACGCGATCTGCCGATCGGTCGGCTGCGGCGCCGCCACGTTGAGCGTCTGAACCTGGCCGGACAGCCACATCGAACCGCCCAACACCGCCGCCAGCGTGGCGACGACGACGATTCTCGGCCGGTGAACACAACACGCCCAAAGTTGAGAGGGAAGTCGACTCATGCGAAGCCCTTTAGCGGTCAGAATGTTTGATGCGAGCGACTCATCGGCAAAGGATCGCCGCTGCCCAAACGGCGTAGCCCGGCGAGTTTACCCAACTGTACTGATCGTATAACCCCGCTGCGGCGAAAGCAAGGTCAACGCGCGCGGCGAACCAACGCTAGGGGAGAATTCGACCGATTCGCAATCGATCTTGCCGCGTTTCGACAGAATTCGTCGCCAGCCTTGCCGCAAGGCGTCCCAAAACGCCGCGTTCGAAGAAAGCGATACGCCGCGGCTTATCCTCAACTCATGCGGAATTCACGGATCCTTGGAGCCGCCGTAGGACACAACGCAGCCGTAGGCCGCAACCAAAAGACAAGCCGGTTCGTTCTTTAACGCAGAGGTCGCAGAGGTTTCGCAAAGTACGCAGAAAAAAGCGCGAGCGAGGCTTAACGGCGCATTGGCAAGGTTCCCAAAAATGTCTTCTCTGCGTCCTCCGCGTGCCCTCCGCGTACTCCGCGTTGAAAAAACCAATCAGCCCAGGTTTTCGCACGCGATCAAGGAGTTCCGAATTAGTAGCGCGGTCCACTAACCCCACGGCTCGGCCGGTCGGACAACATCCGTACTACTAACGCTCCAAATCTTCGCGGCCTGAGAAGGATTCATGCATGACTTGAAAACACGGAGGCACGGAGACACGGAGGACATGCAAACGATAAGTGATGAGTGGCGTTTCCAATCGTAAGGTGGCATCGCCGCTCGTTCATCATTCATCATTCATCACTCATCAATCATCGTTCATCACTTTCCATTTTTCCTCCGTGTTTCGGATTTGCTTGCCGGACCGTTTTGGTTGCGGCCAAAGGCCGCGCTAGGTTATCCGTAAAATCCGTGGTTGGCTTCGATCGGCTAAACCGTTACCCGATTTGCCTTTCACTTGCGACCGACGACGCACCCTTCGCTACCGGGTCGCAGTCGACCCCGATCGCGCCGCGGTCGATGCCGCCGCGCGTGGTTTGGCCGGCCGGCGCGACTTGCTCGCGTCCAGGTAGTTCGTCACCGTGGCCGTCTGTTGCATCTGATCGAACAGCTTGCCCATCGCGTCGTTGAGCTTGACGCGATACACGTGGTCGTAAAGCTGGCTATGCACATCCTTGAGCGTGACCGTCGGCGGCGTCGTTCGCCCCAGGGATAGCAAAATCACGAATTTGCCGTCCGATTGGATAATGCCCGACAACTCGCCCGTCTTGAGCGCAAAAGCTTGTTCTTCCAGCATCGGACGCCCTCCGTGCTTGCCGATCGGCGGAATCTCGCCATTGAGCGCGCGCACGCTCGCGTCGGTCGAATGCTCGGCGGACAATTTGCCGAACGCCTCGGGCGACGGATCCTGGCGGGCGATTTCCCACACCCGCTGAGCTTTGCGCTGATCGTCCAACAGAATCGCCAAACACGAAACCCGCTCGCCATAGTTGGCCTCGAACGCCTCGGCGAGGTCCGCGTCCGTGATCTTCACCTGCGCCTTGCAGAGCGCCTTCATCGCGACCGACGGCCACACGGCGTCGCGGACGTACAGCTCGACCGTCACGCCCGGCTCTTTCGTAACCTCTTCGAGCCATTTTTCCACGTCCGGCTGGCCGTCTTTGTTCTTACCGACCATCCGCGCGGCGGCTTCCGCGATCTCGTCGTCGATATCCTGACCGTTGACCTTCACATTGTTCTTGCGCAGCGTCTGCTCGATCATGCGGCGATTCACCAGGCCGTTGAGCGCGTCCTTGCCGTGCCGCGTCAGGCATTCCTCCGACAGGGCCTTGATGCTGATCGGGCGGCCGTTGATCGTGGCCGCCACGCCCGGCATCTGCTTCTTCAACGGCTCGTCGTTGAGAACGTTGACGACCTTGGCGTTTTTCTGCAGTTGCTTGAACAGATCGGCGGCCGCGTCGCGCAGCTTGGTGTCGCGAATCGCCTCGGCCAGTCGATCGGCCACGTCCTCGATCTTCACTTGTCGCGGCGGCACATGCCCTTCGCACAGCAAGATGATGTGCTGATCGCCGATCGTAATGATCTCGGAAACTTCGCCGTCCTTGAGCGCGAAGGCCACGTCCTCGATCTTCTTGTCGCCCGCGTGCAAGCGGATCGGTTGAATCCAGCCGTTCGCGCTGGCGCTTTCCGCGTCGGCCGACTCGGCCCGCGCAAGCCGGCCGAAATCTTTCGGATTCGCCTTGGCCTGCTGTTGAATCTTGATCGCCTTGGCCCGCTCGCCGCGGACGCCGATCATCCGCGCCTTCACCTGCGGACCGTACTCCATCTCGAAAGCCTCGCGCAGCTCCTGCTCGGTCACTTGCAGCCGGCCCGACGCCAGCTTCCTCAGCGCGATCGTCGGCCAAATGATGTCGCGGCGATATTGCTCCGGATTGACGTCGCGTTCTTTTTGCAGCATCTCCAGCCACTGGTCGACCGGCACCTGAAACCGCTGCGCGAGCCGCGCGATTTCCGCGTCGATCTCCTGTTCCTCGATCGTCACGCCCTGCTCCACGCAATGGGCCGCGATCAATTCCTTGTTCACCAGGGTCTCCAACACTTCCGCCCCGTAGTGCCGCAAGCATTCCGCCGCCAATTCGGCCCGCATGATCTTCTCGCCGTTGACCACCGCCACCTCGTCGGGCGACCGCGGAGCAACCGCCGGCGTACCGGCCGTCTCGGCATAGTTTTCGTCGTCGGCGCTGGCCGAATAAGGCGGCCAAGCATAGCGGACCGCGACGCACGTGCCGACGATCGCCACCGCCGCAAACCCCATCCGAAACCAACGCTTCCGCTGTGCCGCGCGTCCGGCCGAACGATACGCTTCCCTGCGTGACATGCCGGTTTTCTCCGTAATACCTGAGTCGAATTGATCGAATAGAGATGTGCCATCCGCCGCGCCCGCCTCCGTGCGACGCGGCAAAGCGGGCGGGAGTATAGGAATGCGGCCAACGAGGGTCAAGACAAACAAGCCGCCGACCGACGGCTGGGGCGCATGTCGCACTTTGCGCGCTGTCGTGGGTTGTGCTAACAATAGGGGGGT